>JAUXOE010000254.1 GCA_030682415.1 Parvibaculum sp.
CCGGGTGAGGGGCGCAGCTTCTTCGCCGGACTGAAGGTCGCCTTCTAGGAGAAACGAACATGAGGAAAACCGCATTGGCATTCGGGCTGGCGGTATCGCTTGCCGCCCCCGCCTTCGCTCACGTCACGCTCGACAAGAGCGAGGCGGCCGCCGGCAGCTATTACAAGGCGACGTTCCGCGTGCCACATGGCTGCGACGGCGCGGCGACGACGCGCATTTCGATCCGCGTCCCCGAGGGCGTCATTGCGGTCAAGCCGCAGCCGAAGCCGGGCTGGGTCGAGACAACGCGCATCGCCAAATATGCGGGCGCCTACGAGAACCACGGCAAGACGCTGACCGAGGGTGTCGTCGAGGTGACATGGGAGGGTGGGCCGCTCGCCGACGACCGCTTCGACGAGTTCGCCTTCCAGGCCAAGCTGCCCGACGATCCGGAAGTCATGATGCTGTTCTTCCCGGTGGCACAGACCTGCACCGAGGGCGAGATCGCCTGGGACCAGCTCCCGGTTCCCGGCGCCGGAAACCTGCCGCGCCCCGCACCCGGGCTGATGCTCATTCATGGCGCAGGCGGCCACGCGCATCATCATTGATGCCGGTCTGTTGGTGTCACGGGCGGCCGATCTGCTAGTCTTCTCCCTTCAACCGAGGGGAGAAGACGGATGGGCACGACAATGCCGGAAAAGGGTACGGACTGGGCGGCGCTGAAAGCCGAGATGACGGACCGCGCGCAGGGCGACGTCAAATGGCGCGACGGCAAGACGGCCGTTTATGTCTTCAATGCCGGGCCCGACGTCGCCGAGGTGCAGAAAGAAGCCTATACGATGTTCATGTCCGAGAACGGGCTTGGACCGCTGGCCTTTCCGAGCCTGAAACGGATGGAAGACGAAGTCGTCGCAATGGGCCTCTCGCTTCTCCACGCGCCGGAGGGGGCGGCCGGCAACATTACCTCGGGCGGCACGGATTCGATCACCATGGCGGTCAAGACCGCGCGCGACTATGCGCGGAAGGAGAAAGGTGTCGCCGGGCCCTGCAACATCGTCGCGCCATGGTCGGCGCATCCGGCTTTCGACAAGGCGGCGAAGATGATGGAAATCGAGATCCGGCGCGTCCCTTGCGCCGATCTCGTGGCCGATGTCGCGGCCATGGAACAGGCGACCGACGCCAACACCATCATGCTGGTCGGCTCGGCGCCCTGCTTTCCCTACGGGTTGATCGATCCGATCGAAGCGCTCGGCACAATGGCAGAGCGCAAGAAGCTCTGGCTTCATGTCGACGCCTGTGTCGGCGGCTATATCGCGCCCTTCGTGCGCATGAACGGCGCCGATATTCCGCCTTTCGACTTCGCGGTACCGGCCGTGCATTCGATGTCGGCCGATCTGCACAAATATGGCTATTGCGCCAAGGGCGCTTCGACGGTTCTGTTCCGCTCGGAAGCGTTGCGTGCCCACATGATCTTCGACTGCGCCGACTGGCCGGGCGGACGCATGGTGACGCCGACGCTGGCCGGTACGCGGCCTGGCGGTGCGATCGCGGCCGCCTGGGCGGTGATGAATTTTCTCGGCGTCGAAGGCTACCGCGCCAAGCACAAGCTGGTCACCGATGCGCGGGCGGCAATCGAGGCCGGCGTGACGAAGCTCGGCTTCCGCATTCTCGGGCGGCCGCAGCTTGGCCTGATCGCCTTTACCCATGACGAGGTCGATCCCTTCGCCGTCTGGGGCAAGCTGTTCGAGCGCGGCTGGTTTACGAGCCTGACCACCGAACCCAAAGGCCTGCATCTGATGCTGTCGCCCTTCCATGCGCAGGTAACGGACATCTATCTCGCCGATCTCGAATGGGCGCTCGGCGAAGTGAAAGCGGGCAACAAGGGCGAGAAGCGCGAGGCGCGGTACAGCTGACGCAACGTCAACCCCGGCGAACCCCATGACAGGGCCGCCAGCGCTGCTACACTCCGGCCAACGAAAAATGTCATCCGGGGAGGCGACGATGAGTGGAGCGGTGGTGCGGTCGGGCGCGCGCGTGGTCGATCATGCGACGCTCGCCTTGCGGGCGGCGCGGGCAGCGGGCGGTTTCAAAAGCCTTGGCATCGGGGCGGGCGATGTTGTCGCCGTCTATCTCCGCAACGATTTTCCGTTCTTCGAGGCCTCGGTCGCGGCCGGTCTGGTCGGTGCCTATTCGACGCCGGTCAACTGGCACAATTCGCCCGACGAGGCGCGCTACATTTTCGAGAATTCGGGCGCCAAGGCGATCGTCATCCATGCCGATCTCTATCGCGGCATCGAAAAGGCCATTCCGAAGGACGTTCCGGTTTTCGTCGTCGAGACGCCGGCGGAAATCATGTCCGCCTACGGCATATCGGCCGAGGCGGCCGCGCTGCCGAAAGGCGCCGAGGACTGGAGCCGCTGGCTCGAAAAATTCGATCCCGTCGAAGCCGGTCCTGCCGAGCCGCCCGGCACGATGATCTATACGTCGGGCACCACCGGCCATCCGAAGGGCGTGCGTCGCGCGCCGCCGACCGCCGACCAGGCCGCCGCCACGCTGCAGATCATCAGCAAGGTCATGGGCTTCACGCCCGAACATGGCAACCCGAGCGAGATGGTGACCGTGGTCACCGGGCCGATGTATCACTCGGCGCCCAACGCCTATGGGCTTTTCGGCTTCCGCGTCGGCGCCAACCTCATCCTCGAGCCGCGCTTCGACCCGGAAGAACTGCTCCGGATGATCGAGGCACACAAGGTCACGCATCTGCACATGGTGCCGACGATGTTCGTGCGGCTGCTGAAACTGCCGGACGCGGTGAAGAAGAAATACGATCTCTCCTCGCTGCGCTTCGTCGTGCATGCGGCCGCCCCCTGCCCGGTCCATATCAAGCAGGCGATGATCGAATGGTGGGGGCCGGTGATCTTCGAATATTACGGCGGCACCGAAACCGGCGCGGTCGTGTTCTGCAATTCGGAAGAATATCTGGCCCATCCCGGCACCGTCGGCAAAGCCGTCGGCGGCGCGAAAATTCTGGTGCTCGGCGAGAATGGCGAGCCATTGTCGAAGGGCGCCACCGGCGAAATCGTCTGCCGCGTGCCGTCGATCGCCGACTTCACCTATCACGGCGACGACGAGAAGCGCCGCCGTGCCGAAAAGGCCGGCCTGATCTCGCTCGGCGATATCGGCTATCTCGACGAAGACGGCTTTCTCTATCTCTGCGACCGCGCCAAGGACATGGTGATCTCGGGCGGCGTCAACATCTACCCGGCCGAGATCGAAGCCGAGCTGCACAAGATGCCGGGCGTCGGCGACTGCGCGGTGTTCGGCATCCCGGACGACGAGTTCGGCGAGGCGCTTTGCGCCGTCGTCCAGCCGCAGCCGGGCGCCACGCTGAAGGAAGCCGATGTGAAGGCGTTCCTGCGCGAGCGTATCGCCGGCTACAAGGTGCCGCGTCTGGTCGAGTTCCAGAGCGAGTTGCCGCGCGAGGATTCCGGCAAGATCTTCAAGCGCAAGCTGCGCGAACCCTATTGGGAGAAGGCCGGCCGCCAGATCTGAGCGCTGCCGGCCGCCCGAAACCGCCAAAGCGCCGCCTTCGGGCGGGGTTTGTGTTGCATTGCAGCAACATATGCCTTGCGTCGCAAAAATTTCACTCCTGACATCTTGTCAGTTTGTGCAATGCAACATATTATCTAGGCAACAAAGGACGCTGAATCAGACGTTCTCCCCCCAAGGAAACGGCCGGGCCGAGCTCTCGTATCATCTTTGTGAGAGGCAAGTCCCATGACCACCGCGCAGCACCCGATCTCTCCCCTCGCCACCGAGCCCCGCCCCCTGGGCGCCGGCCTCAGCGCCCGCGCCAGCCGCTTCTGGACGGCCGCCAAGGCCCAGGCGGCGCGCACCCGTGCCGAATTCAACCTCTCGGATGCCACGGCCGCCGCCGGCTACACCCTGCTCTGGGTCTATTCGGCCGGTCTGATCGTCTATATCGCCGGCCTCTACTGATCCGCCCGCCGGGCGTCCGGGGCCATCCCGGATGCCCGGCGGCCCAAAGCGGCCCTTGCGCTGCGTCAGGCCCGACCGATATGATAAGCCATGCTTATTAGTGGTCAGACCCTTAGACAGCCGTGCATGGTATCGCAATGCCAGAACTGAAAATCGACCGCGGCGCCGGCATCCCCGCCGATGCCGCCGGGCACCAGGCGCAAGGCGCCGGTTCCGACCAGAACCCCGAACGCGCCACCGGCTTCCTGATGCGCGACAATTCGCGGCTGATGCGGGTTGCCTTCACCGAGCGCGTCAGCGGCCTCACCCAGGCGCAATGGGGGGCACTTGCCCATCTGTCGCGCCATCAGGGTTTGAACCAGGTCGGGCTTGCCGATCTTCTCGAGGTGCAGCCGATCACGGTGGCGCGGCTGGTCGACAAGCTCGCCGCGCTCGGCCTGGTCGAGCGCCGTCCCGATCCGAAGGACCGGCGCGCCCAGCAGCTTTTCCTCACCGGCAAGGCGCAGCCGCTGCTCGACCAGATGTGGGACGCGGGCGATGAAATTCTCGATGCGGCCTTTTCGGGCTTCAGCGACGACGAGCGGCAGGATTTCATCGAGATGATGGTCCGCATGCGGGCCAACCTGTCGCGCCTGGCGCAAGGCGGCGGTGTCGACCGCCGCGCGACCCGCCATCGCATGGGTTGAAGCGCGCCGCCGGACAGTCCATTCTCCGGCCCGCAACCGGGAGGAGCGTCCCATGTCCGTCCAGATCCCTTACGTCCGCGACATCAGCTTCGATTACGGCGCTTGCGACGCGGTGTCGCCGCTGATCCGCCGCGTCGTCGCCAACAATCCTTCCGCCTTCACCTACAAGGGCACCGGCACCTATATCATCGGCCATGGCGATGTCGCGGTCGTCGATCCGGGTCCGCTGCTGATGCCGCATGTCGAGGCGCTGCTGGCCGCGCTTGAGGGCGAGACCGTTTCCCACATCCTGATCACCCACACTCATTCCGATCACTCGCCGGCCGCAAAGCCGCTGAAATCGCTGACCGGCGCCCCGACCTATGCTTTCGGGCCGCATGGCGCGGGCATGGAAGGCGCCGGCGGGGCCGCCGACGACGTCAAGGTCGAGGAAGACGGCGACATGGCGTTCAAGCCGGATGTCGAGGTCCGGCATGGCGATATTCTCGAAGGCGAC
>JAUXOE010000118.1 GCA_030682415.1 Parvibaculum sp.
GAGTGAGCCGTCAGGCGACCTCGAAATCCTCCCAGACCGGCTCGCGCATATCGGCCTCGAACTTCTCGTAAGTCCAGGGCCATGAGGCGATGTTGCCATGCGGGTCAATGTACCAGCTCTGGCAGCCGGTCGCCCAGACCGTGTCGGGGAGTTTGGCGCGCACCGCTTCGTTGAAGGCCTGTGCCGCTTCGCGCTTCGGCGCGATCTCCGAGACGTTCCCGTCCCGGAGCTTCAGGATCAGCTTCAGCGCGAAGTTGAACTGGTTTTCGGCCGTCAGCAGCCAGGAGAAATTTCCGATCGGGCTGTTCGGTCCGCCGATCATGAACCAGTTGGGAAAATCGGGCACAGTGACGGCCTTGTAGCCTTCGTTCCCCTTGGCCCAGGCGACGTCCATCGTCTTGCCGCCGCGCCCCGTCACTTCCATCGGCCGGAACAGCTGATGCGTGTTGAAGCCGGTCGCCAGCACGATCACGTCGAGCGGATGAAGCCGCCCGTCTTTGGTGCGGATGCCGTCGCGCTCGAAGCGTTCGATCCCTTCTGTCACCAGTTCGGCGTTGGGCCGCTGCAGCGCCTCGTAGAAATTGTCCGACAGGATCATGCGCTTGCAGCCGACCGCATAGCTCGGCGTCAGCTTGGCGCGCAGCACGGGGTCGGCGACGCGGGCGAGATTTTCCTCACACGCCGTCACCATCGCCCGATAGGCGCCCGGATTGGCGCCGACGATCGCGGCGGCGAATTTCGAATTGTTCTCGAAGGAGATACGTTGATACTCCTGTTCGAGCAGCGCCGGATCGGCGCGGTAGAGCGCCTTCTGTTCCTCGGGGATCGGCGCCTGCGGCAGCGGCAGAATCCATTGCGCCGTACGCTGAAAAAGCGACAGATGCGCCACCTCGTCGACGACCGCGCCGACGATCTGCGTCGCCGTCGAGCCGGTGCCGATCACGCCGACGCGTTTGCCCGCGAGCGAGACCTCGTCCTTCCAGCGCGCGGTATGAAAGGCCTCGCCTTCGAAATCGTCGAGACCCGGAATATCGGGCATGACCGGGTGATGCAGAATGCCGGTCGCGGTGATCACCGCATCGAAAGCGCCCTGATCGCCCTTCGATGTTTCGAGATGCCAGCGGCGGTCGCGCCAGTCGGCACGCGTGACCTCATGGCCGTAGCGGATCGAGGCCTCGACATTATGCTTGCGCGCCACATCCTTCAGGTAATCGAGAATTTCCGTCCCCGGCGCGCAGACGCGGCTCCATTCGGGATTGGGTTCGAAGGAATAGCGATAGCCATGCGAGGGCACGTCGCAGGTGACGCCCGGATAGCGATTGTCGCGCCAGGTGCCGCCCAGCGCGTCGGCCTTCTCGTAGATCGTCACATCTTCGATGCCCGCCTCGCGCAGCTTGATCAGCGCCATGATGCCCGAGGCGCCGGCGCCGATCACCGCGATCCGGAGTTTTCTGTCGCGCGTCATGCTGTCTGTCCTTGTGTTCGGGTCGCGGCGACCGGCCGGTCCGGCGGCGGGGCTCCGAAAGCGGGGATAAGTTCAGGTTATCCCCGCTTTCGAGCGGCATCAAAAGCGGGGACAAGTTTTTTTCGACGCCCCGCCACGGTCATTTGTGACAGTTTTATGACAGTTTCGTGACAGAGGGGGGGTCTGCAGCGGTTTTTCGCTGTCACGCGCCCAGTTCGAAGCCCTCATAATCGGCCGCCGCGACCTCGGCCAGCTTCTCGCCATAGACGCCGACACCGCCCGCATAAGGCATGAAGATACGTGGCTTGCCGGGAATGTTGGCGCCCATGTACCAGGAGTTCGCTTGCGGGTAGAGCGTTCCGGCCGCCAGTTCGTTGACGTGTTCGACCCATATGTCCTCGGCATCTTTCTTCGGTTCGATCGAACGAATATTGCCTTCCGTCAAACGTCCGATGCAATCGGCGATCCATTCGACATGCTGTTCGATCGAAACGATCATGTTCGAGAGCACCGACGGGCTGCCGGGTCCGGTGATGAAAAACAGATTGGGAAAGCCGGCCGAGCCGAGACCCAGATAGGTGCGCGGACCGGCCGCCCATTTGTCGCGCAGCTTCACGCCGCTTCTGCCTGCGATGTCGATGCTGGTCAGCGCGCCCGTCATCGCGTCGAAACCCGTCGCGAAAACAATGCAGTCGGCTTCGTATTCCTTGCCGCCGCTGACGACACCCGTCTTCGTGATCTTCTCGATCGGCGCCTTGCGGACATCGACCAGTTCGACATGCGGCTGATTGAAAGTCTCGAGATAATGCGTGTCGAGACAGAGCCGCTTGACGCCGACCGGATGATCGTTGGGCAACAACAGATCGACGATGGCCGGATCCTTGATGACCTCGCTCATTCTGGCGCGGGCGTATTCGGCCGCATGGTGATTGGCTTCATGCGTCGCCATCAGATCGGCAAAAGCACCGAGAAAAGCAAAGCCACCCATGTTCCAGCGGCTTTCGAGCTCGCGCTGACGCGCGTCCGGCGTCATCTCGGCGGCCGGCGTTTCGCTGTATTCGAAACAGATGATGCCGCCCGCCGTTGTCCGCGCATGCTGACGGTCCTGCAGCAATGTCTTCTTCGATCTTTCGATTTCTTCCTTCGGCAGCGGCCGGTTGCCGGCCGGCAGCGTGAAATTGGCCGTACGCTGAAAGACGGTGAGATGCGCGGCCTGCTCGGCGATCAGCGGGATGCTCTGCACGCCCGACGAGCCGGTGCCGATGACGATGACGCGTTTGCCGGTGAAGTCGACGCCTTCTTTCGGCCAGTCGCCGGTGTGATACCAGGCACCCTTGAATTCGTTCAGCCCCTCGAAGTCGGGAACGCGCGCGGCCGACAGACATCCCGTCGCCATGATGCAGAATTTCGCCTGCACGCGGTCGCCGCGATCGGTTTCGACGGTCCACAGGCCCGCGCGCTCGTCATAGGCGGCAGCGGTCACACGGGTTGAAAACTGCATGTCGCGGCGCAGATCGAGCTTGTCGGCGACATAATTCTGATAACGGAGGATTTCCGGCTGCGCCGCGTAGCGTTCGGTCCAGGTCCAGTCGCGCTGGATCTCGTCGGAAAATCCGTACTGATATTCGAGACTTTCGACATCGCAACGCGCACCCGGATAGCGGTTCCAGTACCAGGTGCCGCCGACGCCGTCGCCGGCCTCGAAGACGCGGGCCGTGAGGCCAAGGCCGCGCAGGCGATGCAGCATGTACATGCCGGCAAATCCGGCGCCGACAATGACGGCATCGAATTCCGTCGCGTCCGCCTGCCTCGATGCCGCTTTCGACTCCTGAGCCACGATTTCCTCCCGTTTTTATTGTTGTCCGATTGTAGCCCGCGGGAGGGCCGGCACAAGGGAGGATGCACCCGCGCGCCCCTTGCACGATCGCTTGGCATTGCGCGCCGATCCCTTCAAACTCGGTATGGGGCTGCCACAAGCAGCGAGAATGAAGCATCGCTCGGGGGGTACACATGAAACTTCACATCAAACTTCTGCTTTCGATTGTCGCGGCCATGCTGCTTGCCGGCTGCGCGACGTCGCGCAGCGTCGTGGCGGTTCAAGCGGCGCCGTCCTATCAATCGGCCAATCCCGCCGATGGAACGGCCATCAAGCTTGTCACAACAGATCTCCGCAAGTTCGAGTTGGCGCCTGCGACGCCCGATATTCCATCGCTGAAGAATGGCGAGATCACCAACACCGCGATCACGTCGCGCGCCATTGCGCGCAAGCGCAACGGCTATGGAAAGGCGCTTGGCGACGTCTTGCTTCCGGAAGGACAGACCGTCGCGACAACGGTGGAATCGGCCGTAGCAGCTGGCTTTCGCGAGGCCGGCTACCGTGTATTGAGGCCCGGTGATCCTGGATTTGAAGACGCCGTTGCCGTCGATGCACAGATCAATCAGTACTGGTCATGGGTCAATATTGGCTTCTGGGCGTTGACGCTGAATTGCCGAAGCGAGGTCACCCTCACGGCACCATTGCCCGGGATGGAGACCGGGCTGAAAGTCACGGCACTGGCCGACAAATCGGCCCAGGCCGCGTTCGAAAGCGTCTGGCAGGACATTGCCAATCAGGGCCTGACAGAGCTGACGCGCAGCGTCTCCCGCGCCTTGCCGCGTCGGACGGCGGCTTTCTAGCCGCGCCGACAGCGCCCGCCTAGCCAGGCGGCACAGGGAAGCCCACCGGGTTCCGGTGGGCTTTTTTGTTGCTGTGACAACGACATAGGGCGCGCGGCGGGCATCAATCCGATGCCGCAGATCACCCCTTGACAGAAGTGTGTGCCCGCTTACATATAGCGGAAGTAAGTGTCTACTCACTTATGAAATCTCTCGCCCCCCTTACGGAGGAGATGAAAATGCTAAATCCCTCGGGCTTTTTTTCTCGCGGCGCCCGGCTGCTTCCCGCCCTCGCGCTGCCGGCCTTGCTGTGCATCGCGACGCCCGCCGATGCCGCCGGATTGCTGACACCGGCCGGATCGTCGACACCGCTGGCGATCGAGGATCATCACGTCAATGTGCTGATCGAAGACGGCTACGCGACAACGACGATCGTGCAAACCTTCCGGAACCCCGCCGCGAGCGATCTCGAGGCGGTCTATGCTTTCCCTGTCCCCGAACATGCGGCGGTGGGCGAATTCACCTACTGGATCGACGGCAAACCCGTCACCGCCGAAGTCCTGAAACGACAGGAAGCACGGACGCTTTATGAAAGCGAGAAAGCCGCCAATCGCGAGACGGCGCTGGCCGAGCAGGAAGATTTCCGCCGCTTCCAGATGTCGGTCTGGCCGGTACGCGCCAATTCCAACGTGCGCATCCGGCTTTCCTACATTCAGCCGGCGAAACTCGACGCGGGCGTCGGGCGTTATGTCTACCCGCTCGAGGAAGGCGGCACCGACGACGCAGCTGTCGCTTCGTTCTGGCAGATGAAGGATGAGGTGACGGGTACGTTCCGTTTCGACATGACGCTGCGCACCTCCTATCCGGTGGAGGCATTGCGTCTGCCCGCCCATCCCGATGCAACCATCTCGCAAGGCCAGGACGGGGCGTGGCATGTCTCGATCGCGCGCGGCAGCCATGCCGGCGATGCGGAAGAAGTTCCGTCGCCAGTCGCGCAAGGCGTTGCGATGTCGGCGCTCAACGAGGACGTCGCGCTCTACTGGCGCCAGAAAGCCGGACTGCCTGGCTCGCTTGATGTGCTCTCCTACAAGAAATCGCCGGAGGGCCGCGGCACCTTCATGGCGGTGTTGACGCCGGGCGAGGACAACGCGGTGATCACCACCGGCCGCGACTGGACATTCGTCGTCGACCGCTCGGGCTCGATGGACACCAAGTTCGCAACCCTGATGGAAGGCCTCGGCCGCACGCTGGAGAGCCTGCCGTCGCAAGACCGGTTCCGCGTCGTGCTGTTCGACCACAACGCCTCGTGGATGTTCAACGGCTATCGCTCCGCCACGCCGGCGGAAATCCAGAAAACCTCAGCCGAGCTGCGTCGTTTGCAGGTCGGTGGCGGGACCAATCTCTATGCCGGTCTCCAGATGGGGCTCCGCGATCTGGATGCCGACCGGCCGAACGGCATTGTGCTGATCACCGACGGCGTCGCCAATGTCGGTCCGCATGAGCGAAAGGACTTTGTCGATCTCGCCGGCGCGCAGGATGTGCGCCTCTTCACTGTCGTGATGGGCAACAGCGCAGACCGCCCAATGCTCGAACATCTTGCCGCCATCTCCGGCGGCACCTCGATGAATGTTTCCAACAGCGACGACATCACAGGACGGTTGATGACAGCCGTCACCCGCTTGTCGCATCACGCATTGAGCGATATCGACGTCAAGATCGAAGGTCCCCGCACGGCCGATGTGACGCCCGAACTCAAGGGCGGTCTGTTTCGCGGCGAACAACTCGTTGTGTTCGGACACTACTGGGGCGCCGGGCCGGCGACGTTCCGCGTGAGCGGCAAGATCAACGGCAAGGACAAGGTCTATGAGGCGACCCTCGACATGCCCGATGTCGCCGACCGGCATCCGGAGATCGAACGGCTCTGGGCCTTTTCACGCATCGAGGATTCGATGCGCCGGGCGGCGGTGCTCGGGACGGATGCCGATTCGACCCAGGCGGTCGTCGACACGGCGCTCGAATTCGGCCTGCTGACGCCCCACACATCCATGGTCGTCGTTCGCGAGGAGGTGTTCGCGCAGGCGGGCATCGATCGCAACAATCAGCAGCGTCTCGCGACCGAAGCCGATGCCCGGACGGCGCGTCAGGTCTCGGCACCGAGCTTCGCTTCCGCGCCGGTCGGCGCTTCGCCGCGGCCCCATATTGCCACGAGCGGCGGTGGCGGTGGCGGTGGCGGTGGTGGTGGCGGTGGTGGTGGCGGTGCGGCCGGCCCGCTGCTCCTGTTGCTGCTCGGGCTTTTCCATCTGGTGCGTTCACGCCAGCGCGCCATGCAGGTGAAGGCCTGACATGCGCGAAGGGCTTTTACCAAAGCCCGTCACAGCAAGGAACCATGGCGGGTCATCCCTGCCATGGTTTCCACTGCTTCTTGCGGGCGCGATGTGTGCGATCCATTTTGCCGGCGGCGCCTGGGCGGAAGCGCTGATTTTCGACCGCGCGCAGATCGAGGCGGGCGAGATCTGGCGGCTCGTCACCGGGCATCTTGTCCATCTCAATCTGCAGCACCTGCTCTGGAACGCGATCGCCTTTGTCGTTCTGGCGGCGATGGCGCGATACGACGAAGGCATTTCCTATGCGCGGCAGGCGGGGATCATGCTGGCGGGCGTCGCGGTGATCGACATCGCGCTTTATGCGAGCCCGTCACCGCTTTCCTTCTATGCCGGTTTCTCGGGCGTGCTGAACGCGCTCTGGGCGGTGATGATCGTGGAAGCGTGGCGACAGAAGAAGAGCCTTCTCATTGCCGGTATCGGCGTGCTGTCGCTGGCGAAGATCGGCTATGAGGCGCTGACTGCGAAGACGCTGTTCTTCGACACACCCTGGCCCGCCGCCTTCGAAGGTCATGCGGGCGGCGTACTGGCCGGGCTGCTCTTCGTGGCGGCGGCGCATCTGTGGCCGAAGATGAAAACCTGGGCGATGGCTGGAAGCGCCGCCACTCTCAACAATACTGAAATAAAACAATAAGATAGGCGCCGGTCGCCAAAAATCACCTCACGCCGATATTCGCCTTGACAGTAAGTGTGCACTCACTTACTTTAGCGACATGGCCAGCGTTGGCAGGCCTCGGGAACATTCGAAAAGGGTAACCGACATGACCACACTCCGCAGCGTCATCAACTGGTTCAAGACCATGAATGCGCGCAACCGGGCCGCGCTGAAGGCCCGTGCGAGCCGCGCGCTTTCCGACCTGCGCCGGGCACATGGGAAAATCGCCGCTGAGGCGAAAGTGCTCGACCGGCAGTTTGCGAGCGAGCTGCGCTACAAGTCGGCGCTGGCGCGGATCGACGCACGACTCCTTGACCTCACGAACCGGTTGCTGACGGCCGAGACGGCTGGCGACCGCGCCTCGGCCGAGACGCTGGCCGCGGCGGCGGCGCAATGGGACGCCCGCCGGCAATCCTGCGAAGCGGAACTCAACCTCGTCCGCCGACGGATCAACACTGCGCGCCACGGCTGGGCAAAGCTCGAAAAGGACGCGCGGCAGATCGGCGCCTGGCTGCGCCGATCGCTTACCGGCGCGCGGCCGGTCTGGGCCGACGCCGTCGGCCGCATGGGCGAAAAGCTGGTGGCGGGCATGGCGGCGGAACGGGCCCGCATCGCGGACATGATGACGAAAAGTGCCCTTCTCCATGACGGCCGCGACCTGTCGGCGCCGTTGGCGCAGCTGCGGCGCTTCCACATCGCCCGCCAGCAGATCGGCGCGGCTGAGCTGCGCGGCCTCCTCACCGCGAACCTTCAGGCCGCCAACTAGAGGGGAACCTGCTAGGATTCGCGCCATTGCGACCCCATCGAGAGCGAGACCGGAATGCCCCGTGCCCCCGATACTAAGACCAAGATCGAACGCGCTGCCCTGGAACTGTTTGTCTCCCAGGGCATCATGGAAACCCGCACGCGGCAGATCGCCGAAGCGGTCCGGATTTCCGAAGGCACGATCTATCGTCATTTCGAGAGCAAGGACGAACTCGCGCGCGAGCTCTTCAAGCGGCAACATGTGAGTCTTGCCGAGGCGATCAAGGCGGCGGCTGCCGGGCACAAGCATATCGACGAACAGGCGCGCGCCATCGTGGCCGCCTATTGCGCCATGGCCGACAAGGATTGGCTGCTGTTCCGCTACCATCAGCTCAGCCAGCATGCGCTGCTGCGCTATTTCGACCCGAACCTTCCGAACCCCGTCGCCGTCGTCGTCGATGTCGTGAAAGCCGCAATGGCGCGCAAGGAGATTCCGAACGACGACGCCAATGTCCGTGCCGCCATGGCACTCGGCGTCGTGCTGCAGGCCGTCACCTTCAAGGCCTTCGGGCGCATCAAGGGGCCCCTGTCAAAGCACAGGGATCTCTTTGCCGAAGCCATCATCGCCGTTCTGCACACCAAGACCCCCGCACCCTGAACGGAGCCGCATCATGCGATCCTTCCTCTTCAACCTTGCCTTCTACGGCTTCACGGCGCTTGTCGCGATTGCCTGCCTGCCGCTGACCTATCTCAACTCGCCGAAGCCTCTGGCCGCCGTGTTGCACTGGTGGGCGAAGGGGATCGTGTGGCTCCTGCGCAATGTTGCAGGCATCAAGATCGAGGTGCGGGGGCACGAAAACATTCCGGCCGCCGGCCCGAGCCTCATCGCCTCCAAGCATCAAAGCTTCTCCGACGGCATTCTCGTGCTATCGCTGCTGCCCAACATCGCAACCGTGGCGATGAAGGATCTGCTCGACTATCCGGCAATCGGACGCATCCTGACGAAGCTCGATATGATCATGGTCGACACCTGCGGCGGCGGCACCGAGCGCAACAAACTCAGCACGGCAGCGCGGCGGGCCTATGACAGCGAGCGACACATCCTGATCTATCCCGAAGGGCAGCTCGTGCCGGTGGGCGACCGCGAACGCTACAAGATCGGCATCTACCATCTTTACGCCGACCTCAACCTGCCGGTGACGCCGGTGGCGACGAATGTCGGCCTCTGCTGGCAATGCCGAGCCTGGCGCAAGACGCCGGGAACGGCCGTGCTCTCGTTCCTTGAGCCGATCCGCACCGGCCTCGACAAGGATACTTTCATGCGCGTGCTCGAAGACACGATCGAAGCCGAGACGGCACGCCTGGTGGGAGAAGCGGCATGAGCGAGCACAAGCATCATTCGCAGTTCCGGCTGCTGGCCTCGCCGCGCTTCCTGCCGCTCTTCATCACGCAGGCCCTCGGCGCCTTCAACGACAATATCTTCAAAAATGCGCTCGTCATCCTGATCACCTATTCGGCGACGACCAGCCTTGAAGGCATCGACACGCAAACGCTGGTGGCGCTGGCGGGCGGCATTTTCATTCTTCCGTTTTTCCTCTTTTCCGCCACCGCCGGACAATTCGCCGACAAGCTTCCCAAGCCTGCGCTTGTGCAAAAGGTGAAGTTGTTTGAGATCGTCATCATGATCGCAGCCGCCATCGGCTTCGCGCTCGAAAACCCGATCATGCTTTTGACCGTTCTCTTCTTCATGGGGACCCAATCAGCGATTTTCGGACCGCTCAAATACGGGCTCCTGCCGGAACTTCTGGGGGAGGACGAGCTTGTCGGCGGCAATGCGCTGATCGAGACGGCGACCTTCCTTGTCATTCTCATCGGCACCCTGCTTGGCAGTCTGATCGTTCTCAAGACGCATGGGCTTGCCGCCGTGTCGGTGCTGTGTATCGGGATCGCGGTGCTGGGCTGGCTCGCGTCGCGGCGCATTCCCGATCGTCCCGCGGCGAGCCCCGAGGTGCGGATCAACTACAATATCGTTTCAGAGACGCTGAAGATGGTCGCCTTCGGCTACAAGGACCTGCCGATCTTCCGTTCGATCGTCGGCATCTCCTGGTTCTGGCTGGTCGGCTCGGTCTTCATCATGCTGTTTCCGGTCTTCTCCCGCGATGTGCTGAGCGGCAATGAACAGATCGTCGCCATGCTGCTTGCAATCTTTTCCATCGGCATCGGCATCGGATCGCTCCTCTGCGACAAATTGCTGGGTGGCAAGGTTCGGGACTATTACGTGCCGGTCGGCGCGCTCGGCATCACACTGTTTTCCGCCGATCTCTTTTTCGCGAGCGATCCGTTGCTCGCGACCGGCGCCGGCGAATTCATCGGCATCGTCGCCTTTCTTCAGGTCCCGGAGAACTGGCGGATCGTCGGCGACCTGTTCGGCATCGCGATTTGCGGCGGGCTTTATATCGTTCCCCTCTATGCCATCCTCCAGGCGCGAAGCCAGCCCGCATATCGCGCGCGGCTGATCGCCGTCAACAATGTGCTCAATGCATTGGCAATGGTGGGTGCGTCGGGCTTCATCTTCTGGCTCACGGACGAGGGCACGTCGATACCGGGCATTTTCCTCACGATCGGGCTGCTGAACATTCCGGTCACGCTCTACGTCTCTTTCGTGGTGATTTCGACCGCCGCGCGACGTCTCGCGAAGAGAGTCAGTTCCTGAAACGGGGCGCACGCATGCGGATTGAACGAAGGCGCTTCTTTCCCGCTGCCGCAGCGCGCCGGCGCCACCGGTGGCTGTATCTGCCGGTCCTTCTTCTGATCCTTGCGCCGTTCATCGCGGCGACAATGAGCGTGACCGCAGAGGGGCGGCCGAATCTCGCGATTTCGACGCTGGGCGGTCAGCAATTCTGGACCGACAGGGCGATGCGCGCCGGCTGGCGTATCCAGTGTCACGCGCTCAGCGGACATTGCCGATTGCTCGATCCGGCAGACATCCGGCGCGGTTGGGGCGATTTTGTCGAGGTCGAGCGGCTGCTCGAGACCGTGAGCCCGACCAGCGACGCCCGAAGGCGCCTTGTTGTTCTGGTCCACGGATTCGGCGGCCATGCATGGACATTCTCGCGGCTGAAAAAGGCTTTGAAAGACGACGGCCATGAGGTCGTCCATTTCACTTATGCGAGCACGCTTGCGCGCGTGCCGGAACATGCCGGCGACCTTCGGTCCTATCTGGGGAATCTCGAGAATGTGGATGAAGTGATTTTTATCGCGCACAGCATGGGCGGCCTCGTCGTCGATCACGCCCTGGCGGCGGAGACACCGGCATTCGACACTGCGAAAGTGTCCGGCATTGTGCGTCTCGGCACACCGGTCCGTGGATCGGCGCTCGCCCGGCAAGCTGTCGACATCGCCGGCGCCGCCACACCCCGATGGTCGCCGGTCGCAGATGTCGCCGCCGGCCTCGCGATATCCGATGCATCGCCTCCGACCTGCAGCATTGCCGGCAGCCTGAAAGGCGGCACAGGGATCAATCCGTGGATCGAGGGCGACGATGACGGCGTTGTCGGTGTCTCGGAAGTTTCGGGCGATGACGGGATCGGGACGCTCGTCGTACCGGCGTCGCATTTCACGCTGACCGGCAACGCGGAAACGATCGCCGCCGTGCGCATGTTTCTGAAATCCGGTCGCTGTCAGCCGGTCGGGAGCTGAGCAGGCCAACAGATTGTCGGCAGGACCGGCGCAGGCATGACATCGCCCGCCTGAGATCAAGGCGATGACCACAGCGGGCCGCCGTCGTGCCGGCAGATTTCAGAACACGTGATTGAAGATTGGTGGTGCTTGCAGTCACGACCTTACGTGCCTCGGCGCAAATTCCCAGTTGTCAGGGAAAGAACAGGGAAGTTACAATTTTTGATCCGGTTTCCGGAAATTCGTCCGGAATTCTCTAAGGAATTCACAGGCTTGGCGAGGAATTCCCTTAACATCGGAACAGGGAATTTGTTCAACCGAACAGGGAACCAATCACACGGAAACAGGGAAGCCCTTGCGTCGATCAGGGACGGCACATGCCCGGTGCGTCGGCTCGCGGCGCGCATGCCGCGCTTGTTTGCCGATTGGCGCTACTGGTCCGCATAGAGTCTCCCGCGCGCCCGTCGGTGAGGGCGCAATGCGAGGCGACGCCGTATCCGATCGACCGCAAAGGCTGCTGATACGTGACCGTAGGTTTTTATGACTTGCGTGCAATCTGCATGTCCCAACTGATCAGCGTTGGCGGAGACCTTGCGCGTTCGGGCGCGGGCCTTGCGAACGCCCCGGTAGGCCTGGAGACGACGCCACACAGAATCGCCCTCTATCTGTACCTGCCCCGAACGCTGGACCACGGCGCGCGGACAGTTCTCGCCTGACCTCTCCGTCGCCTCGCTATTGCGCGAGACCGAACAGACCGCGTTCGCCCGGCAGAACACGGAAGGCGTTCGAAATCCCGACGACGGTTTCGGCACCGCCGAGACAGAGATAACCCCAGGGACGCAGCGTCTTTGCGAGACCGGCGAATACCTGTCTGCGCGTCGTCTCATCGAAGTAGATCAACACGTTGCGGCAGAAGACAATGTCGAAACTGCCAAGACCGCTCGCGACCGGGTCGTCGAGAAGATTGTAGCGGCGAAACTCGATCATGTTGCGGAGCTTATCCTTGACGCGCCACCCGTCCTTCTCGGGTTCGAAGTGCTTCTGCACCATGGCCTCGGGCAGGCCGCGCGAAACTTCGAAGACGGAATAGCGACCTGCCCGGGCCCGGGCAAGCATCGCATCCGATATGTCGGTTGCGACGATCTCGACCTGCCAACCAGCAAGCGCCGGGCCCATGCTGTCAACCGTCATGGCCAGCGAGTAGGGCTCCTGCCCGCTCGAACAGGCTGCGCTCCAGATGCGGATGCGGCGTGACGATTTGTTCATCGCCATGACTTCCGGCAGCAGACTCGAACGCAGCCGCTCGAACGGCCAGCCGTCGCGGAAGAACAGCGTTTCGTTCGTCGTCATGGCGTCGACGATCTGTGTCAGCGCGGCGTCGTCGCGCGTCCGGCGGATCTGTTCAATCAGGCTGCCGACGCTCTCGACGCCGCGGCGCCGCGCGATCGGCATCAGGCGGCTCTCGATCAGGTAGCCTTTTTCCAGCGTAACGACGAGACCGGAGCGCTCGTAGAGCATCTGTTTCAGATAGTCGAATTCGGCCGGGTTCATTTACCTTCTCCTGAAGCGATACGCACAATGGCGGGACCGATTTTCTGCAGCGGCAAAATCTCGCTGCACAGGCCGGCCTGCGCGACAGCGCCGGGCATGCCCCAGACGACGCTGGTTTCGCGATCCTGCGCGAGAACCCGACCGCCCTGCCCGACGACGTCCCCGCAGCCCTTGAGCCCGTCGCATCCCATGCCGGTCAGGATCACCGCGAGAAGACGTTCCTTGCAGAACCGCGACAGGCTGCGCAGCATGGGATCGACGGCGGGCTTGCAGGAGTTTTCCGGCGGCCCATCGTCGAGACGGATGATGAGGCCTCCCGCCGCGCGCGGTTCCACAACGAGATGCTTGCCGCCCGGCGCGATATAAATGTGGCCGGGTTCCGGGATGTCGCCGTCGCGGGCCTCGCTTGCAGGGCGGCCCGAATAGCGCGTCATGTGTTCGGCGAGCAGTGCGGTGAAGCTCGCCGGCATGTGCTGCGTGACCAGGATCGGCTGACGTATCGATGGGTCGAGGTTCTTCAAGACTTCCGCCAGCGCCTGTGGGCCGCCGGTCGAAGAGCCTATGGCGATGATGTCGGGTGGGACCGCCTGATCTCTCTCACGACGCCGGACGCGCGGCGCAGGTACGGGCTTGACCGGCGGCACGGGTGTCTTTTTCCTGGCGCCGTGCGTTTCGGCTGCCTTGCATGCCGCGTGATGCCTGACTTTGGCAACGAGTTCAGCCGTGAAGCTTTCGGCGCCTCCAAGACCGGCACTCGGCTTCTGCACGAAATCGACGGCGCCGATCGCCATTGCCTTCATGGCGATGTCTGCATCGCGGTGGCTCGCGGCCGATGCCATGACGATTTTCAGATCGGGGTCGACCGCAAGAAGCTGCGGCAAGGCCGCCATGCCGTCGAGCTCCGGCATTTCGATGTCGAGCACGACGACGTCGATCTCGTGACGCCGCATCGCCTTCAATGCCTGCAGCCCGTTGGGCGCCGATGCAACAACCTCGATGTCGGGCTCCTGATCGAGAGTTCGCGTAACGATGCCGCGCGCGACGGCGGAATCGTCGACCACCATCACTTTGTATAGCTTGTTTTCGGCATTGGCCGTCGTTCGCAGATCGGTCGCCATTTACCCCCCCGGCGTGAATTCTCTTTCAGGATTTGTCGTCGGCCATCAGAAGTTCGTCCACCATGCCCTGGCCGAGCCCGTTGCCCGGCAGGGCCGGTCCATTGAGCAGGGAAGATTTTTCCGCGACGTCGCCCACCGCGACGTTATCGTTTTCCAACGCATCGAGACATTGCGCCAGCGCTCCAAGTGTCTCGATCGTGTGCGCGATGCGCTGACCTGTGATGTCCTGAAAACTGCATGCTTCCATGAGCTCGCCGCAGCAATCGGCCACCACAGCCGCCGCAGCGTCAGGGTCGGAGAAATCGATGGCGACCATGCGTTCCGCGGCACCCATGATGCGATCGACGGCGGCTTCCATTTCGTTTCTGGCCGTTCGTTGTTCCTCCATGGCACGTGCCAAGCCGCCGATTCGGAAGTCCCGATCGAGCAGGTCTTTCAGGTGCCGGCGGCGGCGAAAGGCAACCCGGTAGAGATCGACGCATTCGTCGGCAATACGTTCGAAGAGATTTTGCGCCATCGTCAGAAATCCCCCAGTACGGTCTTCAGTTTTGCCTTGAGGATTTCGGCGCTGAATGGCTTGATAATGTAGTTGTTGACGCCGGCTTGGCGCGCGGCCACGACATTCTCGGCCTTCGATTCGGCTGTGACCATGACGAAGGGGAGCGAGGAAAGCGCCGCGTCGCCGCGCACTTCCTTCAGAAGCTCGTAGCCGGTCATAGGCTGCATATTCCAGTCGGATATCACGAGCCCGTAGGTCCGTTTGCGTAGCTTTTCCAGCGCGTCCTTGCCGTCGGTTGCTTCGTCGATATCGGTGAAACCAATCTTGTTGAGCAAGTTGCGCACGATCCGCAGCATGGTCCGGTAGTCATCCACGATCAGAATTGGCATCTTCAGGTCGACAGCCATCTCGTTCTTCCCTTTGAGTGATGTCAGTTTCCTCGATCAGGCATCGGCACGGATCGAACCGAGCACGTCGGCAACCCCGAGTACGATGAGAAGCCGGTCGTCGAGCCGATAGATGCCCTGCGCAACATCGCGCCAGCGCGTATCGAGTGTCGCCGGTACGGCCTCGCGGCGCTGCGCGGGCAGGCTCAGCACTTCTCCGACCTCGTCGACCAGAAGACTGAACGGCTCGTCGTCATGCTCGACGACCACGGCCATCGCCTTCGCGACGAAATCGTCCGCCGGAAGTCCGAGACGCTTGCGCATATTGATCGCCGTGACGATGCGCCCCCGCAAATTCAGGGAGCCGGCGACCTCGTCCGGCGCGAGCGGCACCCGGGTGATGTTCTGCGGTCCGAGAACGTCGCGAACATTCAGCACGGGAATACCGAAGGCCTGGCCGCCAACGCTCATGGTCACATAGTCGTCAGCCGCACCGGTGGTGGTGTCGGACAAATTGTTGTCGGCAACAATACTCATGCTGCAATCTCCGTTGCGGACTCGTCGGACGAAAGAACCCGTGACAGAACACTCAAGAGCGCCTTTGGATCGAGCTTGGTCACGTAGTCGGTGAACCCGGCGCTCATACCACGCTCGATGTCTTTCGGATTGGCATGCGACGAAAGTGCAATGATCGGAACTCCCTTCATCTGCGCATCGCTCTTCAGCATTCGAGCAAGGTCGAAGCCCGAAAGTCCCGGCATTTCAATATCGGAAACGATGATGTCGAAACGGCCATGGTCCTTGCATATTTCAATCGCAGCCTCGCCGTGCTCGGCGACCGTGACGTGATAACCCGCAAGCGTCAGCATCGGCATCAACAGGTTGCGAAAGAACGCGCTGTCTTCTACAAGCAACACGTTGCGGCTGTCTTCCTCGCCGAATGCCTTTTCCGTTTCCACGCTGAACCAGTCCGGATCGCTCTGGCGCAGGTAGTGGACGGTGTCGATGACATCGGTCGTGGCGCCGGCGATGATGGCGCTGCCGAGAATGCCCGGACGGCTGCCACCTGCGAGCTGCAGATCGAGCGGCGCTTCAATGATGTCGATGACGCGATCGACGACAAGGCCGAGCATGCGATGACCGTCGACGAACACCAGGATCGGGTGCTTGCCGCTTCGGGCGGCAGGCTGGCTGTCGAGACCAATCAGCGGCATCAGGCCGCCGCGATATTGCAGCACGGTGCGGGCGCCCGCCTGTTCCGCCGTCGAGAGGTCAGCCTCCTCGAGACGCGCCACCAGCGATAGCGGCACCGCCTTCGGCCCGCCGTCGCCAGTCTGGAATACCAGCATCGAGACAGCGTCGCGACCGCGCACTTGATGGCTTCCGTCCGCCTGCTGAGTCGCCTCGACATGGGGGGCGGCGGAAACAGCAGTGGCAAGGCCGTTCGGATCGAGGATCATGATCACGCGGCCGTCGCCGAGTATCGTCGTCCCTGAAAAAGAGGGAATGTGCCGGATGGTACGCGACACGGGCTTGACCACGATTTCCTCGGTGTCGAAGACCTTGTCGACGATGATACCAAAGACGAAGGCGCCGACCTGAGAGACGACAACATAGGTGCTTCCGGGACCGTCTTCTTCCTCGGCGGCGTCGGTGCGCGGAAGGTCGAGAATTTCAGCAAGAGAGACGAGCGGCAGCAACCTGTCGCGCAGCCGGTAAACCGGACGGCCGTTGATACTCTCAAGACCCTTCTCCGAAGTGTGGCTGATGCGCACGAGCTCAATGACGCTGTTCTGCGGCATCGCGAAGCGCTCGCCGGCACATTCAACGATGAGCGCCGACACGATGGCCAACGTCAGCGGTATCTTGATGACGAAACGCGAGCCTGCGCCTTCGGTCGACTGGAATTCGATGATGCCGCCGATCTTCTCGATGTTGCTGCGCACCACGTCCATGCCGACACCGCGACCGGAAACACTGGTGACAGCGGCGGCGGTCGAGAAACCGGGACGGAAGATGAACTGCTGTATCTGCTGCTCGGTCATCGTCTCGAGCTGAGATTCGGTTGCGAGACCGTTCGCCACCACCTTCTCGCGGATGCGGGCTGTCGGCAGACCGCGGCCATTGTCGGAGACTTGAACGACGATATGTCCCCCTTCATGGCGCGCGGACAGTTCGATCGTGCCGTGTTCAGGCTTCCCGGCGGCAAGGCGTTCGCCTACCGTTTCGATGCCGTGATCGGCGGAGTTCCGCACCATATGGGTCAGCGGATCGCGGATCGACTCCAGTATCTGGCGGTCGAGTTCGGTATCGGCGCCGAGCATGATGAGTTCGATCTTTTTGTCGAGTTCCTGTGTCAGGTCGCGCACCAGCCGAGGCAGTTTTCCCCAGGCGTTGCCGATCGGCTGCATGCGCGTCATCATCACGCTCTCCTGCAGTTCGGTCGTGACCTGGTTCAACCGCTGCAGCGGCGGTCCGAAAGGGCTATCACCGCAGCCGCGCAGGATCTGCAGAAGCTGGTTTCGCGTCAGCACCAGTTCGCTGACCATCGTCATCAGGTCTTCGAGAACATTGATGTTGACCCGCAATGTTTCGGCCTGCCCGGCGGCCGCATCGCGTCTTTCGGCTGGCGGCGCCGTTTCGGGTCGGCCGGCTTTCGGTGCCGCCGGCGCGGGTGCGGCGGCCGGCTTCGGCTCCTCTCGGCTCAGGAGGCCAAGCAGCGCCGTCACATCTTCGGCGTTGACGGCCAGCGACGCGAAGGCTTTGCCGATCTCGCCGCGCAGCGTACCGATGTCGCTTTCGGTCCAACCGTTGTCGGCCAGACAGGTCAGCACATCCGCGATGTCGATGCCGGGCGTCTTCTGCAAGGCAACAGCAAATCCGCCCGCCAGCGCGAACTGCAATCGCAGCATGTCGGGCGCCAGTGCATCGCCCTGCGCGACTTTTTCAAGAAAGGCGGCACAGGCGATCTCGCAAGCAGTGTCGATACCCGAAGCGCCGCCGGCCCGCTCATAGAGCGTTCCGGGACGGACGGCGGGTGCTTCCGACGCGACAGGCGGAGCTTCTCCCGACGCAAGCACGCGCAGGGCCGATGTCAATTCATCGTCGCTGCCGGCGGGTTCGCTGCCGCTCGCGCCAAGATCGGCGACCAGCTCCTTGATGCGGTCGAGAGCGGCAAGCACCAGGGAAACGACCTCCGGCGAAACTTCGAGACCGCCATCCCGCACGCGTCCCAGCACGTCCTCCGCCGCATGCGCCACCGTTTCGAGGCGCGGCAGACCGAGGAATCCGCAGGTTCCCTTGATCGTGTGCATGATGCGGAAAATGCTGCCGAGCAGCGCCGGGTCTCCCGGCCGTTGTTCGAGTTCGACCAGCTCGCTGTCCAGCACATCGAGCGCCTCGCGCGTTTCGGCGAGAAATTCCTTGAGAAGATCATCCATGTCGGCGTGCCCCACATCCTGCCTCAGACTTACGACAGTAAATCGGGGAATTTAATGATAGATAAAGTCCTCAATTATTATATTTATTCTTTGATTAATACTTGGAGATCAAAACCTATATTCTATAACATAGGTAATCAACCAACACGCGCCGGCCGCTGGCCAGCTATCCCCATGGCTTGCCGTGTCCGCGATGCCGGGAAGCGAACCTCGACGCAGGTGCCGCGCCCAGGTTCGCTGTCGAGAGCAAGGGTTGCATCGTGAAGCGTCGAAAATTGCCTGACCAGCGCGAGACCAAGCCCGACACCGTCGAAGCGTCGCGACAGACTGCCCTCGACCTGGACAAAGGGATCCATGACACGCTCGATGTCCGCTGCGTCGATGCCGATGCCGTTGTCTTCGACGCGTAGAGCGATGCCACCGCCGACATCCATCCGGGCAGAAAGCGAGACCGTGCCCGCGGCCGGCGTGAACTTGATCGCGTTCGAAAGGAGGTTGAGCAGTATTTGCTTCAGAAGACGCGCGTCGGCAAAGAGGCCAGGGAATCCTGAGGGAATCAGGCCGCCAAGCAACAGACTGGATTGAGCCGCTCGGCCTTCGACCGTCCGTATGCAGGCATCAAACAGTTCGGCGAGATCGAGTACCGTTTCGTCAAGTTCGGTTACGCCGATCTCGATGCGGCTCAGGTCGAGGATGTCGTTGATGACAGCGAGAAGATGATTGCCGCTGTCATTAATGTCCTTGGCGTAGATGCGGTACTGCCCCACCTCCATCGGACCCAGCACGTCGCTTGCCATCAGTTCGGAGAATCCGATGATTGCATTGAGCGGCGTGCGCAACTCGTGGCTCATATTGGCAAGGAACTGTGACTTCGACTGATTGGCAAGTTCGGCGCGGCTGCAGGCTTCGCGCAGCTCTTCGGTTACATGGTTGATCGTCGTCGTGTCGAGAACAGTACCACGCATGCGCGTCGGCTTGCCACCGGCATCACATTCGATCTCGGCCTGTTCGCGCACAAACCTGATCGAACCGTCCGGCAGGACCACGCGATGTTCAATCCCGTAGGGTTCGAGAGTCTCAAGCGCATATGTGACGGCCTGTTCGACTTCGGCACGATCGTCGACATGAACATGCTCAAGGAAGACCGGATAGGACATCTCAATGGATTGCGGCTCGAGACCGAATATCCGATAGGCTTCGTCGGACCACTGGAGTGTATTGGACGCGATATCCCATATCCAACCGCCCAGATGAGCAATCCTTTCCGCCTCGGCGAGATTATGCGCGCTTTCGCGCAACGCCGCGACAGCGCGGTGACGATCCGTGACGTCGTAGCATCCGATCAGCACGACGCTCTCGCCCGCAAGGCTCATCAAGACCGCCGACAACGCACACCAGGTGACGTTGCCGCTGTCTTTTCTGACCGGCGTCTCTATTCCATCGGTCCTTCCATCCGCAGTCACGCCGCCGGACAATTTTTCGAAGAGGCCCGCGTCGAAGAATTCCGCAATATTGCGACCCACAACTTCGGGCAATGCCGTCTCAACAAGCTCGGAAAAGGATCCATTGGAAAACAGAATTTCGCCATCGGTCAGGCGCGCGATTGCGATTCCAAAGGGCATCGCCTCGACGATCATGCGCAGCTGGCGCTCACGCGCATGCAACGCGTCCTCGGCTTGGCGCAGCACCGTTAGATCCCGTACAACAGCCGTATAGGATACTTCATTCTCGATCGTCATACGCGAAACCGAAGCCTCTGCCGGAAATTCGCTGCCATCCTTGCGACGTCCTTTTACTTCGGGGCGCGCCGCCATCAGCATGGTCGAGGGGCCGTCCTTGCCGAAGCGCGCGATATGCGCCTTGTGACGCGACCGCGCACTTTCTGGCAGCAACACGGCGAGAGGCCGGCCGATGATCTCCGTGGCTTCATAGCCGAAGACGCGTTCGGCTTGCTTGTTGAATATCCTGATCGTCTGGCTGCTGTCTGTCGTCACGATTGCGTCGCCCGCTGTTGCCAGCAGTTCGTCGAGCCTGCGGCATGCGCCGGCTTCCAGCTCTGCATTGATGCGACATTTCAGCGCGAGCCCGACGCGATCCGCTACACCGCGGAGAACCTCCAGTGCCAACCGGTCCCGCGGCAGAATTCGATTCGTCTCGAAGGCAAGCACAGCAACGATTTCATTGTTGGCCCAGAGCGGCAAGGCGAGCGCTCCGCCCGGCGGCGCGCCACCATCGCCAGCATCTACGACTTTGCCTTTGGTGCCGGCACGACAGACAACCTCTCCCGTCCTCCAGGCTTCACCGACGCTGCCGCCATCGCGGGCGTCGCGCTGCAGTGCCGGAATTTCAGTCTCTCGTTGACGGCTCGCAACATACGCGCCCTTACGAGTACGATGACTCCGACGCACGAGACTGGCGCCATGCGGCACCCACACCTCTGCATGAGGCCACGACGTATAGAGGCATATCACTCGCAGCAGCGCATGGAGTGACGCATCGAACGTCGCCGAACGCATGATGCGGTCGACAGCCATCTGCGCAAGGCGGAGCCTGCGGTTCTCCTGAACCGATGGCGTAACATCGGTTGCGATGAGGATCGTATTGGCACCGGGCGCCCAGATGCGCGTCAGCGTCAACTCTCTGCCATCGACCCTGCGACAGCGGCGCCGCAACTCGTAGTTCACCTCTTGAACAGAACCTGCCGTATTCGGCAGGACGGACATCTTGCTGCCAGCCGTCAGTGTTTTTTCGACCGTCGAGAGCGTGAAGCATTCGGCAGATACGCCGCCAAACTTCTCCAGCAACTCGACGGCGCTCGTGCTTTGCGAAACCAGCGCTCCGCTGGCGGGATCGAAGACGAAGACCGCTGGCGGAAGCGACTGATCTGGCACACGGCTTACCATACCGGGCTTCGCGAGACGCGACGTCAGGCCGCGCGAGCGCGCGTGAGAAACTTGTCGACCTGTTCGCGCAGCGTTTCGGCCTGACGGGCAAGGATGTCCGAAGAGCCGGAAATCTGTGCGGCCGCCGAACCCGTCTCGGCAGCGGCTTCAGCGACTGCAACAATGTTGGACGACACGTCCTGAGTGCCGCGCGCCGCCTCCTGGACGTTGCGCGCGATTTCATTGGTCGCCGCGTCCTGTTCGTCGACTGCTGCCGCAATCGAGGTTGCGATCTGATTCATTTCGGTGATCGTCTTCTCGATTGACTTGATTGCGTCGACAGATTCCTGCGTCGCGCCCTGCATCGTCTTGATCTGTTCGGCAATTTCCTCGGTCGCCTTCGCCGTCTGGTTGGCGAGGCTCTTGACCTCCGAGGCAACGACCGCAAAGCCCTTGCCGGCCTCGCCTGCCCGTGCGGCTTCGATCGTCGCGTTGAGCGCAAGCAGATTCGTCTGCGCCGCGATGTCGTTGATGAGGGTCACGACGTCGCCGATCTTCTGGGCGGCTTCCGCAAGCCCCTGGACCTTGTCGTCGGTGCGACGAGCTTCCTGTACGGCTTGCCCTGCTATCTTGGTCGACATCGACGCCTGGCGGCCAATCTCGGCGATGGAGCTCGACAATTGCTCGCTCGCCGACGCGACCGTCTGCACATTGGTCGAGGCTTCCTCGGAGGCCGCAGCAACCGTCGTCGTCTTGGAGCTGGTCTGCTCGGCGGTCACACTCATCGCCTGGGCGGATGCCTGCAGCTCGGTCGAAGCGGAAGCGACCGACTTGATGATCTCGTTGACCGCGACATCGAAATCGGCAATTGCAGTTTCGAGCGTCCTCTGACGTCCGGCGCGCTCCTCGACCATCGCATCCTGATAGGCCGAGATCGCGAGGTCCATATCGAACATCACCGCCGTGTTGAGCGCGGAGATCACCTCGGCAAGACGCTTCGGCGTCCAGCGATACTTCTGGACTGCGATTTCGACGAGGCGGTTCATCACAAATTTATAGCCGCCGATATACCAGCGCGGCTCGAGACCGATACGGTTGTGCGTGAGACCGATCGTGTGAACGCTCTGCATGTAAGCGTCGTCGAAGGTACCGGAAAAGAGCCGGCCCCAATGCGTGCCCTGCGCCTGTTTCAGGCGCTGCGTCTGGGTGCCGACAAGCTTGGCCAGTTCGGGAACGCTCCCGAGATGCGCGTAGAAACTATCGAGAACAGCCGGCAGATGCGGTTCGATCACCGTCCAGAAATCGCGAAGCGCATCGCCTGTTGCTTCCGAAACCTCCATAAAGCGCATGCGGCCTTCCCGGTCGACGGTCGGCCCTTGGTCCTTGCTCATAAATTCCCCCACCAGAAACGGGCCGGCGGTGCCGGCCTCAAACCCTCCTTCGCGCCGGGTCCGGGCTGACAGGTCGCATATACTGCGACTTTTTGTCTGCCGAATCGGTGCGATTAAAGTTGATTTTATGATTTCACTTGAAACAAATGGTTAATATTACAGTACATCGAACAATATAATTTATAACAACTGTGTATATACTGGATTTATATACTGGGTTGTCGTTTTTTATTGTGCAAGCTGGCACTGGCCAATGTAGTTCTGCCGCGATATCTATGAGGGAAGTCCCCATTGCCATGGCGACGCGCTGCGTGAACCGTCGTTTCCGTCCGGAAAGTACAGTATGTGAGCAACGATATCGAACCGGGCCCGAAGCCGCTTTCCGACAAGTCCAGATTTCGAGCAAGCAGGGGAACTTCCAATGACTGCGGCGCCTGCCCATTCCGGCACGCCACGTTCTGCAACGCTGTTTTGGGACCCGGCAAGGATTCAACACGTCGGCGCACATCCGAAGGCACAATCCGCGCGCGCCAACATCTGCACAAACCGGGTGATGCGCGCGGGCGGGTCATGGTGCTGCGGGACGGCTGGGCCGTCAGGTTCGCCCAGACCCCCGAAGGACGACGCCAAGTTCTGTCGATCCTGCTTCCCGGCGACGTCGCTGGCGGCGACATCCTGCTGCACAACGAGGTGCGCGTGCCCGTGCAGGCGATCACGCCTGTTAAGTATTGCGCATTCGATACTGATGACTTGAAGGCAATCGCCGATCGCGATCCGAATGTCGTCTGGGCCTTCATGGGTATCTGTTTTTCAGGCCACGAGGCCAGTGAGGCGCGTATTGTCGACCTCGGCCGCCGTAATGCCGAGCAACGCATCGCGCGGCTCATACTCGATCTTCACGAGCGCCTGACGGCACGCGGGCTCGCCACTGGCGACACGATGCCCTTTCCGCTGCGCCAGCAAACAATCGCTGACGCGCTCGGACTGACCCAGGTTCATGTCAGCCGTGTGATGACCGCGATGCGGGCGCTGGGCGTCATCCGGCTCGCCGGCGGCTCCCTGACCGTTCTTGACATGCATGGGCTGCGCGACATGGCTTGATGGCGGATAGCCACAACAAGACATTTTCTTCCTGGCGCGTCCTGCAATTCCCGTCAACCACGTCATTCGTATTCGCGCGAACAACCTACTGACATAACCCCCCGGCCTCCACGCTTAGAGTATCAGGTTATTGAATGGGTGGCCGAGTCACGCTCAGCCTGCGGAGTGATTTTATCCTCCACTGCAGACGCCTCCTGCCTACTCCCCTAGCAAACCCGCCGTGCGTTTGCTGATGCCGCGGTTCTGCTCGATGGTCTTGCGCAGGGTCTGGTTATCGGGATCCTCTTTCAGCATGCACGCCAGAAACTCGATCTCCTCGTCTATGTCCTCCTTGTGCTTCCTCGCCTGATCCCAGATAACCTTCTCCTCTTTCGTGAAGGGGCCGTGGACCACGGATTCACCCGTGCGCATGTCGATATGGATATGATCCGGGTGCGGATACATCTCGATCGGCTCAAGGCCCAGGGCCTCGTGGCGCGCAACAAACATGAGGGTCGGGCCCAGACAAATGCCAAATCCCCCTCGCTGCTTGCAGGCCTGCTCGTCCATGAAGACGGCGCGCCCTATTGGCCGCGTCAGGGACGCAAGAAGGGCGCAAATTTCTACTACTATGTGCATCCTTCGGGCCCTTGCCTGTCCACGAGATCGACAGCTTCGTCACCGACGAACTGATCGCCCTTCTCGGGCGACAGGCAGAGCTCTGCCGGATCATCGACACGGATGATCCGGCTCAGATGGATGTGGCAGGTGCGAAGGCCGCACTCACTGCTGCCGAGATCAAGCTCCGCCCGTGCAGGGACATTGTCCTTCAGATCGTCGACAAGGTGACGGCGTTGTCGGTGTCTCGGAAGTTTCGGGCGATGACGGGGTCGGGACGCTTGTCGTACCGGCGTCGCATTTCGCGCTGACCGGCAACGCGGAAACGATCGCCGCTATCCGGCGTTTCATCGCGACGGGACGCTGTGGCGCGCAACCGCAGGCCGCCGGCTAGCTGATCGAGACGAGATGCGACCCGTCTTCCCGAATATCGAAGCGGCAGGTGCAATCAAGAAACTTCGAAATGACATCGGCCGCCGTCCGCGTATGTTGCGTCGGCTTGACTGTGGTGAAGGAGCCGCCGCCGGCGAGAGCGAGCGGCAGAATGAGCTGATCGGCGAGATAGGGTCCGGCAAAGGCGGACGTCGCCATGTACCCCGCCAGGCGCTGCGCGGCGGTCCGCGCAATCGATCGGGCCGACACGCCCAAGCGGCCAACGCCGCTGACGATTTCGGTAACATGCTCGAAGCGGGCCTCGAGCATTAAGATGTTTCCTGGTCCGAGGTCCTGCGGAAGTTCCCGAATGGAACAAATGTCGTCGGGCCATTCCAGATGCTTCCGTGCGACGCGGATTTCCTCTTCGGCAATGCTGCGCGGCAGGCCGGCGATCAGGACGCTTGCGCCCATATCCAGCAACGCGCCGCGCGAAAGGCAATCGACCGCGTGAAGTGGTGCGGGAGTGATCTCGAACTCCACCCGGCCGCCACCGCGCGGATGGAATCCATGGCGAACGAGCCGCGCGCCCACCTTGCCACCCATCCGCTTCAACGCGGGCAAAAAGCACCGGTCGAGAAAGTCGAATGGCGGCGCCCAGATGTTGTGCGTGCCTCCCTCCAGCACGAGCCGGGACGGGCTCCCGGCCCTCATGAGAGGCAGAAGCACAGTCTGAAGCACGAGCGAGGTACTGCCGGCCGTTCCGATGGAAAAGCAATACTCTCCGCCCTCCACCCGGCCGGGCCGAAAGACAATCTCCGAAGCGCCGATGCAGACACCTTCGCATTCGGCCCTTCCCGTCTGGCAGGCGGCATCAATCGCCGTCACATGCTGACGCATCAATCCGGGCCGCTCACGACGCCCACGAATATTCACAAGGCGAAAGGGCTGCCCGGTGATCAGCGAGAGCGCCAACGCATTGCGCAGTATCTGCCCGCCGCCTTCGCCTTCGGAGCCGTCGATAGTGATCATCGGGAAGCCGCCCCAGCCGTACGTGTGAAGGGACTAACCCTTCACACACACCACCTGTTTGAGTGTATGCACGATTTCGACAAGGTCACGCTGCGCGGCCATGACGGCATCGATCGACTTGTAGGCACGGGGACTTTCATCGATGACATCCTCATCCTTCCTGCATTCGACACCCGTCGTGTCCGCGAGGTGATCGGCGAGCGTAAGCGCCCGCTTTGCTTCAGCACGCGACATTACGCGGCCGGCGCCATGACTGCAGCTATCGAAGGACTCCTTGTTTCCAAGCCCGCGAACAATAAAGGACTTCGCGCCCATGGATCCGGGAATGATGCCCATCGTGCCCTTCGCGGCACGCACGGCTCCCTTCCGGGTCACAAGAATGTTTTCTCCGAAATGGTTCTCACGCCGCACGTAGTTGTGGTGACAGTCGATGGCTTCAAGTTCGGCATCGAACGGCTTCGAAATCTGCATACGCAGCGCACGTACGATATTGTCCATCATCATCCGCCGGTTCAGTGCGGCAAACTCCTGAGCCCATTCGACAGCTTCAACGTAGTCGTCGAAATGCGTCGTGCCTTCCGGAAAGTAGGCAAGATCCTCGTCCGGGAGGTTGATGAACCACTTGCGCATATCCTCTTTGGCGAGCTCGATGAAGAAACGGCCGATTGAATTGCCGACGCCTCGCGAGCCCGAGTGAAGCATGACCCAGACGCGCCCGTCCTGGTCGAGACAAAGCTCGATGAAGTGATTGCCGGTTCCGAGCGTCCCGAGATGGACGATGTGGTTCGTCTTTTCGAGCCTCGGATATTTTGCGGCAATGAGGTTGAAGCGGGCGGAAAGCGTCGCCCACGCATCGACAATTTCAGCCGGCGGCTCCCCCCAGGACCCCTTGTCCCGCTTGCCGCGCCCGACGTCGCGGCCATGCGGGACCGCGCGCTCGATGGCGCAACGGATGCCTTCGAGGTTGTCCGGAAGATCGGATGCCATGAGCGAGGTGCGCGCCGCCATCATCCCACAGCCGATGTCGACACCGACCGCCGCGGGAACAACGGCACCCCGTGTCGGAATGACCGAGCCGACGGTGGCGCCGATCCCGACATGAACGTCGGGCATGACGGCGACATGCTTGAAGATGAAGGGCAGCCGGGCGGCCGCGGCAAGCTGGGCGCGCGCCTTGTCGTCGACCGGGACGCCTTTCGTCCACATCTTGATTGGCGCGCCGCCCTCGACCGTCTGATACTCGAAACCTGTTTCCGTCATGGCAACACCCTCTCTCCGGCCATCGCCTGCGGAACAAGTCACGCGGTTGGCGACAACATTCTTCGCGACGCATAGGCGATACGGGGCTGGGGCGGCCGGCCCATTCCGGCCGCCCTTTTTGCCCGCACCGGACGGAACGCATGATCAGTGACGTCCGGCATTAAGGCACATAGCACAGCACGTGCCAAACGCGGGCTGAGCTGTCCTATTCGTCCGAAAGCCAGCAAAAGAGCCCGTTTTCTTCGGATTTTTCCCCGCTACAAAAGTGAACCGGCCCATGATTTTTCTATCTGTTTATCTAATTTCTAGATAATAATATAATCATGAAACCGCTCACCGTCATTGGCTTCATAGGCTCCACGCTCGACGCGAGCGAGGCAGCTCCCTCGCGATGGAACAAGTGGCGTCCGTCCGTGAATCTCTGCATGCATGAAGACCTGCGGGTGGACCGGTTCGTCATGCTGCACGGGACCGCACATCAAGCTCTGGCAGAGATGGTGACCGCCGACATCGCGACCGTCTCGCCCGAGACGGCCGTCGAACGCCGGCCGCTCGATTTCAAGGACCCTTGGGATTTCGAAGAGGTCTACGGAAAGCTTCTGGATTTTGCCCGCTCCTACCCGTTCGAACCGGATAGCGAGGACTATCTGATCCACATCACGACGGGCACACATGTCGTGCAGATATGCCTGTTTCTTCTCACTGAAGCACACTACCTGCCGGGCCGGCTCCTCCAGACACAGCCCTCGCGAGACAGGCAACGACATACCGCCGGAGCATGGAGCGCCATCGATCTCGATCTTTCGCGATATGACAGCATCGCGACACGCTTCGCGGCCGCCGCCGCGGAAAGCATCTCGTTCCTGAAATCCGGCATCGACACGCGCAACGAAGCCTTCAACCGAATGATCGACGAGATTGAGCAGGTCGCCATTCGCTCGAAGGCGCCGCTTCTGTTGATGGGCCCAACGGGTGCCGGCAAGAGCCAGCTTGCACGGCGTATCTACGAACTGAGACGCCTGAAGCACCAGATCTCAGGGCCGTTCGTCGAGGTCAACTGCGCGACGTTGAAGGGCGACGGCGCGATGTCCGCATTGTTCGGACATAAGAAGGGCGCGTTCACAGGCGCCATGTCGGACAGACCCGGCCTCCTTCGCACAGCCGACAAGGGCATGCTCTTCCTCGACGAGATCGGCGAGTTGGGACTCGACGAGCAGGCCATGATCCTTCGTGCGATCGAGGAAAAGCGTTTCATGCCCGTCGGCGCGGACAAGGATGTTGGATCTGATTTTCAGCTGATTGCTGGGACCAACCGCGATCTCGCGCGGGCGATGACGGAAGGGACGTTCCGCGACGATCTGTTTGCGCGCCTCAACCTTTGGACGTTCTCGCTCCCCGGGCTTTCACAACGCCTCGAGGACATCGAACCAAATCTCGACTACGAGCTGGACCGGTTTGCTCAACGCGAAAGTACGCGCGTGACGTTCAACAAGGAGGCCCGTCACCGTTTCCTAACCTTTGCCACATCTGCGGACGCATCATGGCCCGGAAATTTTCGCGACCTTGCCGCAAGCGTGACGCGCATGGCCACCCTCGCTTCCTCGGGCCGGATAAATATCAACGGCGTGGATGCGGAAATCAAACGGCTGAGCGAGCTCTGGGCTCACTCCAGAACCGGGCCCAGCGACAATCTGGAAGAGCTCCTCGATGACGCGGTATTAAAGCAAATGGATATGTTCGACAGAGTGCAGCTTGCCGAAGTCGTCCAAATCTGTCGCGGCAGCCAGTCGCTTTCGGATGCGGGGCGGAAGCTGTTTGCCGCTTCACGCAACCGCCGCACCACGGAAAACGACGCCGACCGCCTGAGAAAATACCTAACCCGATTCAAGCTGACATGGGCGACGATCAAGCAGACCTGAGCGATCCGTTTTTGTGGTCCGTGGAACTGGCAGGAAAATCCATCACGCGACACAGTCCGATGACGCAGCACCGGACGCCGTGATTCGTGCGCTCGACAGGATTGCAGCTCTATCCCGTCTTTCGCATCACAACGACAACGGCTACCGGAGAACCGGCGTATTTCCACCGATCTCCCGGAAGATCAAGCGACCCTTGCGGCCGAGATTTCGGATCGGGGGATGAATTGGTGGAGCCAGACGGAATCGAACCGACGACCTCTTGCATGCCATGCAAGCGCTCTCCCAACTGAGCTATGGCCCCGCCTTGTATCCGGCGCGGGATGGGCCCCGCACCGACGGTGGCGGAACTTAGGGCCGCGCCCCCCGGCGATCAAGAGAAACTTGATGCCGGAGAGATCGCGCAACCGCGGCGTTCCGCCTTGCCGTTATTTCAGTCGTCGTCGCCCTTGCCGCCGCGAACGATGCCGGTGACATCATCATCCTCGTCTTCGTCGTCGGGCAGGAAGGCGTCGTCGGCGTCGTCATCCTCGACCTCGACGTCCACATCGACATCGATATCGTCGTCATCGACCGCCAGCTCCTCGTCGCGCATCGCATCGAGCGAGACGGTGTCCCCGTCATCGACCACGACACGCTTCAGCGGCTTCTCCTTCGGCTTTTCAACCGGCTTGGCACGCTTCGCCTTGGCACCTGTGTCGGGCACATATTCGTGCTTGCACTTGGGGCACACGACCGGATTCTTGTTCAGGTCGTAAAACTTCGCGCCGCAACTCGGGCAATCGCGTTTGGTTCCCAACTCGGGTTTCGACAAGCTAGCACTCCCCCGCGTCTATCCGCGTCTTGCGCGCCCTGGGTCAACCCGGCGCGCGGTATATGGCCTTGAAGGATTTTCCCATTGCCACGTTAAGTTGCTCCTGTCAAAACCTATTCGCGCCGTTCCGGCCCGCGGCCGCTCCGCCGGGAGCGGGCGGGACGCCCCGCCGGCGCTTCCCGGCAACCCCAGCAGCGAAAGCGCCTTGGCCCATTTCCCCGCGATGCCCCTCACCGCCGAACCTTCGGACCGCCTGTCGGGCACCGTCAGGGTGCCGGGCGACAAGTCGATTTCGCACCGGGCGCTGATCTTCGGCGCGCTGGCGGTCGGCGAAACGCGCATTACGGGACTTCTGGAGGGCGCCGACGTGCTGGCGACCGCCGAGGCCATGCGCCGTCTCGGCGCCGATGTGCAGCGCCATGCCGACGGCTCATGGTCGGTGCACGGGGTCGGAGTCGGCGGGCTGCGGGAACCGGACCAGCCTCTCGATTTCGGCAATTCGGGAACGGGCGCGCGTCTGATTATGGGCCTCGTTGCCGGCCATCCGATCACGGCGACCTTTATCGGCGATGCGTCGCTGTCGCGCCGCCCGATGGGCCGCGTGATTGCACCTCTCACCGACATGGGGGCAACTTTTCACGCCCGTGCCGGCGGCCGCCTGCCGCTGACGCTGATCGGGGCGCGGCGGACCATGCCCATTGCCTATCCACTGCCGGTCGCCTCGGCGCAGGTCAAATCGGCCGTGCTGCTGGCCGGCCTCAATGCGCCCGGCCAAACCACGGTCATCGAGGCGACGCCGACCCGCGACCATACCGAACGGATGCTCAAGGCCTTCGGCGCCGAGGTTCAGATCGAAACCGGGCCGCGCGGCCTCCTGGCCATCCGGCTCACCGGCGAGCCCGAACTCCGGCCCTGCCCCATCGCGGTGCCGGGCGACCCCTCATCGGCGGCCTTTCCGGTCGTCGCGGCGCTGCTGACGCCGGGCTCGGAGATCATCGTCCGGGGGATCACGCTCAATCCGCATCGAGCCGGCCTCTATACGACGCTGATGGAAATGGGCGGCGACATCGAGGTGATGAACCAGCGCGAGGAGGGCGGTGAGCCGGTCGCCGATCTTCGCGTCCGGTCGAGCCGCTTGCGCGGGATTGACGTGCCGCCGGAGCGCGCCGCTTCGATGATCGACGAGTATCCCGTGCTGGCGGTCGCTGCTTCCTTCGCCGAGGGCGAGACCAAAATGCTCGGCATTCACGAACTCCGCGTCAAGGAAAGCGACCGGATCGCGGCCACCGCCTCCGGCTTGCGCGCCAACGGCGTCAAGGTCCGCGAGAGCGAGGATGGGATGATCGTCGAAGGCCGCGGCGGCGAGGTCGCGGGTGCGGGTCATGTCGCGACCCATATGGATCACCGTATCGCCATGTCCTTCCTCGTCATGGGTCTTGCCGCACAAAAGCCGGTGACCGTCGACGATGCCTCGATGATTGCGACCAGTTTCCCCGATTTCGTGCCCCTCATGCGCGGGCTCGGGGCGAGCTTCAGCGGCGCAGGCCAATGATCGTCGCCGTCGACGGCCCCGCCGCCTCCGGCAAGGGCACACTGGCGCGGGCGCTTGCCCGCCATTACGGCCTCGCCTATCTCGACACCGGCTCCCTCTACCGCGCGGTCGGTCAGGCGGTGCTGGCCTCAGGGGGGGACCCGGCCGACGAAAAAGCCGCCCTTGCGGCCGCCAAGGCGCTCGATGCCGCCAAAATCGACGAAAAGGCGATCCGCACCGCCGAGGCCGGTCATGCGGCCTCCGTGGTCGCCGCCATGCCGTCTGTCAGGACCGCCATTTTGGGGCTGCAGCGGCGCTTTGCGGCCCAAAAGCCGGGCGCCGTGCTCGACGGACGGGATATCGGCACAGTGGTCTGCCCCGAGGCTCACGTGAAACTTTTCGTTTCCGCCAGTCCGGAGGTCCGGGCCCGCCGGCGCTGGCTCGAACTCAACAATTCGCGGTCGGACCTCTCCGAGGCACAAGTCCTTGAGGATGTGAAGGAAAGAGACCGGCGCGACGCCGAACGGGCGATCAGCCCCATGAAGCCGGCGCCCGACGCACACTTGCTCGATACCTCCGATTTGAGTATAGAAGCGGCGTTCGACGCAGCCGTCGCGATCATCGACAAAGCAATGGGTTAAGTGCGTTTTCGCCGTTCTGGCGGCGCGCCTTTTTCGCATTGCTCTGACGCAGGATTCCGCCGGTCGGGTCGCTTTTTGCAACCTCTAACCGACACCGCCCAAATCCACATGCTCCCGGACGTTCTACGATTTCGGGGGAAGACCCGCGGACCCAACCGCCGGCCGGAACAAAAGCATCGTCAGGAGACTTTTACATTGGCTAACACCGCAAGCGCGCTCAATCCGAGCCGCGAAGATTTTGCCGCCCTGCTGGAGCAGTCCTTTTCCGAAGGCAGCATGCAGGAAGGCTCCGTCATCAAGGGGACGGTCGTCGCCATCGAAAACGACCTCGCCATCATCGATGTCGGCCTCAAGACGGAAGGTCGCGTCGCCCTCAAGGAATTTGCGACACCCGGCAAGCTCGCCAACCTCAATGTCGGCGACGTCGTCGAGGTTTATCTCGAGCGCATCGAGAACGCGATGGGCGAAGCGGTGCTCAGCCGCGAAAAGGCCAAGCGCGAAGAAAGCTGGATTCGCCTCGAGGAAGCCTTCGAGAAGCAGGATCGCGTCGACGGTCAGATTTTCGGCCGCGTCAAAGGCGGCTTCACGGTCGATCTCGACGGCGCTGTGGCCTTCCTGCCCGGCAGCCAGGTCGATATCCGTCCCGTGCGCGACGTGACGCCGCTGATGAATATTCCGCAGCCCTTCCAGATTCTGAAAATGGACAAGCGGCGCGGCAATATCGTCGTCTCTCGCCGCGCGGTGCTCGAAGAGACGCGCGCCGAACAGCGGCAGGAGCTGGTCGAGAACCTGAAAGAAGGCCAGGTGCTCGAAGGCGTCGTCAAGAACATCACCGATTACGGCGCCTTCGTCGATCTCGGCGGCGTCGACGGTCTCCTTCATGTCACCGACATTGCATGGCGCCGCGTCAACCACCCGACCGAAGTGCTCTCGATCGGCCAGACGCTGAAGGTTCAGGTCATCAAGGTCAATCACGACACGCAGCGCATCTCGCTCGGCATGAAGCAGCTCAAAGCCGATCCCTGGGAAGGTGTCGAGACGAAATATCCGCTTGAGGCGCGCTTCAAGGGCCGCGTCACCAACATCACCGATTACGGTGCGTTTGTGGAGCTTGAGCCCGGCGTGGAAGGCCTCGTCCATGTCTCCGAGATGAGCTGGACCAAGAAGAACGTGCATCCGGGCAAGATCGTTTCCACCTCGCAGGAAGTGGAAGTGATGGTGCTCGAAGTCGATCCGGTGAAGCGCCGCATCTCGCTTGGTCTCAAGCATTGCATGGACAATCCCTGGACGACCTTCGCCGAGAAGTATCCCTCGGGCACAATGGTCGAAGGCGAGATCAAGAACATCACCGAGTTCGGGCTCTTTGTCGGTCTCGACGCCGATGTGGACGGCATGGTGCACATGTCCGATCTCGACTGGAACCGCCCGGGCGAAGAGGCGATGACCGATTACCAGAAGGGCCAGATCGTGAAGGCGGTCGTGCTCGATGTCGACACCGAGAAGGAACGCATCTCGCTGGGCATCAAGCAGCTCTCCGGCGATCCGATGGAATCGCTGGGCGATATCCGCAAGGGTGCGGTCGTGACCTGCACGGTCACCGCCGTCACCGAAAACGGCCTCGAGGTCACGGTGGGTGCGGACGATATGTCGGCCTTCATCCGTCGCGCCGAACTGGCGCGCGACCGTGGCGATCAGCGACCGGAACGCTTTTCGGTCGGTGACAAGATCGACGCCCGCGTGACGCAGTTCGACCGTGCGGCCCGCAAGATCCAGCTTTCGATCAAGGCGCTCGAAATCGCCGAAGAAAAAGAAGCGGTGGCGCAGTACGGCTCGTCGGATTCGGGTGCATCGCTGGGCGACATTCTCGGTGCGGCCCTCAACAAGGCCGGTTCGGACGACAAATAAGGACGCAACGGGTGGGGCGACAAGCCCCGCCCGTCGCGTTAAGCTCCGGCTCCGCATTCGTCCTGTCCGGAGGGTTAAGACACGTGTCGCTCGATGCAGATACATTGACAGACAGGCGGCGTTTGAAGCGCCGCCTGTTTTTTTGGCGCGCCGGCGCCATCCTCGCGCTGGCCGTGGCATTGATTGCGTTGATCTCCGAGCGCGGCTGGCCGGCCCGTTCGCATATCGCCCGGGTCGAGATCGGCGGCATTGTCGTCGACGACCGCTTGCAACACGAAATGCTGGAGAAGATCGCCAAGGACCCGAGCGTCAAGGCGGTGATCCTCGCCATCGACAGCCCCGGCGGCACGACGACGGGTGCCGAAGCGCTCTACGAATCCATCCGCCATGTCGCGGCCGAGAAGCCGGTCGTCGCCGTGCTGGGGACGGTCGCGGCGTCGGGCGGCTATATCGTCGCCATGTCGGCCGACCGCATCGTCGCCCGCGGCAACACCATCACCGGCTCCATCGGCGTCATCTTCCAATGGGCGCAGCTTGAGGAACTTCTGAAGCATATCGGCGTCGAAATGCGCGAGGTCAAATCGGCACCACTGAAGGCCGAGCCGAACCCCTTCCACCGGCCGAGCCCGGAGGCGCTGCGGGTGACCAAGGAACTTGTCGACAGCTCCTATGACTGGTTCCTGCATCTCGTTATGGAACGGCGCGATATGGACGAGGCAATGGCGCGGCGCCTCGGCGACGGACGCGTCTTCACCGGCTGGCAGGCTGTGGAAAACGGGCTTGTCGACGAGATCGGCAGCGAAGAGCAGGCGATTGCCTGGCTTGCCGAGGAACACGGGCTCGATCCCGATCTCCCGGTCCAGACATGGGAACCGGCTTATCCCAGTCTCGGCATCGCCGGCTTTGTCGGGCGGACGCTCGGCGAGGCGATCATCGTTGCCGGTGAAGTCGTGGCCGGAAAAACACAGCAAACAAAAAGACTTACACTTGACGGTCTGACAAGCGTTTGGCAACCTGACCGCCAATAAGGGGAGAGTCAGGACCGCTTCCGGTGACGGTCAAGGACAATGCGAGGCACGGCCGGGGGACGCAAGCATATGATCAAATCGGAACTCGTCGCGCGTCTGGCTCAGGCCAATCCGCATCTCTACCAGCGCGACGTCGAACGCATCGTCGGCACGATTTTCGACGAGATCAGCGCCGCGCTGGCGCGGGGCGACCGGGTTGAGCTGCGCGGCTTCGGGGCCTTTTCGGTCAAGAGCCGCCCGGCGCGCACCGGCCGCAATCCGCGCACCGGCGAGCCCGTTCACGTCGAGGAAAAATCGGTGCCCTTCTTCAAGACGGGCAAGGAATTGCGCGAGCGCCTTAACAATGCCGATATTTCCGACGACAAGCTGATGGCGGCCGACGACGGCGACGACGATTGATCCCGGCGCCGGCGGCTCTTGTTGACGCCCTGATTTCGGGACAGAACGCGTGAAACTCCTGCGCTGGATATTGCTGCCGCCCGTCGTTCTCCTTGCAATGGCGCTGGCGGTGGCCAACCGGTCAAGCGTGACCTTCAGCCTCGATCCCTTCAACCCGGAGAGCCCGGCGCTCGGCGTCGATATCCCGCTTTTCCTGATCGTGCTGGTTTCGGTGCTTGTCGGTATTCTGGCCGGCGGCTTCGGCGCCTGGGCGCAGGCTCGGCGAAAAGCGGCGCGGAGCAAGGGCGCGGCCCCGGTGAACGGTTTGCCGGCGCTTCGAGCCGCCGAAAACGACTAAATCCGGTCCCCTTGCGGCGCCGATCTGCTATAAGGCGGCCCAAGGACATGAGCAGGCCCGCGATGACACTTGGCAACCCGATTTTCTGCGCCCTGGACACCACCGATGTCGATCGGGCGGCGATGCTTGCGCGCGGCCTCAAAGGCAGCGTCGGCGGTGCCAAGATCGGCATGGAATTTTTCAACGCCCATGGGCCGGCCGGCTACCGGGCGGTGGCTGAAACGGGACTGCCGATCTTTCTCGACCTGAAGCTTCACGACATTCCGAACACGGTCGCCGGCGGCATTCGCGCGGTACTGCCGCTCGCGCCCGCCATCGTCAATGTCCATGCGGCCGGCGGCAGCGCCATGATGCGTGCGGCCGCCGAGGCGGCGCGCGAGGCGGGCGAGCGCCGTCCGCTGATCATCGGCGTCACGCTGCTGACAAGCCTTGATGAAACCGATCTGGCGGCAACCGGCGTCGGCGGCACGGCATCCGACCAGGTGCGCCGGCTTGCCGGCCTTGCGGCCGCTGCCGGTCTCGACGGCGTCGTCTGCTCGGCCCATGAGATCGAAACCCTGCGCCGCGATCTCGGGTCTGACTTCAAGCTGATCGTGCCGGGCCTCCGCCCGGCCGGGAGCGCCATCGGCGACCAGAAGCGGGTGATGACGCCGACCGAAGCCCTGGCGCTCGGCGCCGATGTGCTCGTTATCGGCCGACCCATTACCGGCGCGGGCGATCCGCGGGCCGCGGCCGAAGAGATCGTCCGCTCGCTTGCGGCCTGATCCCGCCATGACGGTCCGTGTCAAAATCTGCGGCTTGTCGACACCGGAAACGATCGAGGCATCGGTCGCCGCCGGCGCCGACTATCTCGGTTTCAACTTCTATCCGGAAAGCCCCCGAAGCATCTCGCTCGCACAGGCCCGCGCACTGGCCGCCGGCGTTCCGTCCTCCGTGCTCAAGGTCTCACTCACCGTCGATGCCGACGACCGGACACTCGACGGGGTGGTCGAGGCGCTCCAGCCCGATATCCTGCAGCTTCATGGCGCCGAAACGCCGGACCGGCTCGTCGAGCTCAAATCGCGCTATGGCATCACGCTGCTGAAGGCTATTGGCGTCGCCGAGCCGGGCGATCCGGAACTTTGCGAAATTTACCGAGATTCCGCCGATTTGTTGCTGTTCGATGCCAAACCGCCTAAATCTATGGCGGGCGCACTGCCGGGTGGAAACGGCCTCGTTTTCGACTGGTCGCTGATCGCCGGCCATCGGCCGGAGATGCCCTGGATGCTTTCGGGCGGCCTCACCGCTGAAAATGTCGCCGAGGCGATCCGCATTACCGGCGCCGAAGCGGTCGACGTTTCATCCGGTGTCGAAAGCGCGCCGGGCAAGAAGGATCCGGCCGCGATCGCAGCCTTTATTCGTGCGGCCAAGGGCGCCTGACGGCAGCCTGAATTTGGTGGAAGAGAAAGTTCGAGCGTGAGCACTTCGCAAGCCAACTCACTACGCAACGGACCCGACGAGCGGGGTCGCTTCGGCATTTTCGGCGGCCGCTTCGTCGCCGAAACGCTGATGCCGCTGGTGCTCGATCTCGACAAGGCCTACACCGCCGCGAAGAACGACCCAGCCTTCCAGGCGCAGATCGATTTCATGCAGCGCGATTATGTGGGCCGGCCAAGCCCGCTTTATCTCGCCGAACGTCTGACCGAGAAATTCGGCGGCGCCAAAATCTACATGAAGCGCGACGAGCTCAACCATACCGGCAGCCACAAGATCAACAATTGCCTCGGACAGATTCTGCTGGCGATGCGCATGGGCAAGACGCGCATCATCGCCGAAACTGGTGCCGGCCAGCACGGCGTCGCGACCGCCACCGTCTGCGCGCGTTTTGGTCTGCCCTGCGTCGTCTATATGGGCACCACCGACATCGAGCGGCAGAAGCCCAATGTCTTCCGCATGAAGCTTCTCGGCGCCGAGGTTGTGCCGGTCACGTCTGGAACCGGCACGCTGAAGGATGCGATGAACGAGGCCTTGCGCGACTGGGTGACCAATGTCGACAACACCTATTACCTCATCGGCACGGTCGCCGGCCCCCATCCCTATCCGGCGATGGTACGCGACTTTCAGTCGGTGATCGGCAACGAAACGAAAGCGCAGATGCAGGAGCGCGAGGGGCGGTTGCCGGATTCGCTGGTCGCCTGTATCGGCGGCGGCTCCAATGCGATGGGATTGTTCCATCCCTTCCTCGACGATCGGTCGGTGAAAATCTACGGCGTCGAGGCGGCCGGCAAGGGCCTTGAAACCGGCGAGCATTGCGCCTCGCTGAAAGGCGGCTCGGCCGGCGTGCTGCATGGCAACCGGACCTATCTGCTGCAGGACGAAGACGGGCAGATCAAGGATGGTCATTCGATTTCGGCCGGTCTCGACTATCCCGGCATCGGGCCCGAGCATGCATGGCTGCACGAAACGGGTCGTGCCGAATATGTGTCGGCGACCGACAGGGAAGCGCTTGAGGCGTTCCAGCTCTGCTCGCGGCTAGAAGGCATCATCCCGGCGCTTGAACCGGCGCATGCGCTGGCCTTTGTTTCGAAGCTTGCGCCGACACTGCCAAAGGATCACCTGATGGTGATGAATATGTGCGGGCGTGGCGACAAGGACGTGTTCGCGGTTGCCGACCATCTGGGGGTGACGCTGTGACGACGCGGCTCGACAAACGCTTTGCGCGTCTGAAGACGGAAGCCCGCGCGGCCTTCGTCACCTTCATCACCGCCGGCGATCCCGATTTCGACACGACACTGGCGATCCTGAAAGGCCTGCCGGCCGCCGGCGCCGACGTCATCGAACTCGGCATGCCGTTCACCGATCCAATGGCCGACGGACCGGCCATCCAGGCATCGACGCAGCGGGCGCTGAAAGCGGGCGCCAGCATGATGAAGACGCTTGATCTCGTGCGCCGGTTCCGCGCCAGCGACAGCGATACGCCGATCGTGCTGATGGGCTATTACAATCCGATCTATCACATGGGCGTCGAACTGTTCCTTTCCCGCGCGACCGAAGCGGGCGTCGACGGATTGATCGTGGTCGATCTGCCGCCTGAGGAAGATGACGAGCTCTGCGAACCCGCCATGCGCGCCGGTCTCAATTTCATTCGTCTCGCGACGCCGACGACCGACGACCGGCGCCTGCCGGCCGTTCTCGCCAACACGTCGGGCTTCGTCTACTACGTCTCGATCAACGGCATCACCGGCTCGGCAAGCCCCGAGACGCGCAATGTCGCGGCGGCAGTCGCCCGCATCAAACGTCACACTTCTTTGCCGGTCGCTGTCGGCTTCGGCATCCGCACGCCGGAACAGGCGGCCGAGATCGCACGCAACGCCGATGGCGCCGTGGTCGGCTCGGCGATCGTCGATGCCATTGCCGCCGAAATCGATCCGCAAGGCCGGGTGAAACCGGGCGCCGCCGAGCGCGTTCTTGCATTTGTGCGCAAGCTTGCCGATGGCGTTCACGGCGCGCGCGCCACCGCAGCGGAATAGAAGGAAGGACCCGATGAACTGGATCAACAATGTCGTCCGGCCGAAAATTCAGCGGGTTTTCAAGAAGCGCGAACAGGCGCCCGACAATCTCTGGCATAAATGCAGCAATTGCGGCGAGATGATCTTCCACCGCGATCTCGACGCGGCGATGCGTGTCTGCCCCGCCTGCGACCATCATTTGCGGTTCGGCACGAAGGAGCGCCTCGCATCGATTTTCGACAATGCCGACTACCAGCTCGTGCCTGTCGACGGTGTCCCGCTCGATCCGCTGAAGTTTCGCGACCAGAAGAAATATCCCGACCGCCTCAAGGAAGCGCGCAGCAAGACCGGCCGCGACGACGCCGTGACCGTCGCGCACGGACCGCTCGACGGTGTCGAGACGGTGGTCGCGGTTGAAGACTTCTCCTTCATGGGCGGTTCGCTCGGCATGGCGGCCGGCGAGGCGATCATTCGCGGCGCCGAGGTGGCGCGTGAAATGAAGGCGCCCTATATCCTCTTCACCGCCGCCGGCGGCGCGCGCATGCAGGAAGGCATTCTGTCGCTGATGCAGATGCCCCGCACCACGGTGGCCATCCAGCTGCTGCGCGAGGCGGGCCTTCCTTTCATAGTCGTGCTGACCGATCCGACGACCGGCGGCGTGCTCGCCTCCTATGCCATGCTGGGCGATATTCAGATCGCCGAGCCGAAGGCGTTGATCGGCTTTTCGGGCCGTCGCGTCATCGAGCAGACGATCCGCGAAAAACTGCCGGACGATTTCCAGCGGGCAGAGTTCCAGATGGAACATGGCATGGTCGACATGATCGTGCATCGTCACAAGATGAAGGAAACGCTGGCGCGTATTGTTCGGCTGATGACGCATCGCCCGCGCAGCGCAAAGCAGCAAAGCGCCAATGTCCCGGCGACGGTTGCCGCGCCGGCGCCGTGAGCGAACAGGAACGCTTAACCAGCGACGTCATCCTCGACCGCTTGACCGGGCTTCATCCGAAGCTGATCGACCTTTCGCTCGATCGCACATGGCGATTGCTTGCCGCACTCGGTCATCCGGAACGCGCCTTGCCGCCGGTTTTCCACGTCGCCGGAACCAACGGCAAGGGATCGGTTGCCGCTTACCTGCGGGCCTGCCTCGAAGCGGGCGGCTATGCCGTTCACAGCTACACCTCGCCGCATCTCGTGCGCTTTCACGAACGCATCCGCCTTGCCGGACGTCCGCGCAGCGCCTTCATCGCGGAACCGGCGCTGGCGGCGCTGCTCGACGAATGCGAGCGCGCCAACGGCGGTCAGCCGATCACTTTTTTTGAAATCACCACCTGTGCCGCGCTGCTCGCCTTTTCACGCGCACCGGCAGACGCCCTGATCCTCGAAGTCGGCATGGGCGGACGGCTCGACACGACCAATGTCGTTGCAAGGCCCGCCGTCTCCGTCGTCACGCCGGTCGATCTCGACCATCAGGCCTTTCTCGGCGACACGATTGCGCTGATCGCGGCCGAGAAAGCCGGCATTCTGAAGCGCGGCGTTCCCGCCGTCATCGGCCCGCAACCTGACGAGGCGCGTGTTGCCATTGAAATGGCGGCCGAAAAAACCGGTACGCCGCTCTTCATGCACGGACAGGAATTCACCGCACATGAGGAGGCGGGATCGCTTGTCTATCAGGACGAGGCCGGCCTTCTTGACCTTCCCTTGCCGCGGCTTGCCGGCCGGCATCAGATCGACAATGCCGGCATCGCCATTTGCGCGCTGCGCCGCGCGGAGATTTTCCCGCTCGATCGGACAGCGATCGCCGAGGGACTGACCCATGTCGAATGGCCGGCACGGATGCAGCGCCTGACGCGCGGACCGCTGTTCGATTTGTTGCCGAAGGAGAGCGATCTCTGGCTCGATGGCGGCCACAATCCCGCGGCCGGACGCGCCATCGCCGAGACCATGGCCGATCTCGCCGCGCGGGATCCAAAGCCGCTCGTGCTCATCTGCGGCATGCTCGACACCAAAGACGCCACCGGCTTCTTCGCGCCGTTCGCCGGGCTCGCCGCGCATGTCGAGACGGTCACCATTCCGGACGCGCCAGCATCGCTGCCGGCCGAAAAGCTCGCCGAGGCCGCACATGCCGCCGGGCTCGACGCGACGCCGGCCGCATCGCTCGAGCAGGCGCTTTCCCGCGCCAATGTCGATGCCGGCCGTGCCAGCCCGCGCGTCCTGATTTGCGGCTCGCTCTATCTTGCCGGTCACGTGCTGCGCGACCACGCATGAAAAAGGCCGGTTCGTGAGAACCGGCCTTCTTTAAATCTCCCGCAACGGCAATCAGATCGCGCCGTCGATCCATTCGACGATCTTGCCTTTCGGCAGCGCGCCGACTTTGGTCGCGGCCACCTGACCGTCCTTGAAGATCATCAATGTCGGGATACCGCGCACGCCGTACTTGGTCGGCACATTCGGGTTCTCGTCGATATTGATCTTCGCGACGGTCAGCTTGCCGCCGTAATCCTTGGCGATCTCTTCCAGCGCCGGGCCGATCTGCTTGCAGGGGCCGCACCACTCCGCCCAGAAATCGACCAGAACGGGGCCGGAAGCATCCAGCACATCGCTCTCGAAGGATTGATCGGTCACTTTGTTGGTCGCCATCTTCTTCCTTTCCTGGCCCTGGTTCCTGATTCACCAGGCGGGCCTGCGCGCCAAAAGGGCGCGAATACGGGGGTACAAATTCAACGTGACATCAAATCTAGGAACGCGCCACCCCAAGGTCAAGGCGCGCTCTTTGTCGCGGATTTGGCTGATTCCAGAACATTTTCCAACATCCGGGCGGGTAATTCCATCAGTGCCGGGCCCTCGGTCCACAAAAGTGCGCAGCGCACCTTGCGGTCGGGGAAAATGCGCGCCAACACGGCGCGATAGGCGGCCATCTGCGCCACATAGGCCGGCGCGACATCCGTCGGTGTCGTGGGCGGCGGACGATTCGTCTTATAGTCGATGATCATCACCGCGTCTCTTGTGACACAGAGGCGATCGATCTGGCCGGTTACCGGAAAGGGCGTGCCGCCGAAATCGATCATGCCGGCAATCGGCGCCTCGGCGCGGCTGCCGGTCGCGAAGACGCCGGCGAACTTCTCATCGTTCAGCACGCGGAAGACAGCATCCTCAATCTCGGTCTGCTCATCCGCGTCGAGCCCATGCGCGGGCAGGGCCAGATAGCGTTTGGCCGCGCCGGCGCGGGCGTCGGGCGCCATGTCCGGCAATGTTTCGAGCAGGCGGTGAATGAGGCTACCACGTTGAAAGCGGCGCGTAGCATCGCCGGCGCGCGGCGATACCGGCACGGGCTCCGCCATGCCCTCGGGCGGCAGGCGCGACGGCGCCAGCGGGCGCGAGGGCCGCGGCTCGGCACCGGCGTCACGCCGCGTCCAGTCCGGGCGTTCCGGCAGCGGAGAGGGAGTGGCGGCCATTTCCGGCTCGGGTTTGCGCTTCTGTTTGCCTTCGATACGCCAGACGGGTCCGCCATCGGCATGCGCCGCTGCCTTCGCCTCCGGCAGCAACGCCTCGCAGGCAAGTTCGTACCAGCATTCGGGCGGCGGCGGATTGACGCCACGATAGCCCGCCACATAGAGCCGGTCGCGGGCGCGCGTCATCGCCACATAGAGAAGCCGCCGGTATTCCTCGGCTTGCACGCGGCGATGCCCCTCGCGTGCGATGGCGCTGACCTCGTCCTCGTCCTTCTTGCGCACCGGCCACAGCAACAGCCTGGGCCCGTCATTCGGCAGCGGCAATTCGAGCAGCGCCGGATCGTGACTGCCGCCCGGCACGGCGCAGGTGTCGGGCATGAAGACGATTTCGGCCTCAAGACCTTTCGCGCCATGCACGGTCATCACGCGCACCTCGTCGCGGCCCTGATCCATGTCGCGCTTGATTTCGGCGGCGCCGCGCTCGACCCAATGCACAAAGGCTTCAAGCGAGGGTGCGTGACGGCGTTCGAATTCGAGCGCCAGCGACAGAAGTTCGTCGATCGGATCGGCCGCGTCCGGCCCGAGCCGCGCCAGCAACCGCTCGCGGCCCTTCTCGGCCAGCACATGCGCGAAGAATTCATAGGGCGGTTCGAAATCGGCACGGGCGAGCAGGCTCGTCAACAGCGCCTCGGCCTCGGCGAAGCGCACATTGCCGCCCGCCTTTTCCTGCAGCGCTTTCCAGAGCGACCCCTTGCGATCGATCGCCAGATCGAAAAGCTCGTCTTCGGCGAGGCCGACCAGCGGACTTTTCAGGACCGTCGCCAGCGTCAGATCGTCATCCGGCAGCAGCGCGAAATGCGCCAGCGCCAGCAGATCCATCACCGCAAGCTGTTCGGTCAGCACCATGCGGTCGGCGCCGGCGACCGCGATCCCCTGCTCCTTCAGATGCCGCACCATTTCGCCGACAAAGGCGTTTCGGCGGCGCACCAGAATCAGAATGTCGCCGGGCCGAATCGGACGGCCGCGCCCGGCAAGCATTTCCTTGTTGTCGAGCCAGGTCCTGATGGTCAGCGCGATGCGCGCAGCCAGCTTCGCCATCGGTGCGGTCTGGGTCATGTAGTCGAGCGGCGCGTCCCAGACGACCGCCTCCTCGTCCTCCTCCGGTTCCTCCAGCGGCCAGATCTCGACGAGACCGGCATCGCTGGCGCGGAAGGCGATGTGATCGTCGAATTCACCCGACGCCGTCAGCCCGTCGCGGGCATGCGCCAGCGCGAAAACCTTGTCAACCGCCGCGAGCACTTCCGGCACCGAGCGGAAGGAACGCGTCAGCGGCACATAGTCCCATTTGCGTTCGGCCGCCTTCACGCGCTTTTCGAAATAGCGTTTCATCGTATCGAAGCGGGCCGGATCGGCGCCCTGGAACGAAAAGATCGACTGTTTTTCATCGCCGACCGCGAAGACGGTGCGCACCCGCTCGCGCGCGCCATGACCGACCAGAAACTCTTCCGCCAGCGCCGCGATCACGTCCCATTGGTCGGGACTGGTGTCCTGCGCCTCGTCGACCAGAATGTGATCGATGCCGCCATCGAGCTTGTAGAGAACCCAGGCGGCCATGC
>JAUXOE010000275.1 GCA_030682415.1 Parvibaculum sp.
GTTGCCGGTGAGCCCGTCGCCGTGGCTGTCGACGCCCGCCCGGTAGTACATGGTCTCGCGCTTGTCGAGCGCGAGAAGACCGAAGAGCGCCACGCGGGCGCGGGTGTACATATCTGCGTCGACGCTGCCGAAAACGATGGAGGTGGTCCATGGACCGGCCCGGTAGTTTCCGTCGTAATCGGTGACGAGCCACCAGGCCGAAAGGAGCGCGACGACAAGGGCCGCCGCCAGGGCAGAGCCCCAGTAGATGAGTGCTTTCATTTTTCTCTCTCTTGTGTGGCGCGCGTCAGCGCGGGCGGTCGCCGATGATGGTGACGCGCTCCATGCGGCGGAGCGCCGGCCAGTAGTCGGACACGGCGTAGTGCTGGCAGGCGCGATTGTCCCAGAAGGCGATGGAGTTCTTGCGCCAGCGGAAGCGGCACTGATATTCGGGGATGGCGGCCTGCGCATAGAGAAGCGCCAGCAGGGCGTCGGAAGCTTCTTTCTCGATGCCGACAATGTGCTGGGCGAAGGCGGCGTTGACATAGATGCCCTTGCGGCCGGTTTCCGGGTGGGTGCGGACGACCGGATGCTCGACCATCGGGTATTTGCGGTTCAGCTCCTCGATCTCGGCTTCGCTCTTGCCGCGGGTGCGCATCATCTTGCGGAAATGCGCGAAGTCGTGGACCGCGACCGCGCCGTCGATCTTCTCCTTCACCCAGTCGGACAGACCGTCATAGGCCGCGTACATGTCGGAGAAGAGGGTGTCGCCGCCAACGTCGGGCACCTCGAGCGCGCGCAGCACCGAGCCGAGCGAGGGGCATTCGCGCCATGTGACATCGCTGTGCCAGACGTTTTCGCGGCCCTTGCTGTCCTTGTCATGGGTGATGGCGAGGACTTCCGGGTAGTCCGGCTTGTGGGGGGCGAAGGGATGCACTTCGAGATCGCCGAAGCGGCGCGCGAAAGCCAGATGCTGTTCGGTGGTGATATCCTGGTCGCGGAAGAAGACGACCTTCCATTCGAGCAGCGCCGCGCGGATGGCCGCCAATGTCGCTTCGTCGAGCGGCTTTGCGAGGTCGATGCCGAGAAGTTCGGCGCCGATGGTCGGCGTCAGCGGCATGACGGCGAAGGGCGCGGCTTGCGGCTTCAGGGCGGGCTGGCTCATGGCTATCCTCCGGGTCCGGGGTTTCCTCGAACGCTTGCCTTGAACTTAAGCGTGGCGACGCGGCGGCGGCCAGCACGCAATTGTGAAGTTCCGCCAGACGGAATTAATGGCAGATTGCCCCGCAAGCGCGGCCGGGCGATAAAGCGTCAGACGCAGCCAGCCGCCCGCCGGGCGGTGCCACAAGGGAGACCCGACCCATGAAATCCGGCGCGGTGCTGCGATTTTTCGTGTTGTCGCTCGCAATGCTGATCCCCGCGGCCGCGCGGGCCGGCGATGTGCCGGCAATTGCGGCCGCTTCCGACCTGCAATTCGCGCTGACGGATGTGGCGGCAGCGTTCAAGACGGCGACCGGCCGGGAGGTCAGGCTCGCCTTCGGATCGTCGGGCAACTTCTTTCGCCAGATCGGCCAGGGCGCGCCGTTCCAGATGTTCCTCTCGGCGGATGAGGCGTTCGTGCAGCGGCTCGCCGAGGCGGGGCTGACGGCGGATGAAGGCACACTTTACGCGGTCGGGCGCATCGCCATTGTCGTGCCGCAGGGATCGCCGCTTGCGGCCGACGGCACTCTGGACGATCTTGCCGCCGCTCTCGAAGACGGACGATTGAAAAAATTCGCCATCGCCAATCCCGAACACGCGCCCTATGGCGCGCGCGCGGAGGAAGCGCTGCGGCATGCAGGCTTGTGGGACGCGATCAAGGACAAGCTCGTCTATGGCGAGAACGTGTCGCAAGCAGCGCAGTTCGCGCTGTCGGGCAATGCGCAGGGCGGCATCGTCGCCTGGTCGCTGGCGCTGGCGCCGGAAGTTGCGGCGCGCGGCGCCCATGCACCGGTCCCGGAAACCATGCATATGCCGCTGCGCCAGCGCATGGTGCTGCTGCAAGGCGCGGGCGAGACCGCGCGACGCTTCCACAGCTTCATGCAGGAGGACGAGGCCCGCGCGATCATGCGGCGTTATGGCTTCGTCCTTCCCGGCGAAACGATGTGAGTGGGCGATGGACTGGGAAGCATTCTGGCTGACGATCCGGCTCGGCGGGCTGACGGTGCTGCTGCTGATCCCCGCCGCCATTCTCACCGGCCGCTGGCTGGCGGCAACGCGGATGCGCGGCCGCGCCATCGTCGAAGCGGGGCTGGCGCTGCCGCTGGTGCTGCCGCCAACGGTGGTGGGCTTTTACCTGATGATCGCCTTCGGGTCGGGCGCGTGGTTCGGACAAATGTTCGAGCGGCTGTTCGGGCAGACGCTGGTCTTCACCTTCGAGGGGCTGCTGCTCGCCTCGCTGATCGTCAACATTCCCTTCGCGGTGCAGCCGATCCAGCGCGCCTTCGAGGCGGTGGGGCCGGAGCTGCGCGAGGCGGCGGCAAGTTGCGGGTTGTCGCGCTGGCGCACGCTGTGGCGGATCGAACTGCCGCTCGCCTGGCCCGGCATCCTGACCGGCACCGTGTTGACCTTCGCGCATACGCTGGGCGAATTCGGCGTGGTGCTGATGGTGGGCGGCAGCATTCCCGGCGAGACGCGCACCATCGCCATTGCGATCTACGACCGGGTGCAGGCTTTCGATGAGGCGGCAGCCGGCCAAATGGCGGCGGTGCTGCTGCTGGTTTCGCTCGCCACCATCGCCGCCAGCTACATGCTGACGCAACGCATCGGGCGGCGCTATGGATAAGGGCCTCACCGTCCGGCTGCATCAACAGGCAGAAATCCCGCTCGACGTCGCCTTCTCGGTCGCGCCCGGCGAGGCGATGGCGCTGGTCGGCCCATCGGGCAGCGGCAAGACGACGACATTGCGTGCCATTGCCGGGCTCTACCATGCGGCCGAGGGACGGATCGCCTGTAACGGCGCGACATGGTTCGACAGCGCGGCCGGCATTCACCTGCCGGCGCGGCAACGGCGAGCGGGCCTCGTGTTCCAGTCCTATGCGCTCTTCCCGCATCTGACGGCGCTTGCCAATGTGATGGAAGCGCTCAACGACACGCCGCGCGAGACGCGGCGCGAAGCGGCGACAGCGCTGCTGGCGCGGGTGCATCTCGACGGGCTTGAAGACCGGCGTCCGGCTCAGCTTTCGGGCGGCGAGCAGCAACGTGTGGCCGTGGCGCGGGCGCTGGCGCGGCGGCCTGATGTGCTGCTGCTTGACGAACCGTTCTCGGCGGTCGACCGGGTGACGCGGCGCAAGCTGCGGCGCGAACTTGCCGAGTTGCGCCGCGACCTGCCGATGCCGATGGTACTGGTGACGCATGACCTCGACGATGTGACCCGGCTCGCCGACCGGCTCTGCGTGATGCACAAGGGCCGCATCCTTCAATCGGGCTCGGTCTCCGACGTGATGACGCGGCCAGCCAGCGCCGAGATCGCCGAGCTGCTCGATCTCGCCGCGGACGATGCCTGAGCATTTGGAAATTCCGCGAGACGGAATTAGGCTCGACGGCAGGAGGAATTCATGCCGCAATCCGACGCCGATGGTGTCCAGCCTGTCATTCGCAGCCTGCAGATCCTGGAGGCACTCAATGGCACCGGGTCGTCGACACTGGCCCGTCTGCATGACGACACCGGTCTGCCGAAGCCGACGCTGGTGCGGCTGCTCGATACGCTGATTGCGGCGGGCCATGTGGCGCGGCTACCGCGGCGCGGCGGCTATGCGCTGACCGAACGGGTGCTGCGTTTGTCGAGCGGCTTTCGTCATGCCGACCGCGTGGTCGAGGCGGCACGTCCCTTTCTGATGGCGCTGACGGCTGAACATAAATGGCCCATGGGTCTTGCGACGCTGGACCGGGACGCAATGCTGGTCCGGCTTTCGACGCGGCATGAAAGCCCCTTTGCGACCGACCCCGACTGGCTGAACCGGCGGCTCGCCATTCTCGTGTCTGCGCTGGGGCGGGCCTATATTTCGTTCTGTCCCGAGGAAGAGCGCCGGGTGCTGATGGCGCTGCTGCGCAATTCGAAATCGAAGATGAATGCGTCGGCGCGGGACGGGAAATATGTGGATGCAATGATCGACGGCATCCGCCGGCGCGGCTATGCGACGACGGCGCCGATGCGCGGCGACCCCGCGATGGGGCTCGCCGTGCCGGTGATGCAGGGCGACAAGGTCGCGGCAAGCATAAACATGCGCTATATCGGCTCGACCATGAGCGAGGCGGAAGCCGCGCGACGCTATCTCGCGCCGATGCAAGCGGCAGCAGCAGCAATCGCGGCAGGGCTTATTTCCGCGTGACGATGACCGCGACTTTCTGCGAGCCGACGGCATGGACCTTGAGGCTCTGGTTTTCGTCGTCGCGCGTCGCCGTGCCGCCTTCGACCTCGACGTCATAGCCGTTCGGGTATTGCAGGCGCGGCACAAAGATTTCGGTTTCGCCGTCTCCTTCCGCCTCGTAGACGAAACGGAAGGCGCCAGTCTCGCGCTTGAACTTCATCTTCAGCGGACGCCCGGCGACGGCGCGCGCATAGGGCCGCACGAAACCCTTCAGCGCACGGCCGCCGCTGTTGATGTCCGACGGATCGGAGCGCTGGTCGACGCTATAGATCGAGAGGTCTTCCTGGTTCCAGCCGTCGCCGATGGCCTGATCGTTGCGGTTGGAAGCCGTGTAGTTCCAATGCGTCGAATGCATCAGAAGCTGGTCGAGGGCGTTATACATCAGGTCGAGCGCGATGATGTGTTTCTCCCACGGCCCGTCCGAGCGGTCGCCGGCGTTCCACGCCTTGTAGGCTGCGGCATCATCGAGATCGAAGGGAATGCCGAATTCACCGAGCAGCGCCGGCGCGCCGGTGCCGTGGTTCAACGTCTTCGACGCGTCCTTGATACGGCCGAGCTGTCTTGTATAGGAGGCTTCGATCGCATCGGCACCTTCGGTCGTGCGGCCCGTATAGGGGTTGATCTTGACCGGAAAGTCGAAGCGTTTGGTCGACAGCGTCACGATGTCGTACCAGTGGCTCGCATTGACCGTGCGCGCGGGCGTGTCGGCCGGGAACCCATGCGCAAAGCCCGATCCCGGATCGAGTTCGGCGAAGAGCAGCCAGTCGTCGTTGATCGCGCGAACGCGTTTTGCGACCTTGGCGAAGAACGGTCCCATGAAATCGGCGTCCATGTTCCACTTGCGGCCGTTGCGAGCGACGAAGAAATCCTCGTCCAGCGCAACGATTTCGCCGCCGTCGAGCCGGTAGACGCCGGCGCGCTCGAAGGGGCAGCGCTTGCCCGCCTTCCAGATCGAGACGCCATCGGCATTGACCAGCACGTCGCGTTTCTTCACCACCGCGCGGGCTTCCCAGTCGATCTGCATTTCGGGGATTTCGCGGGCAAGGCCGCGTGCGGCGGCAAAACCGTCAAGCGGTGACCAGGCCAGGCCCGGCCTTGCGGGCATCGGATTTTTTTCGCTCGGGCCGACATGGCGGTAGCTCAACGGCAGGCCGACATAGCCCGAGCCCGGCTCGTTAAGCGAGTCGAAGCCGATGACGTTGGGCAAATCCTTCACGCGATGCGCGACGGCTTCCATCGCGCCCAGATAATGCTCCTGCAGAAACTCCTGCGCCGAACGGCCTTGCACCAGAAAGTCCGGGCAGAAGGCGTCGCCGGCGAAAAAGAGCGTCCACATGATCGCGTTGGCCGGATATTTGTAATTCTGCGACCAGGTCATGGTCGGATAGGTGTCTTCCTGACGTCCGCCACGCGCGAAGTCGTATTTGTACTGCATCACATGCGCGGCGCCGGCCGCGTGAAACTTCGTGAAGTCGAGGCCGACCGCATCGAAGAGCCAGCCCGGCGCACCGTCGCCACCGGTCATGCGGCTCCAGACGTCCTGATGGAAGTCGACAAAGACATACATGCCGTAGTCGTCGGCCTTGCGGCAGAGCGCGGCGAAATAGTCGAGATATTCCTCATCGTAGTTTCCGGGCCCCGCATGCTCGACCGCTTCCCACGTGGTCAGCAGGCGCAGGCAGTTGAAGCCCCAGGCCTTGAGGCGCCCGAAATGCTCGTCGGCCTCGGCCAGCGGAAAGGGCCGGCCGACGAAGGAGACCGTGCGGTGATCGGCGAAATCGGTCGGAATGTTGGTGTGGCCGTTCGGTGTGTAGGGCATCTTGCAGTCGCCGCCCAGATTGACGCCGCGAAGCAGGTGCCTGCGACCATCGGCGCCCTGAAACCACTCACCCTCTATCCCGAGCCTCGGTAATGCCATTCTTTCCTCCCGACCTTCTTGTTGAGGGCGAGGATAGCGGGCACCATCGGCACACACAAACGAGGGATGCCGATGAGCGAGACCACGACGCGAGCAAAACTCCCGCCCTTGCCTGCACAGCCCGACGGCGTCGCCTGGCCGACAAGGGATTGGCCTAAGGGGGATTTCCCCCGAAATTTCGACCAAGCCCGCTTTACACGGCTGATGGACCATGCCTTCGCCGCGACGCCGCCTGCCGATCTCGGCGAGACCTTCGGTGTCGTCGTCGTCAAGAACGGCCGGCTCGTCCACGAGCAATATGCGACGGATCACGGGCCAGATGTCACCTGCCCGTCATGGTCCAAGGCCAAGAGCATTACGCATGCGCTGGCCGGCATTCTTGTCGGCGACGGCAAGCTCAATATTCATGCGCCCGCCGATGTGCCGGAGTGGCAGGGGGCGAGTGATCCGCGCCGCGCAATTACACTCGACCTGTTGCTGCGGATGTCGAGCGGACTTGCCTTTCGCGAAGACTATGTGCCGGAGCATCCCTCCGACGTCATCGAAATGTTGTGGGGTGCAGGCAAGGACGATGTCGCGCATTTCGCTGCCTCGTTTCCGCTGGAACACGAGCCGGGCGGTTACTGGTCCTATGCGAGCGGCACGACCAATATCGTCAGCCGCACGCTTGCCCGCGCCGCCGATGCCTTCGGGCCCGATTTCGAAGCCTTGATGCGCCGGCGCCTTTTCGAACCGCTCGGCATGACATCGCCACAGCCGAAATTCGATGCGGCCGGGACCTTTATCGGTTCGTCGTTCTGCTACTGCACGCCGCGCGACTTCGCGCGTTTCGGCCTGCTCTATCTGCGCGACGGCGTGTGGGAGGGAAAGCGCCTGCTGCCACAAGGCTGGGTCGACTATGCACGCCAACCCACATGGCAGCAGGCCGATGCCGAAAATCCCTATGGTGCACATTGGTGGCTCGGCATCGCCGGCGCGGGCAGTTTCTCGGCCAATGGCTATGAAGGGCAATACACGGTCTGCGTGCCGGAGCTCGACATGGTGGTGGTGCGCAACGGCAAGACGCCGCTCGCGCAAAAGGAAAATCCGAAGCACTGGATCGCCGAGGTCGTCGATTGCTTCAGGGGCGCCTGAAGCGCAGGCCCCAAGCGCAAAGCGCCACCGTGAGCACGCCGGGCAGGACGACGCCGAGCCAGTCCGTCACGGTGCCGCCGGGCGCCGCCGCGCAACCGGTCGCGATGTCGGCGAGATGCGCCAGCGCGTGACCACCCATGAAAACAGCCGGCGCCAGCAGCAGGGGCGCCGCGATGCGCGGCCAGAGAGCGGCCGCGCCGAGACCCGCCGCGCTCGCCAGATAGGCGGCGCCGACATCGCGGATCAGATGGGTGTTGGCGGCGCCGGTCAGCGCGAGATCGGGGATCGAAGCAAACCAGCCGATCGGGTCGGCCACCATGCGGCCACCATTGAGAAATGCGAAGACACCCAGAAGGGCGGCGAGGACGCGGAAAGCCGTTTGTTCCATGGCGTGAAGCCTAGGGGGCACTCGGGCCACACGGCAGGGCCAATCCCACCGCAAATATTGGAACCAAATAGCGCCGCCGGTCGTGTAGACTGCCCGCCGGCAGGCGAAGGGGCCACGGCAACCAAGGGGTCACAGCATTGGGAAGCATCGTCCGATTTCCCGGCGATCTCGTTACCGAGCATGACCGCCGGCGCCTGACGGCTGCCGCGGAGGGCTCGCCTTTCGATCTTGAATTCCGCAAGAACGGGCAAGGCGTGATGGCGCCCTATCTGACGCGCTGCGGCCATTTGCGGCCGAGTTTCCGGCTGCGCAAGACGCCGGAGGGCTGGGAGGCGATTTCGCTTGGCGCCGACGAGACCGGCATGGTCGCCGGTCAGGGACGAAGCGCCGAGGCCCTGTTCCACGAACTCGGCCAGCGCACGCAATGAACATGACAACAAGAGCAATGCCACGAGGAAACGCCCGATGAACATCATGCCCCGCCTTTCGAAACCCGAAGATGTCGGTCTCGACGCCGATAGGCTCGCCAACATCCCCAACTACTTCAGCTCCTATGTCGACCGGGGCAAGCTGGCGGGTTTTTCGACACTGGTTTCCCGGGGCGGTGAAATTGCCCATTTCGAAGTTCGCGGCCAGCGCGACCGCGAACGCGGATTGCCGATGGAAAAAGACACGATCTTCCGCATCTATTCGATGACGAAGCCGATCACCAGCCTCGCGCTGATGATGCTTTACGAGGAGGGGCACTTCCAGCTCAACCATCCGGTGTCGCGCTATATCCCCGAATTCAAGAAGCTGAAAGTCTGGGCCGGCGGCACGCCCGAGAAATACGAGACGAAGCCCTGCGCGCGGGAAATGACCATTCGCGATCTGCTGACGCATACATCCGGCCTCACCTACGGCTTCATGTATGCGCATCCGGTCGACAAGCTCTACCGCGACGCCGGCATCGACGGCGCCAACACCCTGAAGCTGACGCTGAAGGAGATGGTGGCGGCGCTTGCCGACATTCCGCTGCTCTTTTCACCCGGCGAACAATGGAGCTATTCGGTCTCAACCGATGTCTGCGGCTATCTGGTGGAAGTGCTGTCGGGGCGGCCGCTCGACGAATTCCTTGCTGCCCGCATTTTCGCGCCGCTCGGCATGACCGATACCGGCTTTTTCGTGCCGAAGGACAAGCTCAAACGCTTCGCCACCAACTACTTCAAGGATCCGAAAAGCGGCAAGACAGGCATCATGGATGTCGGCGACGAGACCAGCACCTATGCGCAACCGCCGAGGTTTCTCTCCGGCGGCGGCGGCCTCGTCTCGACCATGACCGACTACTGGCGCTTCTGTCAGATGCTGCTCAATGGCGGCGAACTTGAAGGCGTGCGGATCTGCTCGCCCAAGACCATCGAATTCATGACGCTGAACCACCTGCCCGGTGACAAGCGGATGAACGAAATATCGAACTCGGCCTTCAGCGAGCTCGCACCGGCCGGCGCCGGCTTCGGCCTCGGCTTTCAGGTGACGCTCGATCCGGCGGAATCGCCGACGATAGGCTCTCCCGGCAACTTTTCCTGGGGCGGTGCAGCCTCGACCTATTTCTGGATCGATCCGGAAGAAGAGCTCATCGCCATTTTCATGACGCAGCTCTACCCCTCCTCCACCTACCCGCTGCGCCCGCAACTGCAACAGCTCGTCTACGGCGCGATTACCGACTGAGGCGGCACCCAAACCGATCATGCCGCTCTGGATTCCGATCACGATTGCTGCCGCGTTTCTGCAGAACCTGCGTTCGACGCTGCAAAAGAAGCTCACCGGCGAGATGTCGGCGATGGGCGCCACCTATGTACGCTTCGCCTATGGTTTGCCGGTGGCGGCGCTTTATCTTGCGGGGCTCGTCGGTTTCACCGGCGCAGCCCTGCCGGACCCCAACCCGACCTTCCTTGTTTATGCGGCAGTTGGTGGCCTTGCCCAAATCTGGGGCACGGTGCTGCTGGTGGCGATCTTCGCCTATCGCAACTTCGCCGTCGGCAATACCTATTCCAAGACCGAGACGATCCAGACGGCGCTGTTCGGCCTCATCGTGCTGGGCGACCTCCTCAGCCTCGGCGCGTTTCTCGCCATTCTGGTCAGCCTTGCCGGTGTCGTCATCATCTCGATGGCACAGGCAAAGCTGACGCTCGCTGCCTTTGTGCGTTCGCTCGGCGAGAAACCGACATTGATGGGGATCGGCTCCGGCGCCTGTTACGGCGTTGCCGCCGTCTGCTACCGCGCCGCCTCGCTGTCGCTGGAACGGCCCGACTTCCTCACCGCCGCGGCCTACACGCTGGTCGTCGTGCTGACAATCCAGACGGTTGCGATGACGCTCTGGCTCTGGTGGCGCGGGCCAGCCGATTTGCGCGCGGCGCTTGCGACCTGGAAGGTGAGTTCGGTCGTCGGGCTTGCCGGCGCGCTCGCCTCGATGGGCTGGTTCACGGCCATGACCATCCAGAACGCGGCCTATGTGCGGGCGCTCGGCCAGATTGAACTCGTCTTCACCTTCATCTCGTCGCATTTCATTTTCAGGGAAAAGACCAACCGGCTCGAATTCATCGGCATCGTGCTGGTCGCGGGCGGCATCCTGCTGCTGCTCGTCGCGCGCTGAGTTGTGAAAAAGAAAACCCCGGATCCGGTGGCTGACACCGGATCCGGGGTTGGCGGCGATCACGGGGAAATTGCTGCCGCGGCGTCGGGGGGGCAAGGGGTCGCCGGCACACAATCGCATCCCGATACTGCCGCCTTGACGCGCCTCGGGTGCGCGCCAAGCGAAATATCGCTCTTCGACATGTATTGACACTAGTCCTGTGCGCGACGGAATCAATGAGAATCCGTCCGTGGACGCACGATTCCGTATTCTGTGCCGCTGCGGGACAGAATCCGACTTTGGCAGGGAGTCTAATGGTGTCCCTTAAACCGGTGTGTCGCCGCCGACGGTCGTGCGATGCATCACCCGCAAATGACCGTCATAGCCGCCATCGGCGAAATGCAGTGTGCAGCGATTGTCCCACATGGTCAGCATGTTCGGCCGCCAATGATGACGATAGACGAATTCGTCCTTCGTCATATGCGTGTAGAGAAAACCAAGCAGCGCCGTCGACTCTTCGGGAGTCATGCCCTCAATATGCGATGTGTAAACGGGACTGACATAAAGCGCCTTACGTCCCGTAACGGGATGCGTGCGCACCAGCGGATGCGGGCAGGTTTTCTCGGCCTCCTTGCTGACAATAATCTTCATAGTGCGCGCTTCTTTCTCCTGCGCGAAGATGCCTTTCGTTCCGTAGGGCAATGCAGCAGTGTGGATCGCGACAAGGCCATGAAGCAGCCGCTTCATCGTCGCCGACAAGGCGTCATAGGCGCGGGTGCAATCTGCATAGAGCGTGTCGCCGCCGACGGGCGGCGTCACCTTCGAATGCAGGAGGGTTGCGGCGGGTGGCTGTTCCTGAAAGCTCCAGTCGGAATGCCAGCCGGCGCCGAAATTGCGCGCCTTCTCGTCCGGCTCGCGACGCAGCTCCAGAATATGCGGGCGGCCTTCCATCGGTGCAATGAAGGGATCGTGGCCGAAGGGACCGATCTGCAGCGTGAAGGCTTCGAGCTGGTCATGCGTCAGCGGCTGATCGGAAAACCAGACCACCGCGTGGTCGGCCCAGGCTTTCTTCACCTCGGCCAGCACATCCGCTGGCAGCGGCTTCGAGAGATCGAGGCCCGAGATTGCCGCGCCGAAACCATTGGCGTTCGGCGTGACCTCGATGTTGCGCGTTCTGGCGGCGGCTTGCGACATGGGTTCCCTCCCTTGCCCCTTCGATGAGGCTTCGGGAGAGATTGCCACAGGCGGCGGCGCGGACAAAACCGCTTACTGGAGGGGGCCGCCGGTGATCGTGATGCGGTGCATCAGGCGCCTTTCGCCGTGATAGTCGTTGACCGCGTAGTGCCATGTCGCCCGGTTGTCCCAGAAGGCGACCGATCCCTCGCGCCACTGGAAGCGGCAGGTGAACTCGGGCCGCGACGCATGGGCATAGAGATAATCGAGCAGCGGCTTGCTTTCGAAGCCGTTCCAGCCATCGAAATGGGTGGTGAAAGCCGGGTTGACGTAGAGCGCCTTGCGACCGCTCAAGGGATGCGTGACGACGACCGGGTGCACCGCCTCGCCGGTCAGGCTCTCGCCCTTGAAGCCGGCAGCCTGATCGCTCGACTTGTAGGCACCGGCGGCGCCGAAGACATGGGCGTTGGAATGCACGGCCCGCATGCCTTCGAGCGTCTTTTTCAATCCGTCGGAGAGCGCATCGTAGGCCTTGTACATATCGGCAAAGAGCGTGTCGCCGCCCTCCTCCGGCAGTTCGCGCGCAACAAGGATCGAGCCCATCGCCGGCTCGGCGTCATAGGAATGATCGGTGTGCCAGCCGCCACCGATATTGACCTTCTGCTCCTTCTCCTTGCGCACTTCGGCGATTTCCGGGTACTGGCCGTTGGCGGGGAAGAATTTGTTGATGTCGATGTCGCCCCAGCGCCGCGCGAAGGCGATGTGCTCTTCCGGCGTCAGCTTCTGGTCGCGGAAGAAGATCACGCCGTAGTCGCGATAGGCGGCGCGGATCGCCTCCATGTCGCTGTTCGAGGGCCTGGCAATGTCGACGCCCAGCACCTCGGCGCCGCAGCCGCCCGTCATCTTCCGAACTTCGATCGCGCCCATGATTTCCTCCATGCGACTTGCCGGTTTGCCGGTCATGGGCTTGAGGATAGACCGGTGCATGGATTAGATTGTTACTGAAGTAACATTTCAGGAAAAATCATGCGCCCCGCCCCCGACCGCCAACGGATCGCCGAGATTTTCAGCCGCAATGGCTGGTTTTCGCGCTGCCCGGCCCGGCTGCGCGAGGCGCTGGTGGCCCATGCACAGGTCACGGCGGTCGAGGCCGGCCGCTGGATCTACGACACGGGCGATGAGGCGCACGGCCTCTACGGCGTTCTCTCGGGCTCGGTGACGACACATGTGGTGCTCGACAATGGCGAGGCTGTGCCGATCAGCATTTCGGGGCCGGGCACGGTGTTCGGCTATGCGGCGCAGGTGCTGGGCGGCAAGCGCGTGACGACAGCGATTGCGCGGGAACGCGCCGAGACCATCTTCATTCCGCAACATGCGCTGGCCGCCATCGTGCGCGACATGCCGGCGCTCTGGCTGCATTTCGCCGAACTCGCAACCGAGCAGCTTGTCTGGGCGGCACGCGCCTATGCCGAACGCCTGCGGCTCTCGCCGCAGGCCCAGATCGCCAGCCGGCTTTTCCTCTATTCCTTCCCCTGGGGCGGCGGCGGGCCGGCGACGCTGCCGATCCGCCAGGACGAGCTTGCGGAACTGACCGGCTTTTCGCGCAAGACCGTCAATCTCGTTCTGCGGGACTTCGCCAAACGCGGGCTTGTCAAAACCGGCTATCGCAGCATTTCGGTGCTCGACCCGGACGGCTTGCAGCGTGTGGCGCGAGAAGACGCGTCATGAAAAAGCCCGCGCCGTTTCCAGCGCGGGCCCGTTCGAACATTCGTAACGCTTACTCCGCCGCGCGCGCCGTGGCGATGCCGGCCATGCGGTTGAGACGCCCGGCGATGATCGCCTCGGCTTCCGAGACGATGCGGGTGACCAGTTCCTGGCACGATGGAATGTCGTGGATCAGGCCCTGCACCATACCGGCCGACCAGATGCCGTGGTCGGGATCGCCCGCCTCGTAAACCACGCGGCCGCGCGCACCGGCAACGAGATGCGCGATGTCCTCGATCTTCGCGCCGCCCTTTTTCTCGATCTCGACGACTTCGCGGCTGACTGCGTTTTTGGCGACGCGCGCCGTGTTGTGCAGGGTGCGGAAAATCAGGTCGGTCGCGCGTTCGTCATTGGCGACGATCTGTTCCTTCACCTTCTGGTGGATGGCGCTTTCCTTGGTGCACATGAAGCGCGTGCCCATGTTGATGCCTTCGGCACCCAGCGCCAGCGCCGCCACGAGCCCTCGCGCATCGCCGAAGCCGCCGGACGCGATCATCGGGATCTTGACCTTGTCGGCGGCGACCGGAATGAGGATCAGGCCCGGAATATCGTCTTCGCCCGGATGGCCGGCGCATTCAAAGCCGTCGATCGAGATCGCATCGACGCCCATGCGTTCGGCGGACAGCGCGTGGCGAACGGCGGTGCATTTGTGGATGACCTTGATGCCATGCGCCTTGAAGTGATCGACATGTTCCTGCGGCTTGTAGCCCGCGGTCTCGACGATCTTGACGCCGGAGTCGATGATCGCCTGGCGGTACTCGGCATAGGGCGGCGGCTTCAGTGCCGGCAGGATCGTCAGGTTGACGCCGAAGGGCTTGTCGGTCAGGCCCTTGCACTTCTCGATTTCCTTGCGGAGATCGTCCGGTGTCGGCTGGGTCAGCGCCGTGATGAAGCCGAGCGCGCCGGCATTGGCGACCGCGGCCACGAGTTCGGCGCGACCGACCCATTGCATGCCGCCCTGCACGATCGGGTGATCGACCCCGAACATTTCCGTGAATCTGGTTTTGAGCAC
>JAUXOE010000286.1 GCA_030682415.1 Parvibaculum sp.
GGCCGACGCGGCCCCGGCACGCTCCAGAACGTCGGGATGCGCGCCATGACCGACAATTGCCCGGACGTCGAGCGCATCCGAGATCTGATGGACCAGTTGTGGCGACTGATCAATGACGGTCACATCGTTCTGTTCGGCGGCGAGTTGGCGCGCGATGCCGAACCCGACCTGACCGGCGCCGCAGATGATCACTTTCATGGTCTTTCCTCGGTTCGCGGGAGGATCATGCCGGTACGTCGACCCGGTTGGCCGCGGCGACACCGAGAGATTTCAGTTTCCGATGCAGGGCCGAACGCTCCATGCCGATGAATGCGGCCGTGCGCGAAATATTGCCGCCGAAGCGGCTGATCTGCGCGATCAGATATTCACGTTCGAAGGTTTCTCGCGCTTCGCGCAGGGGCAGCGCCATGATGTGCTCGCCGCCAGCGCCATTGACGGTCATCTGGGCTGAAGCGCCGACCTCGGCCGGCAGCATGTCGGCGGTGACGACCGCATTCGGATCGCCCGAAGTCAGGATCAGCAGACGCTCGATGTTGTTGCGGAGTTGACGGACATTTCCCGGCCAATCATGAGCCTGAAGCGCCGCCAGTGCGTCGTCGGAAACGCGGCGTGGCGGAAGACCGGTGGCATTCGATATCTGCCCCATAAAATATTCAACCAGCAACGGAATGTCCTCGCGCCGGGACGATAGCGGCGGTACCGCGATGGGTACGACGTTGAGACGATGAAAGAGATCTTCGCGAAGTCGGCCTTTGGCGATTTCGTCCAGCAGATCGCGGCTCGACGAAGAGACGACTCGCACATCGACTTTCACCTTCGGTCCACCACCGACGCGTTCAAAGGTTTGCTCGACCAGCACACGCAGGATCTTGCTTTGCGTTTCGATCGGCATTTCGGCGATCTCGTCGAGAAACAGCGTGCCCCCATGGGCCTGTTCGAATACGCCCACCTTGCGCGGACCGGCCGCACTTTCTTCGGTGCCGAACAATTCCACTTCCATGCGTTCGGGCGCCATGTTGGCGGCATTGATGGCGACGAAGGCATTGGCGGTGCGCCGGGACCGTGCGTGAAGGAGACGCGCCACAACTTCCTTGCCACAACCGGAGGGGCCGGTGATCAAAACACGGCTGCCCGTGGGCGCCACCTTGTCGATGGTCTGGCGCACTTGCGCCATGGCCGGCGAAAAGCCGATCAGCGTTGTGTCATCGCCGGCACGGGCGCGCAATTCGCTGTTTTCCCGGCGCAGGCGAAATGCTTCCAGCGCACGGCGGACAATCAGGATCAGGCGGTCGGCCTTGAAGGGCTTCTCGATAAAATCATAAGCCCCCTTCTTGATCGCAGAGACTGCCGTTTCGATATTGCCGTGGCCACTGATGATGATCACCGGCAGATCCGGATGGCGTTCGCGGACAATGTCGAGGAGCTCGAGTCCGTCGAGCTTGCTGCCCTGCAACCAGATGTCGAGAATGACAAGACCGGGGCGACGTGCCTCGATGGCCGCCAACGCGCGATCGCTGTCGGCAGCGCTGCGGGTGTCGTAGCCTTCATCGTTCAGAATGCCCGCAACCAGTTCGCGGATATCGCCCTCGTCGTCGACAATCAGAATATCAGACGCCATTCACAGCCTCTTTTTCTTCGTTCTCGCCGGTCATCCGGTCGATCGCAATTCCGCCGGTCTCATCGGGCGCCACCATGTGGCGACGCGGAAACACCAGACGTATGCGTGCGCCTGTTTCCCATTCCTCACTTCGCGGCGAATATTCCATAATCAAATCGCCGCCGTGTTCCTCCATGACCTTGTTGACGATCGCAAGACCGAGCCCGGTACCCTTGGTTCGGGTCGTCATGTAAGGCTCGGTCAGACGCGCCCGGTCGGTTTCGGGCAGGCCGCAGCCCGAGTCGGTCACCACGATCTCGACCCGCTCGTCGCCCACAACCAACGCGATCTGAATGCGACCGATCATCGTCTCGGCACCGTGGCCGGATAGCGAGCTGCCTTCTTCCACCTCGTCGTGACCACGGATCGCTTCCGCGGCGTTCTTCAGAATGTTGGTCAGCGCCTGACTGACAAGGCGCCCGTCACATTCAAGAACGACCGGATCGTCCGGCATGTCGAGGCGATAATCGATCTCCGGATGCCCGACACGCTGAAGGAACACGGCCTGACGCAGAACTTCGTTGATTTCAAGAGGTTTCATCGCGGCTACGGGCATGCGGGCAAATGACGAGAATTCATCGACCATGCGTCCAATATCCGCGACCTGACGAATAATCGTCGCCGTGCACTGCTCGAAAACCTCCGGATCCGACTTGATTTCCTTGCCGTATTTACGTCGCAAACGTTCTGCCGATAACTGGATCGGTGTCAGTGGATTCTTGATCTCATGGGCAATGCGCCGCGCGACATCTGCCCAAGCAGATGTGCGCTGGGCACGGACAAGCTCGGTGATGTCGTCGAATGTCAGAACAAATCCACCTTGCCCTGAATCGGTGACTTCACGCGTGATACGCAGATTCAATGTCCGGTCCTGTCCGTTGCTGGGGATCATGACCTGGGCCTTTGCCCGACGCTCCGGATGCGCCAGCGCGTCCTCGACAACCGCCGCCATTTCCGGCGCGGTCGTCGCGATGTCGAGTCCCACCATGCCCTGCTTCGGCTTACCGAAGAAGTGCAAGGCCGCTCTGTTTGCATGCGCGATCCGGCCTTCATTGTCGAGCCCGAGCACGCCGGCGCTGACGCCGGACAGAACTGCTTCGGTAAACTGGCGACGTTCATCGAGCTGGTGATTTGCCGCAACGAGGTCGTTGCGCTGGCTCTCAAGCTGGCTCGTCATGCGGTTAAAGGCGCTGGTCAGCATGTCGAGTTCATCACCAGTCGCGCCGACATTGACACGCGCACGCAGGTCGCCCGCGCTGACCCGTTCTGCCGCGCGCACCAGCTCGGAAATCGGGTCGACAATTCGGTTCGCAGCCCATAGTCCAAGCCAGATCGCGGCCAGAAGCATGATCAGGGCGAATATCACGTAGATCAAC
>JAUXOE010000290.1 GCA_030682415.1 Parvibaculum sp.
GCCGTAGTTTTCGAGCCCGGTCGATGTCCATGTTTCGGCGCGGACCGTCGCTTCGGGCCAGGTCCGCTGGTAGAGCGAAACGAGGCGGCGTTCGGTCTCGATGATGACATGGCCGGCGCGGGCGATCAGATCGCTATAGCAGGTCGAAAAGAGCAGGTCGTCGCCGAGGCCCTGTTCGCGCCAGACCATGATGGTCTTGTCCGTCAGATCCTGGCCCTCCCAAATGAGGCCTGGAAAGGGGCGGTACGGCTGGCGTTCGCGGCAGGCAAAGCCGAAACCATACATATCCCAGCCGGCTTCGATCTCGCCGATTGTCAGCAAGGTGCGGGCGAGGTTCCAGCGCGCGGCGTCGCTGTTCGGATCGAGGTTCAGCGCCTGTTGCAGCGCCGGCAAGGCTTCGTGATGCCGGCCCAGGACTTCGAACAGAGCGGCGAGGTTGGTCCAGGTCTGGGAGATGTTGGGATTGAGTTCAATCGCGCGACGGTAGCAGGCCAACGCTTCGTCATGCAGCCGCGTTCCCGTCAGCACCTTGCCGAGATTGCCATAGGCCCTCGCGGAGGTCGGGTGAACCTCGATGGCGCGCGAGAGCAGGTCGATCGCCTTCTGGATTTCGCCCTGCTCCTCGACAACATTGGCGAGGTTGATCAGGGAAGATGGCATGTCGGGTGCGATCTCCAGCGCGCGCTCATAAAGCGTCCGGGCCTGCTGAAGATATTTCACCGTTGTGCAGAGACCGGCAAGCTCGAAGAGCCAGATTTCGTCGCCGTCGGGCGCGTTGGCCGCAGCGCGGTCGAGCGTCTCGATCGCTTCCCGCTGATTCTTTTGTGCAATCAGACACTGAGTGAGGCCGGTCAGGGCGCCCAGATGCCGGGGATCGAGGGCCAGGACCTTGCGGAATCGCTGTTCGGCGTCGGCGAAGCGGTCGCGGGCCTGCAACCGCTGGCCCTGCGCGAACCTCTTCTCGATTTCACCGTCGCTTGCGATGACGCGCTGCTTCTTCAATGCAGACATGCCGGATGCCGTTCCCGTGACCTGCCAAATTGGCCGTTTGATCGTCTATCTGCGACCCATCGTGGTTACCACCGGGTTAACGGCGGCCGCAACAGTCCTCAGATCCGGGCGTCGAGGGTCAATGAGCCCTGCGTGGCGGCATTACCGGGACGCCGGGCGGCTGGGGCGGCGTCGCGGCCATAGCCGAGCGTCGGCGCGGCCTGTTCGTTCATCGCATTGGCGACCATGCGGATCAGTCCTTCGGAGACCGAGCGGGCGGCGACCAGCGCCTCGCCGTTCTCGGCCAGCGCGCGATCGAGATCGATCATCGCCGCTTTCAGCTTCGAGACGCGCTCGGACGGGGCGCGGTCGATCAAATCCTTGCTACCGTGAATCGCCTGGGCGTCCATCGCATAATCGTTGGCGATGCGAATTTTTTCAGGTTGCAGCGCGGCGACCTCGGCGCGCGTCCGATCGCGCAGAAAGCCGGTTTCACGGCGGACAATCCCGGTCAAGGCGAGCGTCTGCTCGAGCATGCGCTCGACCAGGTCGGCGGGCGCCAGATTTTCGGCGGCGATGCGGCGGGCGGGAGCGCTCATCGGGGCTGTTCCTGCATTTTCAGCATTTCGCGATAGACGGCATCGGCGAGGCCAATGCCACCGCTTTTGACCATTTCCCGGCCATATTGTTCGACCAGCAGCGAGCGGAACATGCCCTCGCCGGGGCCGCCGCCGAAAGCGCTGTCCTCGCCCGTGCCCTCGAACATCGGTTGCAACAGGACCGAAACGAACTGGGCTTCGAAGTCGCGCGCGGTTTCCCAGGCGCGCGCGTCGCGGGCCTGGGCGGCCGGATTCGGTGCCGGCTTGCCGGGTATCGCGGGCAGCGGGACGGGAAGGGCGGCGATGTCCATTACATCACCTCGATTTCGGCCTGCAGCGCACCGGCTGACTTGATCGCCTGCAGGATGATGATCATGTCGCGCGGGCTGACGCCCAGCGCATTGAGGCCGTCGACCAGTTCCTTGAGGCTGACGCTGTCCTGGATAATGCCGAGCTGCTTGCCGTTGTCCTCGTCGACCGTGACCGTCGTACGCGGCACGACGACCGTGTCGCCCTGATTGGAGAAGGGTGATGGCTGGCTGACCTGCGGCGCTTCGTTGACGGAAATCGTGAGATTGCCTTGCGCAATCGCCACCTGACTGATGCGGACGTCCTGACCCATGACGATGACGCCCGAGGCTTCGTCAATGACGACGCGGGCGGCGAGATCGGGCTGGACGCGCAATTGTTCGATGTCGGTCAGAAGGCCGACGACGCCGCCGCGATAGCTTCCGGGAACGGTGAGCTGCACGGTGGTCGGATTGTCGGCCGTCGCGGTATTGATGCCGAGATAGGTGTTGATGGCCGTGGCGACGCGCAGCGCGGTCGTCAGGTCGGGATTGCGCAGCGACAGGCGCAGCGAGCGCAGTTCGGCCAGCTGAAATTCGATTTCGCGTTCGACAATGGCGCCATTGGCGATGCGGCCATTGGTGGGCACGCCGCGCACGACGGAGGCACCTTCACCCTTGGCCGCGAAGCCGCCGGTGGCGACCGATCCTTGCGCGACGGCATAGACCTGGCCGTCGGCGCCCATCAGCGGCGTCACCAGCAGGACACCGCCCTGCAGGTTGGTCGCATCGCCCAGCGCGCTGACCGTCACGTCGATACGGGTGCCCTGGGCGGCAAAGGCCGGCAGGTTGGCCGAGACCATGACGGCGGCGACGTTGGCGGTCTTCAGCGCCGTGCCACGCGTGTTGACACCGAGACGCTCCAGCATGCCGATCAGGCTTTGCTGGGTGAAGGGTGCGTTGCGCAGCGTGTCGCCGGTACCGTTGAGGCCGACGACGAGGCCGTAGCCGACCAGCATGTTGTCGCGGATGCCCTCGACATCGACGATGTCCTTGATGCGCGAACTGGCCCCGGCCCCGACCGGCATGGTGGCGGTCAGAAGGGAGGCGGCAAGTACGAGCGTCAGGAAAGAACGGAGATGATGGGCAAAAAGCCGGAACATGGAACAACCGATCATTCGCTTGCGATACGGCGTTCTACTAGCGAAAGACATGCCATCCGGTGCGATAGATCAAGTTGTTGATTTATATTGGTTTTTTCTTTTTTCGCGACCGAAATCCAGGCGCCGTGCCGTGGCGTTCGGGCATCTCCTGCCGCAGGGCGGCAATTCCTGCCGCAAGGTGGCCCCGCCCGCTGTTAAGTTTAACGCTGCCTTAAGACCTCCCGTTCATTTTGGAGCTACCGAAACCGGGTACATCTGTTTCGGATCGGGGTGGGGCATGGCCATGAAGATCGGCAATACCAGAGCAACATCGCAGGGCGGCGGGACGCGCGGCACAGCCGTTCGCAGCGCCGGCAGCGGTTTTGCTCCCGCCGGTGCGGGCGCCACACGCGGGGCCGCCGGTTTGTCCGGGCCGGCCTCACTCGGCGCTGTCGATGCCCTGCTGGCGCTTCAGGAAACCGGGGCGGCCGACGATGCGCTCCATGCGCCACGCCGCAAGGCCGTCGCCCGGGCCGAGGAATTGCTCGATATTCTCGACGAGATCAAATTGGCGCTGCTGATGGGCCAGGTGCCGAAATCGAAGCTTTCGCGCCTGCTTTCCGTGGTCGAACGGCAGCTTGGCGGGATTGCCGATCCGGCTTTGCGCGAGATTCTCGACCAGATTGAACTTCGGGCGCGGGTTGAGCTGGCCAAGTTCGGGACCTATGCTAAAATCTAGGTTTTCTTCGCTTTCGGCCCGCTCCGGAACCACTGCGGATTTCACATATATTTCACCGGTTTGGCCGGTCCATCGCTGTTGAGAATCGTGGGGCCGGTCGCTATAGTCCGGCCCGTTTCCGCAGGGGCTCGGGCCGGAGAAAGATTGTCGCGAATGGCTGTTCGTTTACCCAAGGGCTATATGCCGACAGACGACGAGCCGTTTATGAATAAGCGGCAGAAGGAGTATTTCCGCCGCAAGCTCGAAGACTGGAAAGACGACATCCTTCAGGAGAATCGCGAGACGTTGCAGCATCTGCAGGACGACAATGTGCAGCATCCCGATATCGCCGACCGCGCCTCCTCCGAAACCGAACGCTCCCTTGAACTGCGTACCCGCGACCGGCAGCGCAAGCTCGTCGCCAAGATCGACGCCGCATTGAGGCGGATCGACGAAGGTACTTATGGCTATTGCGAGGAAACGGGCGAGCCGATCAGTCTGAAGCGGCTCGATGCGCGACCGATCGCGACACTTTCCATCGAAGCACAGGAGCGCCACGAACGCCGCGAGAAGGTTTATCGCGACGACTGAGCGCCAGCCGATCGGACTGGATGAAAAAACGCGGCTCTTTCGAGCCGCGTTTTTCTTTTGGGCAAGCCACCAATCGGGCGGTCAGAACGGCATCAGAATGTCGAAGAGCTGCTGACCGTAGCGGGGCTGCTGCATATCGGAGATCTGGCCCTGGCCGCCATAGGCGATGCGTGCTTCGGCGATCTGCGTGTGCTGAATCGTGTTGATGTTCGAGATGTCCTCGGGCCGGACGATGCCGGTGACATCGAGCTCGCGCACTTCGAAATTGACGCGGACCTGCTGGCGACCGGAGATGACGAGGTTGCCATTCGGCAGGACCTGGGTCACGACAGCCGCGACCGTGAGATCGATCTTTTCCTTGCGGTCGACCGAGCCGGCGCCGGTGCTGGAGCTGCTTGTGCCGAGACGGGCGAGATTGGCGTTGTCGACGGCTCCCGGAAAGACCTTGTCGAGATAGCTTTCATAGCCGAGCAGATTGTTGATGGCGGCGTCTTCCGAGCCGGCGCGGTTGCGCTTGGTCGAATTGTCGACCTTGGCGCTGTCGGTGATGTTGATCAGAACCGTCAGGATGTCGCCGACGCGTGCGGCACGCTGGTCACGGAAGAAGGCGCGCGAACCTGAACGCCAGAGCGAATTCGGCTGATAGACGACCTCTTCGGGTGCGGGCATCGGCATCGAGACGCGTGGCTCGATCGTGCCGATCGGCGCCATATCCGGCGCTTTACCGATGTTGGCGATCCGGTCGGCGCCGTTGCAGCCAGCAAGCGTGGCGGCGATCAGGGCGACGGCGACAAGGCGGTGCGGGGAACTGACAAACATCTTCATGGCCTTTTTGATCGGGGCTTCCGGTATTTCGATTACGAGTTGCCGCCAGCGGCATTGAGCGCCGCGGCTGCACGTGCTGCGCCAGGCGCATCGATGCGAACCATATTCGGACCTTCGATAATGCCCTGCACGGTCCGGTTGGAGCGGCCATTCAGCACATTCACCACGTCGCCGATTGCGCCACTTTCGAGCGCGCGTCCGCGCGCCGTCAATGTCAGGGAACCGGAAACGAAAGTCATGTCGACCTGTGCGCCCTTCTCGACAACCAGCGGCGGACGCATGTCGGAAATGCGCAATGGTTCGCCGGCACGTGCAGGATTGCGCGGCGACATGCCGACAAGCTGGGGCAGCGACGTTACGATGTTCTGGCTGACACGAGTCGAGGGCAGACGAACCCAGTCGATGTCATTCCGGCGGACGACGTCGCCCGGCATGATGTCGCGGGTCAACACCGGTACATCGATAACGGGATAGGCGCGGCCGGTCACGCGGCGCAGCGGGCTCATCATGTCATCTGCAGGTGCACGAACGACCGCAGTGAATGCCCCACTGCGCGGATTGAAAGAGAGCTGCTCGACGCGAACGCTGCGTTCGGCGTTTTCGGCAACCTGGATTCCGGCAACACCGTTGGTGAAGTCGACCTGCAGGTTTGCTGCCGAGGGAAGGGACGAGGATTGTGTTTCGATGGCACCGGCGATTGCCGCGGCGACTTCGCTTTCGGGGACAGCGAGACCACTGCGACCGATGACAACATGTGTCAGGCCGGCATTGTTGCGCCATTCGATGCCGTTGCGACGTGCCGCGAGCGAAATGCGAGACACGGAAACCTCGCTTCTGAGGCCGGGCGCCGGGGCGTTTGCAACAACGACATGGGCCGCGGATCCGGCGTCGTCGAAGAGGTCGCCGAGCGTCACCGTTTCGCCGGTGACGGTCACCGTCGGGCGCAATTCGGCGGCCGCGACAGGCGCCACGAGAAGCACCGCCGAGGCGAGTGTTCCGATCAAGAAGGCATTACGCGCGTACATATGTTTCACCGATTATTTGACGTTCGTGGCGACAGACATCATCTCGTCGGAAGCGGTAATGACCTTGGCGTTCATTTCGTAGGCCCTCTGAGCCGTTATAAGCGACGTGATTTCGCCGACCGCGTTCACGTTCGAGGTTTCGAGGAAGCCCTGAAGAACGCCGCCGAAACCTGCATTGTTGGGCGTGCCGATCAAGGGTGCACCGCTGGCCGTCGTTTCGAGGAAGAGATTGTCGCCCTGCGGGTCGAGACCCGCCTCGTTGGCGAAGTTCGCCAGTTCGATCTGGCCAACGACCTGGGAGGCGGTCTGGCCCGGGATCATGACCTGAACCTGACCGTCGCGGCTGATGGTAATGTCCGTTGCTTCAGCGGGGATCGAGATACCCGGCGCCAGCGTGTAGCCGTCCGATGTCACAATCTGGCCGTCGCCGCTGACCTGGAAAGAACCGGCGCGGGTGTAGGCGTCCTCGCCGCTCGGGAGCTCGACGCGGAAGTAGCCGCGCCCCTGAATGGCCATGTCGAGCTTGTTTTCGGTGATGTCCATATTGCCCTGCGTCATCACGCGATAGACCGAGCTCGTCTTGACACCGAGGCCGATCTGCACACCGGCGGGCACGATGGTGCCTGCGTCCGAAGAGTTGGTGCCGACGCGGCGCAGGTTCTGGTAGAGCAAGTCCTGAAATTCCGCGCGCTGACGCTTGAATCCGGTCGTGCTCATGTTGGCGATATTGTTGGATATCACCTCGACATTGAGCTGCTGGGCCATCATGCCGGTGGCGGCGATGCTGAGCGACTGCATGGAGCTTGTTCCTTACCCTTGTGTCATATCGAAGGCCGGCCTCAGGCCGGGCTTCCGAGTTCCTGAATAGCTTTGCGGCGCATCTGGTCCGATTGATCGATGAGTTTCTGCGCGCTCGCGTAAGATCGCGTCACCTCGATCATGTTGGTCATTTCGATGATTGGCTTCACGTTGGACCCTTCGATCGCGCCTTGCACGAGACGGGGTTCGTCGACCGGTAGTTCATCCTGCAGCGTTCTCAGGAGGGTGCCGCCGGCCATCTGCATGTTCTGCGGATTTTCGAATGTAACGACGGAAAGCTTGCCGCGCAGGCCGAGACTGGACGAGACCGTGCCGTCGCGGGCGATGGTGATGCCGGTTTCATCCTGCGCGAACAGGATCGGCGCGTCGGCGTCGGTCAGCACGGGATCTCCGTTCGCCGTTACGAGCTGGCCGGCTTCGTCGAGGCGGAAGTGACCGTTGCGCGTATAGAGAACGTCGTTTTCAGTCTGGACCCTGAAGTAGCCCTCGCCCGTGATCGCGACATCGAACGGGTTCGCTGTCATTTGCAGCGTGCCGTCGCGCAGATCGCGATGCTGGCCAAAGTCCTGGACGAAAGTGATTTTTGACGGGCCGTTGCCCTCCGAGGCGCCCTTCATCACAAACTGATCGAACAGCATCGATTCCGACTTGAAGCCGGCCGTGTTCATGTTCGCCAGATTGTTTGCGATGGTCGCCATCTCGCGCGTCATCGCCATCTGGCGTGAAAGACCTATGAGAAGTGCGTTTTCCATGGTGGCGTCGGCCGTCCAGTTCAGTTGACGGGGCGCGGATGCTGGCGTCCCGCCGAAAGATGTGCAGGGCTCATGCCACAATAAAATATCAATAAAAACAATAAGATAGAGAATTTCTGGCGGGCCGTCGGACATTCTGGCGGCAGGGACTACCGGGCAGTTTCTGCCGCCTGGGCCCGCCAGCGTCGCGATCCTTGCGGGCCGCTTCAAACAAGGCGCCGGAACGCGTCTCGTACAACGCTTCATTAACCAAAATGCGAGAGCATCGCCTTGTGTCGCAAAGAAGACGCGGCACATCGATCGCACAGGCACATGACATTGCGGGTGGAACGCCGGCGGTGTCGATGAGGTGGGACATTCCAAGATGGCTGCAGTCGACGCCGAACTTGACGAAGAACAAGAGGAAGCCACCGAGACGCCGGCGCGACGCCGGCTCGCCGGCAAGGTGCTCGTTCTCTATGTCGCATTGCCGCTTCTGGTATTGATCGGCGCCGGCGTGGGGCTCTACATGTCGGGCATTTTCGGCGGTTCGGCCGAAGACAAGCCCGCCGTCGAAGTCGTTGCCGATCCGGTCTTTTATGATTTGCCGGACTTCCTTGTGAATCTTGCCGGACCGCCGCCCGCGCATTACCTCAAGATGCGCGTGACGCTGCAGGTTGCCGATGCAGAGGCGGTCAAACGCATCGAGGTCGAGATGCCGCGCGTGCTCGATGGCTTTCAAACCTTCCTGCGCGATCTCAGGCCGGAAGATCTCGAAGGCTCGCAAGGGATGCTCAGCCTCAAAGAAGAACTGCTGCGCCGCCTGGCGCTTGCGACCCAGCAACCGCTGGTGACGGACATTCTGTTCCGGGAAATCATCGTTCAGTAAAGGGTTCGGGGACCGTTTTATGGCCACCACAGACGTCAAGGACAACGAGGCCGACGCCGACGCGCTCGCCGCCGCCGCACAGGCTGCGGTAAAAGCGCCGGAACGCGTGCTCAACCAGGACGAAATCGACAGCCTGCTTGGCTTCGAGGTCGAAGAGGGCCAGACACCCGACCGGCACGGTATCGACGCCATTGTCAATTCGGCACTCGTTTCCTATGAGCGTCTGCCGATGCTCGAAATCGTGTTTGACAGGCTGGTTCGCCTGATGACCGTTTCGCTCAGAAATTTCACCTCCGACAACGTCGAGGTTTCGCTCGACAATGTGTCGTCGATCCGTTTTGGTGACTATCTCAATTCAATTCCGTTGCCCGCCATTCTTGCGGTTTTCCGCGCGAAACAGTGGGACAATTACGGCATGTTCACGGTCGACTCGAACCTCATCTATTCGATCGTCGATGTTTTGCTCGGTGGGCGGCGCGGTACGGCGGCCATGCGTATCGAGGGCCGTCCCTACACCACGATCGAGCTCAATCTCGTGCAACGCATGATCGAGGTCGTGCTGCAGGATGTTCAGGCGGCCTTCGAGCCGCTGTCGCCGGTGACACTCGAGCTCGACCGGATGGAGACTAATCCGCGCTTTGCAGCCATTGCACGCCCGGCGAACGCGGCCATTCTCGTCAAGCTGCGCGTCGATATGGAAGATCGCGGTGGGCGCATTGAGTTGATGTTGCCCTATGCGACGCTGGAACCGATCCGCGAATTGCTGCTGCAGATGTTCATGGGCGAGAAATTCGGCCGCGACACGATCTGGGAAGGGCATCTTGCCACCGAACTCTGGTCAACGCGGGTCCCGCTCGAGGCCGTCCTCGACCAGCAGCAACTTTCATTGCGCGATGTCATGGCTTTCGAGGTCGGACAGACACTGATGTTCAACAACACGCCCGATGGCACGATCGATATGCGTTGCGGCGGCGTGCATGTTGCAAAAGGCCGGATGGGCCGGGTCGGCAATCACATTGCCGTGCGCGTTGAGCAGGCCATGCGCATGCATAAACGGACGGCGCTCATGGAGCCGGAGCAGAAGGCAATTGAGACGCGAATAACAGGAGCGTTCAAATGACCCTTTTCATGGGACTGCCGCTCGGTGTTCTTCTTGAGGCTATCGTTTGCCTGTTTCTGGTTGCGACCATCGCTTATTGCGCGATGCTGGACCGCCGGTTGCGCGCCATGCGATCCGGCCAGGACGGGCTGCGCGACCTTGTTCGCGACCTCAACGCCGCCACCACGCAGGCGGCTTCGGCTATCGGCAATCTCAAAAAAGCGAGCGCGGCCACAGGTGAAGATCTCGGCGAGGGCATTCGACGCGCCCGCGCATTGGCTGACGAACTGGCGCTGATGATCGAGGCCGGCGATCGCATCGCCGACCGGCTGGGCCGCAGCGACAGGCCCCCGATCGTCAGACCTGCCGCGCAAGCCGCTGCGGGGCCGCGTCAGGCCCCGGCGAGTGCTGCCCGCGACTCCTCCAACCCGGCCCGTGCCGCGCATCCGCTTCTCGATGCGCTCAAGCGGGCTCGCTGAGGCAACTGAAATCATGCTGGATCGCCTTCGTTTGCTGCCGATGGTCATACTCTGCGCTTCGTTGCTGCTGGGTTTGAAGCTGGCCGACCTGGCAACGGGAGGCGCAGGTACGCAATCTTTTGCCGCGATCACGATTGCGCGGGCTGAAACACCCGAGGTGCCCGCGGTCGAGTTGCCGGCATCGGAAGAAAGTGACGGCACGACGACCACCGCAGAGCCGGTAAGGCCGGAGGATTTTGCGGCTCCGGGCGATCCGCGACTCAGCAAAGCTGAAATGTCGGTGCTGGAGAGTCTTTCGACGCGACGCGAAGAGCTGAAAAGACGGGCAGAGGCGCTGGATATGCGCGAGCAAATTCTGGCGGCCGCCGAGAAGCGTGTCGAGGATCGGATCGCCGAACTCAAGGCGCTCGATGAAAAGATTAACAGCCGGATTGTCGAGATCGATGAGGCCCATGAGGAAAAGATGGCGGGCCTCGTCTCGATGTATGAAGGCATGAAACCCAAGGATGCCGCCCGGATTTTCGAGCGGCTCGATATGGGCGTACTGCTCGATGTCGTGAAACGGATGCAGCCGCGCCGTATGTCAGCCGTGCTGGCGGCGATGGATCCGGTGGTCGCACAGGACCTCACGATGGAGCTCGCGACGGGCGACCGTCTGATCGAGACCCCGTTGCCACAGGAGCCGTTTGTGGTTCCGGTACCGGAAGCCGCCCTTTCGACGGACAAAAACGCCAGCTAATCCGCGAAAAAGCAGCCCTCTTTAAACACCGTTTAACCGACCGAGCCGTAGACTGCTCCGATGCACGGCAGAAAGCCGGGCGAATTGGGCAGAAGCTGCAGGAGCGCGCGCCGGGTGTGAGCGAAATCCATCGACATATGATTTGCGGCACAGGGCTCCGCAGCTTTGCGAGTGCGATGGCGTTCGCTTGGTTTCTGCTGCTCGTGCCGGCTGGTGCCGCGGCGCAGGCTGTGCCTGAGCGTCTCGATCTGTCCGAGCAAGACGGATACGGGCGCATGGTCTTTGCGTTTGCCGGCGCTGCGCCCAAGCACAAGGCGGAGGCAAGTGCCGGGGTTCTCGTGTTGGCCTTTGACAAGGCCATCAAGGTCGATCTCGACGCGTTTGCGCGCCAATTGCCGCGTTACATCACAACGGCACGACAGGACGAAGACGGCAAGACGTTGCGCTTTGCGCTCAGGACCGATTTCAGAATCGATACGAAGCAAGCGGAAAACGCCCTTTACGTCGATTTGATGCCGGCACAATGGACTGGTGCGCCGCCGCCGCTTCCGGCCGAAATTCAGGCGCGTATCGCCGCCGCCATCGAGGCACAGAAGAAGGCTGAGGAGGCCAAGGCCACCGCCAAGGCGCAGGGCATCGTCGAGCCGGATGTGCCGTTGCCGGGTCTCAATGTTCGCGTCGTTCGCCATGAAGGGATCACGCGGCTCGTTTTCGACTGGAATCAGCCCGTGATCTATTCGCTGGTCCAGCGGCAGGGGCTTGCCACCATTACCTTCGATCGAACCGCGCGGGTCGATCTGGCATCCCTGCGCGTCGACCCGCCGCCCTATCTCAGCCATGCAACAGCCATCGAACATGACGGGCGGCTTGCGGTCGTGCTGACATTGAAGCCAGGCGTCGTCGTCAACGATTTTCGTGAGGACATGACGGTCGTCTTCGATCTTAAGCCGGGGCATTCCCGGGACAGCGCACTTGAAGTAAATGACAAAGGCCCGACGGACATTCGGCCCAACGCTGCGCGCATCGAACCGGAAGATGAGGTTGCTGCTGACGAAAACCTCTCTGCGGCAGGAACACCTGAACCCGCTCCCGGTGCGGATATCGCCGGTGTGGAAGCGTCGGTTACTGATGGCGCGTTCGAACCCGCAAAGGGGCCGATGCCGCTCAGTGCGCGCCCGGTTGGCGAGGCGGTTGCCAGCATCCGTGCCGGACGCGGTACGGCCGACATCGTCGTTTCGTGGCCCGAACCCGTTGGCGCGGCGGTGTTCGAGCGCGCCGGCCGCTTGTGGATGGTTTTTGATGCGCCGTTGCCGATCAATGCGAGCGCCCTGACCTTGGAGTCCGATGCCGAACTGCCGGCTCTTTTCGGGCCACCGGAAGTCGTGAAGTTCGAGGGTGGCGTTGCGCTGGTTCTGCCATTGCTTGAACGTGCGCTTGTCAGCGTCGTTGAAGAGGGCGCTGACTGGCGTATCTCGGCCGGCGAGATGCTGCAGACGACCGGCCGTCCCGTTGCCATGTCGCGCGACTGGCGAGCGGATGGACGTGGTAGCGTGTCCTTCGATCTCAAAACCACGCGCAACGTCCTGAAGTTCGAGGACCGGCTGGTCGGCGACATGCTGATCGTCGCGACGGCACGGGGGCCGTCGCAATCCGTGCAAACGTCGCACAGTTTTGTCGAGTTTCAGGTGCTGCAGACGTCGCAAGGCATCGCAATTGTGCCGATCGCCGACGACCTTGTTGCCGCAGCGGCCCCGAATAATGTGGTGGTGTCGCGCGCGGACGGACTGATGCTGTCGGCGGACATGGAGGGTGCTGTTTCCGGCGGTATTCTGGCGACTACCGCGGTGCTCCCCGCGGTGATGGAATTTGCCCGATGGCGCGAAGCGCCGGGTTCAAACTTTGTCGAAAGACGGCAATATTACCTGGATCGTCTGACCAACGCGCCGACGCAGGACATCGGTGCGGTGCGCTTCGACTATGCTAAGTTTCTGTTGGCCTATGGACTTGCGCCCGAAGCGCTGGCTGCGTTGAGCGCCGCCGCGATCGAAGATACCGCGCTGGTCAAGAACGCGGCCTTTCGCAGCGTTCAGGGCGTTGCCGAGACGATGAGCGGCCGCTATGTCGATGCCGTTCGCAGCCTCAGCGGGAACGGACTGGACAACATCCCGCATGCCGCGGTCTGGCGCGGTCTGGCGCGGGCGAAACTTGGTCATTGGGATGCGGCACGCGGACAGTTTGCGCTGGCCGGCGCCGTCATGGATTCCTTCGACGACGAATGGCGGACAACATTCCGCGCCCATGCAGCGGAGGCTGCGCTGGCGAATGGCGACATCGAGGGTGCGCGGCGTCATGCGGCCGCCTTTCCCGAGGCTCCGCGAGGTCACAAGGCCCGTGCCGAGATCATGCTTGTCGATGCATTGATCGCCGACAGGATTGGACGGGCCGATGAAGCGCTTATTCGCTACGAGCGCGCCATTGAGGACGGATACCCGCCCGTTGCAGCGCGGGCGCGCTTCGGCAAGGCCATGCTGCTCAACAAGACCGGCAAGCTCGACCATGAGGCGTTGAAGGAAGAACTCGAAAGACTGCGTTTTGCGTGGCGCGGCGATGCGCTTGAGCTCGAAGTGCTGAGCCGGCTGGCGGCGCTGCATCTTGAGGTAGACGAAATCGCCGAAGCGCTGAATGTCATGCGTATCGCTACAGCGAATTATCCGGATAGCGACCATGCGCATCGCATGAATATGCAGATGTCGGATCTATTTGCCGATTTCTTTCTGGGCGAGGAGGCAACGCGTCTGTCTCCATTGCAGGCGCTGGCCTTTTTCGAGCGCTTCAAGGATCTGACGCCGATCGGCCAACGAGGCGATGAGATGATCCGTCATCTGGCCGAGCGTCTGGTCGAGGCCGATCTGCTGCCCCAGGCCGCTCAACTTCTCGACTATCAGGTTGCCAACCGGCTGCATGGCGGCGTTGCCAAAGCGCAAGTTGCGGCGCGACTTGCTGCCATTCTGCTGCTCGACGAAAAGCCGGAGAACGCGCTGGCGGCGCTGCGCGCGACCCGACAGAATCTGCTGCCTGAAGCACTGGCCGAGCGCCGGCTCCTGATCGAAGCGCGGGCGCTTTCCGAGACCAAGCAATATGACTACGCGCTCGATCTCCTCGAAACACGCAACGATGCACTTTCCAGTGAGCTGCGAGCCGACGTGCGTTGGCGCGCCGGGCGCTGGGAGGAGGCAGGTGCCGCCTTCGAGACGTTGCTCGGCGATAGCTGGAAGGCCGACCAATCCCTGTCCGAGGATGTGCGCCTGCGGGTCATGCGTGCCGCTGTTTCTTATTCGCTCGCTGGCAACGAAGACGGGCTGTCGCGCATGCGGACGAAGTTCGGCGATGCCATGAGTCGCAGCGCGGATGCGGGCGCTTTCGCGATCGTTTCCGATCCGATCGTCGATCAGGGCGTCGCCTTCCGCGAACTTGCCAGCCGAATCGCATCCATCGATACGATGGAGCGGTTCGTGACGTCGTTGCGGGATAACGCGCCGCCGGCGATCAATTGAGGATCGGACGGCTTCGTGCCGTCAGGTTCCGAAGCTCTGCACCAGGCTTCCGGCAATCAACGACCAACCGTCGACCAGCACGAAGAAAATCAGCTTGAACGGCAGCGATATGATGATTGGCGGCAGCATCATCATGCCCATCGACATCAGAACCGACGCAACCACCATGTCGATGATGATGAATGGCAGGAAGACCAGGAATCCGATCTCGAAGGCGCGGCGCAGCTCACTGATCATGAAAGCAGGCACCAGCACCTGAAGGCCGATATCGGTCGCTTCCTCCGGCTCGTCAATGTTCGACAGGTCAACGAACAGTTTCAGGTCCTGCTTGCGCACTTGCGAGAGCATGAAGGCCTTGAACGGCTCGCTCGACTTTTCGAACGCCTCGCCCATTTCCATTTCTTGGTTCATCAGGGGCAGGATGCCGGCGTCATAGGCTTTGGTGAAGGTCGGCGTCATCACGAATGCCGTCAGGAAGAGCGCCAGACTGACCAGAACGGCGTTCGGCGGCGATTGCTGCATGCCGAGCGCTGTTCTGAGCAACGACAATACGACGATGATGCGCACGAATGACGTCACCATGATCAGAATCGATGGTGCAAGACTCAGGATCGTGACCAATGCAACGATCTGCACCACGTGATCGGTCAGTCCGAGACCACCGGACAGATCGAGGCTGATGCTGTTGGCGATGGCCGGGTCGGCAAGACCGAACGAAAGAAGTGCGACGGCAAAACCGGTCAGCAGGCGGTTCCGGCGCGCGGAAATATGGAGAAATCGGATCACGCGCGGCGCTCCTTGATGAAATCGACGATACGCTGGAACTGCAGAACGGGCGCGGGCGCTCCCACCGTGCCCGACCCGGTATCGGCCAGCATCACGGGTGCCGGCGCGTCGATCCCACCCTCAATCAGTAGTGAATGTTCACCGCCAAGCAGGATCAGGTGTTCCTTGCCGTCGCGGCGGATCAGCAGGAGGCGGTGCTTCGCGTCGACAGGCTTTACTTCGACGATGGCGAGACGCCGCTGACCGCCCGTGATTGCAACGCCACCGGCTGCAAAGCCCAGACGGCGCGCGACGAAGGCGCAGAGCCCGATCAGACCAATGATGAAGACGAGCGCGGCCGCAAATCGCAGAACCTCGGAGACGTCCATTGAGCGTATTCCCCACCTGAGGGCGGCACACCCGGCCGGCCCTGTCATGGGAAGAATTTGCCGCCTCAGGCTTAATGCCGGGTTAAGGGCGGGGGAATTCAAGGCGTTTTCTGGTTAGCCGATTGTGAAGGCACCAGGACTATTTTGCCGCGTTAGCACGATCTTAACTCTCACGGGCAAAACTCGGGCTTGCCGCCAAGGAATGCGTGGCTTCGGAAACGGTCCGGCATGCACCCAGAATACGGGCGCTCGATCGGCCGGCTGATGGGCCTGCGGCTATGACAATCGGT
>JAUXOE010000003.1 GCA_030682415.1 Parvibaculum sp.
CTCGCCCTCGCCGGGCGCCGGCATCGGCTCGCTGCGCAGGACCAGCGTGTCGCTTTCGATGACGTCCTTCGGACGCTTGTTGAAATACCAGTGACGGGCGCTTTCAGGCATCCGATCCTCCCCCGATGGCGCGGGTTGCGCGGATTTTCTTCCGCGAATCCAGTTACTTACCGATTTCAGCACCCGACCCTCCCCGGTGGCCGCGCCGATGGCGCCTTGTTGTTGAGGGATGCTGAACCGGATTGCCCCTCCCATACCCACCCGAAAGGGTGGGTGGGAGACAGGATGGCACGGATCGCTCAGGGGGAAACAGGGATGATGCCGGTCAGCGACACGACATCCTCCCGAATCTCGGGCGGAATGGGTGCGAAGGGAAGGCTGCGCTGCAGCGCCTCGTAGACAGCGCGGTCGAGGGCGGGATGGCCGGCCGACTGCAGCAGGCGGACATTGTTGACCGAGCCGTCGCGATGCAGCGTCAGCGTCAGGAGGACGGTGCCGCTGCGGCCGCCGGCCGAAGGCGGATAGACCAGATTGGCGCGCACGCGGGCGATCATCAGGTTGAGATAGGGATCGCCGCCGCTGGCGCTGCTGGTCGTGGTCGATGGCGCGGGCGCCGAATAGCTGCGCTCCACGGTGCGGGCCCAGTCCGGGATGTCGTAGCTGCCGGTTTCTTCTTTCCTTTCAACGGCTTCGGGTTCGGGTTCAGGCTCCGGTTCGGCGGGCGGGGCTTCGTCGGTCTCATCAAGACCCGGGGTTGTTTCGGCCTCACCGCCCGAACGGGTAAGGGTCCGTGGCTGCAGGGGTTTTTCCTCCTCGGCCGGGGCCTCTTCCGGTGCCGGCGGCGGGGGGGCTTCTTCTTCGGGGACCAGCTCGACGGTGATGGCGGGCGGATCGGCGGCCGGGTTCTGCGCCGGATTTGTCAATAAAAACGGGAGGATAAGGGCAAGGTTCAGGGCCAGCGCCAGAGCCAGTGCGATGGCGAATTCGCTCCAGCGGCGCGGGCGCGGCGGCGGCGGCGGCACGACATGGAAACTCGCGGCCAGGCTTGTGCTCATCGTGGTTACAACCATTTCCGGCCGGTTTTCCGCTCTTTTTTACTCCGCCCGCCTTGCGCACATGGCGGCGGCGGGCGCCGGCGAGCATAACAAGGCGCAGCCGCAAAGACAGCCGTACCCCCCTCTGTCACCGAACTGTCAAAAAACTGTCACAAAAGACGCTCAGGGGTCGATGCGGGTGCCGGCCTGGCCGGCCATTACTGCCAGCGCATCATCGAGATTGCCGATGAAGGCCGAATGGCCGGTCTCGAGCGCGAAGCGCCGGACGGCCTCGATCTTCGGCCGCATCGAACCGGCCGCGAAATCCGCGGGGTCGAGGGTGCGGGCCGAGGCCGATGTCAGCCGGCGCTGCGCGGGCTTGCCCCAATCGGCCTGGACGCCGTCGATATCGGTCAGGATCAGCAGACGCTCGGCGCCGAGTTCGACGGCCAGCAGACAGGCGGCGAGGTCCTTGTCGATGACCGCCTCGACGCCCTCGGGCGCGCCGCCGGCGCCGGCTTTGACCGGGATGCCGCCGCCGCCGGCGCAGATCACCAGACAATTCGCATCCATCAGTCTACGGATGGTTTCGATCTCGACAATGCCGTGAGGTGCCGGCGAGGCGACGACGCGGCGCCAGGCTTTTCCATTTGGGCCGTCGGGTGCCACCGCCCAGCCACGTTCGGCAGCCAGCGCCTTCGCGGTCGCCTCGTCATAGAGCGGGCCGATCGGTTTCGACGGCGCGGCAAAGGCCGGATCGGCCGGATCAACCAGCGTCTGGGTCAAGAGCGTCGCAATTTCCCGTTCCGGCAGGGCGCGGCGCATCGACTCCTCGATCACATAGCCGATCATGCCCTGCGATTCCGCTCCGAGTACGTCGAGCGGATAAGGCGGCGCCTCCTTGTAGGCATCGGCTTCGAGCGCCAGCAGACCAACCTGCGGGCCGTTGCCATGCACCAGCACCATTTCGTGTTCGCGGGCAATGGCGGCCAGCGCCTCGGCGGCCTTTCCCATGTTGCGACGCTGATTGGCGATGCTCAGCGCTTCGCCGCGTTTCAGCAGGGCGTTTCCGCCAATGGCGACAAGGACACGCATGGGGTCAGGCCTTCATGCGCCGCGGCGCCGGCTGCTGCTGAGTGATGCAATGGATGTTGCCACCGCCGAGCAGGATTTCGCGCGCCGGGACCGGCAGCACCTTGCGGTCCGGAAAGAGGGTTTCCAGTCTCGCCGCCGCCTCGCCGTCACGCGGATCGCCGAAGGCCGGCATCGCGATCACGCCATTGGCGATGTAGAAATTGACATAGGAGGCAGCAAGACGCGCACCGGCGCGGCGCGGCTGCGTGCCCTCGACCGCATCGACGCCGCGACTTTCCTCGTCGGAGATGTACAAGGGGCCCGGCTGGTGGAGCTTGTGAATCTCGAAGCGGCGCCCGCGCGCATCGGTGGCGGCCGAGAGGCGCTCGAAGGCGTCGCGGGAGATTTCGTATTGCGGATCGCTCTTGTCGTCGGTCCATGTCAGGGCGACGACGCCCGGACGAATGAAGCAGCAGAGATTGTCGATATGGCCGCTGGTTTCATCATCGACCACGCCGAGGCCGAGCCAGACCGTCTTTTCAATGCCGAGATAGTCGGACAGCGCCTGCTCGATGTCGGCGCGCGAAAGACCGGGATTGCGGTTGGGATTGAGCAGGCATTCCTCGGTGGTCAGCAGCGTGCCTTCGCCATCGACATGGATGGAGCCGCCTTCGAGCACGATCGGCGCCCGGTAGCGGTCGACGCGTTCGATCTCGGCGACCTTGGACGCCACCAGGTCGTCCTGGTCCCAGGGGAAATAAAGGCCGCCATCGAGCCCGCCCCAGGCATTGAAGATCCAGTCGACGGCGCGCAGCGCGCCGCCTTCATCGACAACGAAGGTCGGACCACAATCGCGCATCCAGGCGTCGTTGTTCGACAGTTCGACGACGCGGACGTGCGGCGGCAGCATGGCGCGGGCATTGGCGAATTGCCGCGGCGAGGCGCCGACCGTGACCGGCTCGCCCTGCGCGATGGCCGCGGCCACGGCCACAAAGGCGTGCTGCGCCGGTTTGGCGCCGAGACGCCAGTTGTCGGGCCGTTCGGGCCAAAGCATCCATGTGCCGGCATGAGGTTCGAACTCAGCGGGCATGCGAAAGCCATCCGCCTTCGGCGTCGTCGTCAGCAATCGCACCATCACACTCTCCAGCAAGGGTATGGGGCGGCGGGGCGCGATGCCGCCGCCCGTCCGGTCAGCCCTGCGCGCCGCCCCGGCCCGCAAGACGGACCAGGATTTCGCCGATCAGCAGTGTAACGGCAACGCCGATCACGATCGAGATCGCATAGGTCGGATCGAACTCCTCCGGCGTGTAGATGAAGAAGACAATTGCCTGGACAATGAAGGCCATGCAGAGCCCGACAAAGACCAGCGCCCCGACCTTGCCGCCCGGCACCCGATAGGGACGCGGCCGATCCGCGTCGATGCTGCGCAGTTTCAGGAAGGCCATGAACATGGCCAGATAAGGCAGCAGAAAGACAATCGATGAGAAGGCGAAGAGCGTCCAGAAGAGGTCTTCGGCGTCGGCCGCCAGCAGACCGTAGATGACAATCACCGCGGTTGTGACGACGCCGGTCACGATGGCCGCATTGGCCGGCGTTTTGTGTTCCGGGTGAAGGCGCGCAAACATCGACGGCAGGTTGCCGTCGAGGGCCGCTTCGGCAGCCGAGCGATTGGCGCCCATTGTCCATGTGACCATGTTGGCGACGAAGGAATAGAGCGCCATCAGGCCCAGCAGGATGACGAAGGTACCGGCGATGCCGCCTTCGCCCAGCAGCACGCGCAGCGTGTCGACAATGCCGCTGACAAGATTGATGTCGTCGAGCGGCAGCGCGATCAGGATGCCGATTGTGGCGAAGAGATAGAAGGCTGCGATCAGGATACCGGAGACGGCAATCGTCAGCGGCACGTCGCGGGCCGGGTTTTTCATCTCGGCGCTGGCGCCCGACATCAGTTCGAAGCCCATGAAGTTGTAGACAATGACCGGCAGGAAGGCGAGCGTGACACCCCAGCTGGGCGTCATGCTGGCAAAGGTCAGTTCGTTGGCGACGCCGTGATTGCTCGCATAGACGAAGCCGCCGATGCCGATGACCAGCATGATGGCGACCTTGAAGATGGCGCCGATATTGGGCACCCATTTGCCGACATCGAGGCGGACAATGTTGATCCAGACCGTCAGCCATGTCAGCGCCACAGCAATGGCGATTTGTGTCCAGAGACCGAGATCGGGCATGAAGAGGGCGGCAAAGATGCCGGCAAAAAGAATGAAGACCGAGGGCTGCCAGAGGGCGACGTTGATCCACCAGAGCCAAGCCGTGCGACCGCCCCAGCGCGCGCCATAGGCGCGCCGGACCCATGCATAGATACCGCCCTGATCGGGGTAGGTGCTGCCCAATTCGGCTGTAATGAGACCGTAGGGAACAAAGAAGAAGATCATCGTGAAGATCCACCAGAAAACGGCCTGCGGGCCGATGGCGGCGGATGCCGCCAGCTGGTCGATCACGAGAATGGCGCAGACCGTGAACAACGTCAGGTCCAATCCCCGCATGACTTTCTTGTAGCCGCGCGGATTTGCGGCTGCCGATGTATCGGTCATCTGTATTCTCCCCGGTTGAGTAAAACCCGTTACTCACGGCAAGAGACGCGCCGCGCCATCACGCAAGGTCACATGAAATCCGACAGAAAATCCTCCGCGATACCCCGATGGCGCGCCAGCAACGCGTCCGACGGCCGTTTCAGACGCGGATAGACGAACCAGACCAGCAGCGCCTTTTCGGTGTGCAAGCGGTTTTCGGACTGGTCGAGAATGATCGATTGCGGGCCGTCCATGACCTCGTCGGTCGCCTCGACGCCGCGCGAAGCTGGCAGGCAATGCATGAAGCGCGCGGTCGGCGGCGCCTTCGCCATCAGCGCCGCATTGACCTGGAATTTCGGCATGAAGGCCGCCTGCCGGTCGGGAATTTCGTTCTCCTGCCCGATCCACCACCAGAGATCGGTGTAGATGAAATCGGCATCGGCGACGGCGGCGACGGGATCGTCGGTAAAGGCGATGGTACCGCCCGACTCGGCGCAAGCTTCGCGGGCGACGGCGCGATTGGCTTCCGATATCTGGTATTTCGCCGGTGCGGCCTGCGTAAACGACATGCCGAGCCGGGCGCAGATGAACATCAGCGAGCTGCAGACATTGGTCGCGTCGCCGACAAAGACCAGCTTCAGGTCTTCAAGCTTCTTCCCCTTCGGCGCATGCTCGGTCATCGTGAAGGCGTCGCAGAGCACCTGGGTCGGGTGATTGAAATCGGTCAGGCCGTTAATGACGGGGACGGTTGCGTATTTCGCCAGATCAAGCACGGTCTGATGTTTCAGGGTGCGCGCCTCGATAACATCGACCATGCGCGAGACGACACGGGCAGTGTCGGCAATCGACTCGCGGGCGCCGAGATGGATCTCGCCGGGGCGCAGATAGAGCGCATGACCGCCCAGCTTGGTCATGGCCACCTCGAAGGACACGCGCGTGCGGGTGGACGGCTCCTCGAAGATCATGCCAAGCGAGGCGCCCTGCAAAAGCCGCGGACAAGCCCCATCCTTGTCGGCCCGCTTCAGCATGGCCGTCAGCTCCATCATCCGCAGGAGCTCTTCCTTCGGGAAATCAAGGACATGAACGAAATGACGCAGCATCCGGCCTATCCCCTTTACCCGCCCTCGTTCCGGCAGGATTATCTGCATGTCCGGGACATGCTTATATTTGACAATTAAAGACCCACGGACGCCCCCATACAACCGGCGGAGCGGCGGCAAATTGAAGCAAGACGGCTGAAACGGACGTAACCGCGCCATTGCGGTACAAAGGAACACCTGGCGGCCGGACGAATACCGCTCCGGCGGCACAATTTTCGGGGTTACAAATGACCGAGATCACCGTTGCCGCCACGCAAATGGGTTGCGGCACCGACCGCGACGAGAACATTGCACGAGCCGAAAAGCTGGTGCGGGCGGCGGCCGAAAAAGGCGCACAGGTGATCCTGCTGCAGGAGCTTTTCGAGACACCTTATTTCTGCAAGGACACCGAACCGGAGCTGATGCATCTGGCGACACCTGTCGCCGACAATCCGGCCGTGCATCACTTCCGCGCGCTGTCGGCGCAATACAAGGCGGTCCTTCCCATCTCGATCTATGAGCGCGCCAACAACGCACAATATAATTCACTGGTGATGATCGATTGCGGCGAAATTCTCGGTATCTATCGCAAGTCGCACATTCCCGACGGGCCGGGCTATCGCGAGAAATATTATTTCAGCCCGGGCGATACCGGTTTTCACGTCTGGAACACCAGCGCCGGTCGCGTCGGCGCGGCGATCTGCTGGGACCAGTGGTTTCCCGAGACCGCACGCGTTCTCGCCCTCAAGGGCGCCGACGTCATTCTGTATCCGACCGCCATCGGTTCGGAACCGCATGACGAGACGATCCATTCACGCGACCACTGGCAACGCACGATGCAGGGGCATTCGGCGGCCAATCTGGTTCCGGTCGTTGCTTCGAACCGGGTGGGCCGCGAGGAAGGAACGAGCTGCGCCATCACCTTTTACGGCTCGTCCTTCATCACCGATGCAACAGGACAGAAGATCGCCGAAGCGGACGAGCGGGAGGAGGCCGTTCTCACCGCCACATTCGACATCGAGAAGAACCGCCGGCAACGC
>JAUXOE010000004.1 GCA_030682415.1 Parvibaculum sp.
GCGCGCTGATGGTCCTCTTCTTCGTTGTGACGATTGTGAAACTTGGGGGCAATGTGGCGAACCGCACCTTCTGAGGGTGTCGTCGCGGCTTCCGGCGCGGCCTTTCCGGGCTGCCGAATTGGGATAGACTGATCGGGCGGCGCACATGCCGCCCGCGAATTGGAGAGACGGGGACATGGCTGACGCCCACGCCAAACATCACGACTATCATCTGGTAGATCCGAGCGCCTGGCCGATTGTCGGCGCCATCGGTGCCTTTGTGCTGGCCATCGGCGCCGTCACGTGGATGCACGGTTCGCCCGCATGGGCGATGCTGATCGGTTTTGCGATCGTCTTCTACACGATGTTCGGCTGGTGGCGCGATGTTGTCCGTGAGGCGCACAAGGGCGACCACACACCGGTTGTGCAGCTTCATCTGCGCTACGGCATGATCCTGTTCATTGCCTCGGAAGTAATGTTCTTTGTCGCCTGGTTCTGGGCCTTCTTCGATGCGAGCCTGTTCGCCGGCGAGGAAATCCAGGCCGCCCGCGTCGAGTTCACGGGCGGCAGCTGGCCGCCTCAGGGCGTCGAGGTGTTCGACCCCTGGCATTTGCCGCTGATCAACACGCTGATCCTGCTGACCTCGGGCACGACCGTCACCTGGGCGCATCACGCGCTTTTGCATGACGACCGCAAGGGTCTCGTACAAGGTCTGGCGCTGACAGTGGTTCTCGGCCTCATCTTCACAGCGGTTCAGGCCTACGAATACCAGCATGCCGCTTTCTCCTTCGCGGGCAGCATTTATGGTGCGACCTTCTTCATGGCGACCGGCTTCCACGGTTTCCACGTGATCGTCGGCACGATCTTCCTGATCGTCTGCCTCGTGCGTGCGATGAAGGGCCACTTCACCTCGAAACAGCATTTCGGCTTCGAAGCGGCCGCCTGGTACTGGCATTTCGTCGACGTGGTCTGGCTGTTCCTGTTCTTCGCCATCTACGTCTGGGCGTCGGTGGGCGCGGTCTATCACTGACCGCACTTGCCCGCGGGGCACAAGAGGGGCGGCCCGCGACAGCGTGGCCGCCCTTTCGTTTTCGTCGGAGGCATCGATGAACGCCGAGAACCATGCAATTCCTTCCTCCATGCAGGTGGCGCTCAAACCCTGCTGCCCGCGCTGCGGCAAGGGGAAGCTCTATGACGGCTTCCTGACGTTGGCGCCGGCTTGCCCTGAATGTGGTCTCGACTACGGCTTCGCCGACGCCGGCGACGGACCGGCGGTCTTCATCATGCTGATTGCCGGCTTTGTCATTGTAGGGCTGGTGCTGTGGGTCGAGGTCGCTTGGTCGCCGCCATATTGGGTTCATGCCGTGCTTTGGCTGCCGCTGACCATCCTGTTGCCGCTGCTCCTGCTGCGCCCGCTCAAGGGCTGGCTGATTGCACAGCAGTTTCGTCACAGGGCGCGTGAGGGACGACTGGAAAACGACGAGCGGGAGTAGGCGCAATGGGAAATCGTTACTTCCGGCCCATGCTCTGGCCGACGCTGCTGACCGCGGCGATGCTGCCGGTCCTGCTGGGCCTCGGCTTCTGGCAGGTCGAGCGGCTCGAATGGAAACGCGACCTGATCGCGAACATGACCGAGCGCATGGCGGCCGATCCGGTGGCGGTGCCCGATCCAGAAAGTTGGGCTGCGCTCGACGCGGCGGCGCTCGAATATCTGCGTGTGACGCTGACCGGGCACTTTCTGCACGAGCACGAGTTGCACTATTTCACGCAAGATGAAGCGGGCACGCCCGGCTATGCGGTCATAACGCCGCTTGTCTTGGCGAACGGAGCCGATTCCATTGTTCTGGTCGATCGCGGTTTTGTCCCAGTGGCAATGAAGGCGCCGGAAGCACGCGGCGAGAGGCCGAGCGAAGGCGAGGTGAGCCTGGTCGGCGTCTTGCGCACACCGCGTCCGCGCGGAACCTTCGACGGTGCCGACGATCCGGCACGCAACGTCTGGATGGTGCGTGATCCGCTTGTGATGGGCATGCAGCTTGGCCTCGGACCCGTCGCCCCCTTCATCGTCGAGGCCGAGCCGGGCCCCATGACCGGGCCATGGCCCAGGGCCGGCCGAACCCGCGTCGATCTACCCAACAACCATCTTGACTATGCCCTGACGTGGTTTGGCCTGGCGGCAGTATTGATCGCTATCTATTTGATTTATCACAGGTCTCAGCGCCGATTTGGCCGCCCGAAAGGTTAATCCAGGGCAATTTCGTCGCTCCCCGTTCTGGGCAATTGCCTCCCGCGCCGGGGCCGGATAGGGTAGCCCCAACCGGCCCGCGAGCCTCTTTCGCGCTGGCACCCCAGGAGATTATGGTGAAGTACGTCAGCACGCGGGGCGCCGCTCCGGAGCTTGATTTCGAGGACGCATTGCTCGCCGGGCTTGCCCGCGACGGCGGCCTTTATGTGCCGGCCGAATGGCCGCAACTGAGTGAGCGCAAGATCAGGGCCTTTGCCGGTTTGCCCTACGAAGAGGTCGCCTTCCGCGTCATGCGGCCCTATATCGGCCCCACGATCGACGACAAGGCGCTTCAGGACATGCTCGCGGAGGCCTATGCGAGCTTCCATCACCGGTCAATTGTGCCGCTGGTGCAAATTGGACCCGGCGACTGGCTGCTTGAGTTGTTCCACGGACCCACGCTGGCGTTCAAGGACGTCGCGATGCAGATTCTCGCGCGCCAGTTCGACCAGGTGCTGGCGGCACGCGGCAGGCGCATCACCGTTGTCGGCGCCACATCCGGCGATACGGGCTCGGCCGCCATCGAAGCCTTCAAGGGCCGCGACACGACCGACATCTTCATCCTGCATCCCAAGGGCCGCGTCTCCGAGGTGCAGCGCCGCCAGATGACGACCGTGCTTGACGCCAATGTTCACAACATCGCCATCGAAGGTTCGTTCGACGACTGCCAGGCCCTGGTCAAGGCGATGTTCAACGACCATCGCTTCCGCGACGAGGTTTCGCTGGCGGGCGTCAATTCGATCAATTGGGGCCGCGTCATGGCCCAGATCGTCTACTATTTCACCAGCGCCGTGGCCTTGGGCGGCCCGTCGCGCCCGGTCGCCTTTTCGGTGCCGACCGGCAATTTCGGCGACATTTTTGCCGGCTATGCGGCCGCCCGCATGGGCCTGCCGGTGGCGCGGCTGATCGTGGCGACCAATGTCAACGACATCCTGGCGCGTGCGCTTGAAACCGGCCGCTACGAAACGGGCACTGTGGTGCCGACCATTAGTCCCAGCATGGACATCCAGGTCTCGTCGAACTTCGAACGTCTGATCCACGACGCCTATGGCCATGATGGCGCCGCGGTGACGCGCTTGATGCAGAGCCTCGCGCAATCGGGCGGCTTCGGGATCGACGCTGTAAGGCTCGACGCGATCCGCGCCATGTTTGGCGCCGCGCGTGCCGACGAAAAGGAGACGCTGGCAACCATCGCCGCCACGCTCAAGGCGACCGGCGAGCTGGTCGATCCCCATACGGCGGTCGGTCTTGCCGTCGCGGCAAAATTGCGCGGCGATCCCGACGTGCCGATGGTGACGCTGGCGACTGCTCATCCGGCCAAGTTCCCCGATGCCGTCGAGGCGGCGACCGGCATCCGCCCGGCCTTGCCGCCGGCCATGGCCGACCTGTTCACACGGGAAGAGCGCCTGTCGGTGCTGCCCAACGATATCAATGCGGTCGAAGCGTTCATCCGTGAACGCGCCCGCTCCGTTACTGCGTAACCGCTGAAGGAGTCCGCCCATGTCCGTTGAAGTGACCAAGCTGGAAAACGGCCTGACCGTCGTTACCGACAGCATGCCGCATCTTGAAACGACGTCGGTTGGCGTCTGGGTCAATACCGGCGCGCGCCATGAGGCCAAGCCCGAACACGGCGTCTCGCACATGCTGGAGCATATGGCTTTCAAGGGCACCGAGCGCCGCTCTGCGCTGGCCATTGCCGAGGAAATCGAGACGGTCGGCGGTTATCTCAACGCCCACACGACGCATGAAGCGACGGCCTATTATGCCCGGGTGCTGAAGCAGGATCTGCCGCTTGCCGTCGATATCCTGGCCGACATCCTGCAGCATTCGGTCTTCGACCCGCAGGAGGTCGAGCGCGAGCGCGGCGTCATCATTTCCGAAATCGGCCAGGCGCACGACACGCCGGACGACATGGTCTTCGATCATCTGCTCGAAGCCGCCTATCCGGACCAGCCGCTTGGCCGTTCGATCCTCGGCACGATCGACACGGTGTCGGGTTTCGGCCGCGACGCCCTGCAAGGCTATATGAGCCAGCGCTATCTGGCGCCCGGCATGGTTCTGGCCGGTGCCGGCGGTATCGACCACGGGGCTTTGGTCGCGCTGGCCCGCGAGCGCTTCGGCGCCTTGCCGAGCCGCGGCACCAATGGCGTGGAGCCGGCACGCTTTGCCGGCGGCGAGCGCCGGATCGAGCGTGACCTTGAACAGGCCCATCTGGCGCTTGCCTTCGAGGGGCCGACCTATTCGGATCCTGATTACTACACCGCCCAGGTCTTTTCCGGCGTGCTGGGCGGCGGCATGTCGTCCCGCCTGTTCCAGGAGGTCCGCGAGAAGCGCGGTCTCTGCTATTCGACCTTTGCCTTCTCCTGGTCTTTTGCCGACACCGGTGTCTTCGGCGTCTATGCAGGC
>JAUXOE010000005.1 GCA_030682415.1 Parvibaculum sp.
TGGCCACACGCAGAGCCTGACACTGATCACCGAACACGTGCGTGCGCGCCTTGCCCGTCAGATCTGTGCCGCACACATGGACGCCGACAACGCGGTGCCGCTCGTCACCCTGTCGCCGCGTTGGGAACAGGCATTTGCCGAAGCGCTTGTCGGTCAGGGCGAAGACAAGCAACTCGCCATGCAGCCATCCATGCTCCAGGAATTCATCGCCGCAATGCGCGACAGATTCGAAGACGCCGCACGCGCCGGCGAGGTGCCGGTACTTCTCACCAGTCCTGGCGTCCGGCCCTATGTCCGTTCGATCATCGAACGCTTCCGGCCTCAGACTTTTGTTATGTCGCAGAACGAAATTCACCCGCGTGTCAGGCTGCGCACAGTCGGCACAGTGTGATCTAAAAGAGGTTTCCTCGCATGCGACTCAGGACGTTTCTCGCAGAGTCGATGACAGATGCCATCGAACAAGTGCGCAATGCCCTCGGAGACGATGCGATCATTGTCTCGTCTCACGAGGACGGCACCGGTTCGGTTGAAGTCACGGCGGCGGTGGAAAACACGCGGCCGGGCTTCAATGGCGCGCATTCCGGGTTGGACGCTGGCGAAGCCTCCGGCATGGAAAATCGCATCGAGCAGATGCTGCATGCGCGTCTGCGGATGCCGGTGAACACTGACACCACGGAATTCAACGCCGTGCAAGGCAACCCTGTCATCGCCTTCAGCAAGGCGGTGATTGCGACCGCGCTTGAGGCACATGCAGTTCCGTCGGGGCTGAGAGACGACCTGCTGGCCGCGGCGATCGCACTCGATCACGGCGACGCTATCGCAGCGCTGGCCGGCGCGCTGGAAGCGCGTCTCGGATTTGAACCATTGCCGATTCGCCCTCGGGCACCTGTCATGGTGGTCGGCCTTCCGGGTGCCGGAAAAACCGTAACGCTGGCGAAGCTGGCTGCGCGCGCCGTGGTGGATGGGGCACCCGTCGACATCATCACAACCGATACGGCGCGAACAGGCTCGGTCGCACAAGGCGAAGCCTATGCGCATCTAATCGGAGTTCATCTTCGTCGTGCTGAGAGTGTCGATGCGTTGTCGCTGTTGCTCGACGAACGAAATCCCTCTCCCGGCACACCACTGGATCGATCCGGGCGACCCTGCTTCGTCGATATGGCAAGCATCAACCCTTTTGACAGAAACGAATTCACCTCGCTTCGGCAATGGACACAAAACGCCCGTCTGGCGGGCGGCGTCGAACCCGTTCTGGTTCTCTCTGCACTCGGCGACGCCGACACATCGCGCGAAGCGGCCATCGAATTCGCTCGCCTAGGTGCGCGCCGCATCGTCGCAACGCACATTGACATCGCGCGCCGCATCGGTTCCGTCCTTGCTGCCGCGGATGCGTCCGGAATGGCGATCGCACAGATCAGCGTTACGCCGTATCTCGCTCGCGGGCTGGCGCAGGCGAACGCCTATGTTTTTGCACGCATGATATTGAACGAAAGCTCAGCGTCCTCCGCGGAGCCGGTTACGGCGGAGATAAAACGTCAAGCGGGAAAACGGGCATGAACCCCACGCGCATGATCCAGGTCGCTTCGGGAAAAGGTGGGGTCGGGAAAACGTGGTTCTCTGTCTCGATTGCGCATGCGCTCGCCGGAGCGCATCGGCGCGTGCTCCTTTTTGATGGTGATCTGGGCCTTGCCAATATCGATGTCCAGCTCGGCCTTTCGCCGCGCCATGATCTCGGCGATGTCATTTCCGGCCGTGTGGCGCTCGCAGATGCGATTGCGACTTATCGCCCCCAGTCGATGGGAGGGGCTGACGCGGGCGGAGCTTTCGACATTCTGGCGGGCAAGTCCGGGTCTGGCGTGTTGAGCGCCCTGACCCGACCCGAAGTTGCCGGACTCGCGGCCGGCCTGTCCGTTTTGAGCGACACCTACGACCACGTCGTGTCCGATCTGGCGGCCGGCCTCGACCAGTCCGTTCTGTCACTGTGCACCAATGGCGGCATCACGATCGTTCTGGTCAGCGACGAGCCAACCTCTCTCACCGACGCTTACGCCTTTATCAAGTTGCTGACGATGCAGGAGCCGGGTGCTGATATTCGCATCGTCGTTAACATGGCGAATGACAAGGATCACGCCCGCCGGACTCATGCGGCATTAACCAATGCAAGCCGCAACTTCCTTGGTATCGACCCACCATTTCTCGGATTCATTCCAAGGGATGAACTCGTCCGCGACGCCATTCGACACCAAACGCCAATTCTCTTTCGGCACCCACAGGCAAAAGCGAGCGAGGCGGTACGAAGAATCGCCAGCGAAATCCTCGTTCTTTCCGCTGGAAATCCCCGACTTTCGGCGTCAGCCTTGCGGCCCAGGTGACAGTTTTGCGACGCAGGCTGATGTTTTTGCACTGCAAACCGCTAGACCTTGTCTCATTTTGGTCTAACCTCTCCCCGAGCCGCCTGAAGCCCCACTTGCGTGATGGCCGACGGGCGGACGAATCGTGCCGGATGAGGGGCTCTTCCGGCGAGTAAAGTTTAGGGGGGACTCGATGGAACTAACGGAATTTCTCAATCAGGTGCTCGACCTGGCACGGCAGGGGTTCGACACCGTCAATACGATTCAAGCGGTTATCATCGCACTGATCGCAGCATTTGTGATGAGCCGCTACTCGCGGATTCTGGTGGTTGCGGCCGGCGCGACAATCATTCACGAACTGGTCAATATCGGACGGGTCGCTTACGGCGCACGAGGCGACGGTGATGTCGCCGGCAAGGCCATGGAACTGCTCGCAGGCTACGTCAACCTCGACGTTCTACAACTTTTTGGTATTCGCTTTGTCGGGTTCCTGGTCGTGATCAGCCTGATCTATCTTGTTCGGCGGATCTTGTTCCGCGGCTAGTCTCGAAAGTTCTCGTACTGAAGGGGCTGTTCGACTTTCAGCTCCTTCACAAACTGGATTGCGGCCTGAAGGTCGTCTCGCTTCTTTCCCGAGACACGCAGCTCATCGCCTTGAATCGCGACCTGCACCTTCAGGCCCGACCCCTTGATATCCTTCACAATGCGTTTGGCCAGGTCCTTCTCGATCCCGTTGCGGATCGTCACCTTCTGACGAACGCTCTGCCCCGCGGCCTTCTCGGGATCCTTGTAGTCGAGCACGCCCGCTTCGATCTTCCGGCGCGCAAGATGACCCTGCAATATTTCATGTACCTGTTTGAGCTTCAGGTCGTCATCCGCATGGATGGTCAGCTCCTGTTCCTTTCGCTCGACTTTGCAGTGCGACCCCTTGAAGTCATACCGTTGCTCGATTTCTCGCGCCACATTCTGCAATGCGTTGTCGATTTCGGCGAAGTCGGTTTTGGAGACGATATCGAATGTGGGCATGGGCATGACCGCTCTGGAATTGTCGGGCGCCCATTCTAGATCAAATCCGAGGCGCTCGAAAAGCGGCCTCCATCCGATTATTGACGACGATGAATTGTCAGCGCAATTTCATCGAGCGCACCCTGCTCGATGCGCATGGCTTCCTTGCGCATTTTGCGCTTCCGGTTACCGTCAAGGAGTTCATACTTCTTGAGCTCGCGAAAGGCATCGGCGAGCTCCTCTTTCGCCGTGTCGAGTTGCCGCTCGATTCCCTCGATCGATTCCAGAATATTTTCGCGGCGGCGCAACACCGACTTCGCAAACATCGGATAGGCGAAATGCGCCACGTCAGAAATACCGGCCTTGCGTTGCTCAGCCTCGACCTGCGCTTCAAGATCGCGCTCGCGCTGACGGAACTCACCGAGCATAAGTTCGAGTTCGGCGACCTTGCGGCGCTTCTCGTCGACCTGGAATTTATGCAAACGGATGAGAGACTCGCGGTTGCGCATCACTCAATCTCCTTGGAAATGGGCTTGCTTGCCAGAATCTCTGCCAAGGCCGCATAGCCGGTGGCAAGATCGCTGGCTTCGTCCTTGCGTTGTGCCAGGTAGGCTTCCAGCGCCGGCTGGTAGTAGATCGCTTCGTCAACAAGCGGATCGGAGCCGGGACGATATGCGCCGAGCCTGATCAACTCTTCCATGTCGCTGTAGGTTGCCATCAGAGTCCGCGCGCGGCGGATGAGAGCGTTTTCGTCCGGCGCGTTGCAGTCCGGCATGGTACGTGACACGGATTTGAGTACATTGATGGCCGGATAGCGGCCGCGTTCGGCGATCGCGCGCTCCATCACGATATGGCCGTCGAGAATGGCGCGCACCGCATCCGCAACCGGCTCGTTGTGATCGTCGCCGTCGACAAGGATCGTGAATAGGCCGGTAATTGCGCCCTCCCCCGTTCCCGGTCCGGCCCGCTCAAGTAGCTTCGGCAACTCGGCAAAAACGGTCGGCGTATAACCCTTGGTCGTCGGCGGTTCGCCAGTTGAAAGCCCGATCTCGCGCTGCGCGATGGCAAAGCGCGTCACGCTGTCCATCATGCAGAGCACGTCCTGGTCGCCATCCCGGAAATATTCGGCAAGCGCCAGCGTCAGATAGGCAGCCTGCCGGCGCATCAGCGCGGGCTCGTCGGACGTCGCAACGACGACAACCGAACGCGCCAGACCCTCAGGCCCGAGATCGTCTTCAATGAACTCCTGGACCTCCCGACCGCGCTCACCGATCAGGCCGATAACAGCCACATCGCAAGCGGTGTTTCGCGCCAGCATTGAAAGCAGCACTGACTTGCCGACGCCGGAACCGGCAAAAATGCCCATGCGTTGGCCGCGGCAGCAAGTGATGAATGTATTGAGCGCCCGAACGCCGAGATCGACCTTTCCACGGACCCGCTTGCGCGTATGGGCCGGCGGTGGCGTGTTGCGCAATGGATAGGGTTCATGCCCGTGGGCGATCGGCCCCTTGCCGTCGATGGGCTCACCCATCGCGTTGACGACGCGTCCCAGCCACGCGCGGGACGGATAGACATGGGGTTCTTCGGAAGAAAGCACGGCCTTGCAGCCAACGCCGATCCCCGACAGCGAGCCAAAGGGCAGGCAAAGGGCACGGTTGTCGCGGAAACCCACCACCTCGCAGATTACGTCTTCGCCGATCCGGTTGGTCACCGCAAGCCGGCTGCCAACGCCCATGGCATGTAGCGGCCCGGCCACTTCGACCACGAGCCCCTGGACGCTGAAGACGCGGCCATAATGTCTGACGTCGGCAAGTTCGCCGATTTCTGCCAACAACGCTCGCACCAGCCTAAAGCCCCCTCGCCACACACAAATCCACTCGGACCTGCAAAAAATCCCCGTAATACGACGCCAGATTGACGGCATTTGCCCGAATCCGGCCTGACAAGGCGATCATGGCGCGAAGACTTTAAGGCCACGTAAACCCTGGCGATCGCGGAATTGGCCGGAACGGAACATTCCGGCGCCGCGGAAATTCGACAGAATTCGTGGCTTTCAGGAACTTAAAAAGGTCCGCTAAATTTTTCTGAATTTTTTTCGTTTCGATTAACCTTTGTTAACCAAATCGCCTTAAGGTCTGAAATCTGGATTAACCGGGCTGCAGGCGATCGGAACCTTCCCAAATCGCCGAAGAGGGGGACCAATGCGAGTTCTGCTCATAGAAGACGATAGCGCGACCGCGCAGAGCATCGAGTTGATGCTCAAATCGGACGGTTTCAATGTGTACACGACCGACCTTGGCGAAGAGGGTGTCGACCTTGGCAAGCTCTACGACTACGACATCATCCTGCTCGACCTGAACCTGCCGGATATGAGCGGCTACGAGGTTCTGAAATCCCTTCGAGTCGGCAAGATCGCGACCCCGATCCTCATTCTGTCCGGCCTGGCCGGCATCGAGAACAAGGTTCGCGGCCTCGGCTTCGGCGCCGACGATTACATGACCAAGCCTTTCCACAAGGACGAGTTGGTGGCGCGCATTCACGCCGTCGTTCGCCGTTCGAAGGGCCATTCCCAGTCCGTCATCAACACCGGCAAGCTGACCGTCAATCTCGACACCAAGACCGTCGAAGTGGAAGGCAGCCGCGTGCATCTGACCGGCAAGGAATATCAGATGCTGGAGCTGCTTTCGCTCCGCAAGGGCACGACGCTGACCAAGGAGATGTTCCTCAATCATCTCTATGGCGGCATGGACGAGCCCGAACTCAAGATCATCGACGTCTTCATCTGCAAGCTTCGCAAGAAGCTCGCGGCCTCGACCGGCGGCGATCACTACATCGAAACGGTTTGGGGCAGGGGCTACGTGCTGCGCGACCCATCCGAGGGAACAATGCAGGCAAAGGCCTCTGCCTGATTGGGCGGCCAGATTCTGCATTTCGCGCTAAGCGTGTGAAAGGGGCGTCTCGGGGGAGACGCCCCTTTTTTCATGACCGCACCGTGACCGCCAGCCTCAAACGCCGGCCCCGCCTTCGACGAAGGACGCCTCGATGACGAAAGCATCGTCATCCATCCGTGCATCGATCGACAGACCGAGCGAGCGAGCGACAAGGCCCGTGAAATAGGGTTGCGCGGCACGCGCATCGAGAAAACGATCTGGCGCGCGGCCACCAAGAAACTTGGCCGTCTCTTCGGGAACCCTCGCCGCTTGTCCCGTCGAGCGCACCTTGACCACTGGTTTGGCCAAATCGCCTTCGATTGAAACGGCAACTTCGCCGCCACGCGGGATCGCTGCCATCCCGATCAGGATCATATTGAGCACGAGCTTCACGTAATCCTTGCCGATCGTCGCTGCGGGAGCCGACCAGACCAGCGACGCCTTCTCGCCCATCATCAACCCTTCGGCCACGCTCCGGGCGTCCTGAAGATCGAGCTCCGCACCCGCCGATCCGGCGGCACCGAAGCAGAGCCTGGCAAACTGCAACTTGGCCGAGGCCTGCGCGGCGCTCTTGGTGATGAGATCCATGGCATGGGCCTTCATCTCCGGATCGTCATCTTCGGCAAGCACTTCGAGCCCGTTTGTGATCGCACCAACCGGGCTGATCACATCGTGACATACGCGGCTGCACATCAACGCCGCCAATTCCAGTGCAGAGACTTCGTCTGTTTCGTTCATATCGAATTGCCCCACAACCCCTGAACGCCATAGATGCCTGATAGCATTGCACCGCACACAATGCCAGCCCCGCTTCACCCTGAAACCCATGAGGCACGACTGCCTTGACCGGAAGCACCCGCAGGTGTTGTTCTCCGCGCTAACCCGCCTGGACATTCCGAAGGAAGCAAACGTGACAAGCCTGATCGCCGACAAAGCCGCCTTGACCGACAAACTCCGGCAGATCGCCGTGCAGGCGGGTGCTGCCATCATGGACCATTATCGTGCAGGCGTGGACGTCGTTCGGAAGGAAGACAACAGCCCTGTTACCGCCGCCGACCATGACGCCGAAGCCCTGATCCTTGACGGCCTGCGGCGTGTCGCTCCCCAAATTCCGGTGGTATCGGAGGAAGCGGCGGCCGGTGGGCATATCCCGGATTTCGGGCAGCAATTCTTCCTGGTCGATCCCTTGGACGGCACCAAGGAGTTTCTCAACAAGAACGGTGAGTTCACCGTCAATATTGCGCTGATCGAAAATCGTCTGCCCGTGGTGGGCATTGTCTACGCGCCGGCAAAGGAACGCATGTTTTTTGGATTTACGCCGGGCGAGGCCTATGAGCAGCGCATCGCAGCCAGCCATGACGGCACTGAAGCTGGAGGTGACATACGGCGCATTGTCGCCCGCAAGCCGGCGCCGGACGGATTGGTCATCATCGCAAGCCGCACCCATCGCGACCACAAGACCGACGAATATCTGAGCCTCTATAATGTGAAAGAGTTTCTGGCCGCCGGCTCGTCACTGAAATTCTGCCTGATTGCCGCCGGCGAGGCCGATCTCTATCCACGTCATGGCCGCACGATGGAATGGGATACGGCAGCCGGACATGCGATTTTGTCGGCCGCGGGCGGCACCGTTACCCAGCTCGATGGTACGCCGCTCATCTACGGCAAGATCGAACGCGGCCTCGACAATCCCTACTTCGTCGCCCGCGGCGCGGGTGCCTGACATCCACAGTTGGACAATCAAAAAACGACCCCGAGACCTGGGTCGGTTCAGTGAACCGATCCAGGTCTGGTGCTGTCGAGGCCAACGGATAGCGACCGGCTCGGTCGGCGCGAACCGGCGAACTGGCCCCCCGACCGTCGGGGGTCCGCGCCGACCCCGCCTGACATCTCTGTCGGCGGAGAGCTGATCGTGAAGACAAATTGCAACGGCCATGCCGCCCGAAATTGCCTCAAACGCTTCGTCACGGCACGAATTGGAGTATTTTCGATACTTAACGCGGCACCATTCGTGCCGGATCGGGACGCGTCCTCAAGGCTTTTTGACAAAGACCCCGGCGGCATTCTCGACATAATGGCCAGACACCGTCTTGCCGATCAGCTTCTCGGCCGCAAGCTTCTCAACAGCATTCAGTGACGCACCGGGTGTACGCGCCGCGATCTCCTGATAGGAGGCGCGGCGACGCAGATTGATGTCGTTGACGAGATTGCGAAGATCGGGAGTCGGGCTCGATGTGACGATCCCGATATAGCCGTTTTGCCGTTCGCCGACGAGGCCCTGAGCCTTGGCGGAGTCGAGATCGATCGCGAAGGCGGATGGAGAAAAGGCAAGGCCGGCCAGAAGAGCCAGCATAACCGCAAATGATTTCGCAAAGAGGGCCATATCTTTCCGCTCCTCAGAACAGGTCGGGATTGTCGGCGAGCAGTTGATCGAGGTCGCGATCGACCTTGATGCGAATTTCCTGCTCGATCTTGATGTTGAGATTGATCTCGATTGGTTTGTCGGGCGCCTCAATCTTGACCGTCGGATTGCAACCCGCCGCGAAAAGGGTCACGCCAACAGCAAGCGCAAATGCCCTCGGGAGTCGGAGGCCACGATTGTTGGCGGGATCGGTTTGGGTGAGCTTCATGGTTTTATCTTGTCGGCTGGGGGTGTAACCGCCGGTGCGGACTGATCCCTGATAAGTTCCAAGGGCCGGAACCCGACGGTACCACGCCTGATCACGTCCGCAAGCGATCCCTCCAGCGTCACATTGATGGCAAAGGGATAGCCGTCATAAACATCGGGATTTGCTCCTCTCAGGCCGAGACGCAGCAACAGATCGCCGTTCGCATTGCCCGAAAGTCCGCCGGTCAGTTCCGTGTAGTGAAAATTGCGTAATGCATTGGTAAGTAGTTGCGTTTCCTCGCCGGGCGCCATGTCGCCGCCCGCACCGAGATAGATGATGATACCGCTCCCCTCCGCAGCCAATGCACCGTCGAGCAGAATTGGATCGCCATCGCGAAGAACAACCGGAACCGCGCCGCTGATACGCCCTGTGGCGCTGAGGCCCGGCACTTCGACGATCAGCAGCAATGCAGCGAGATCAATATCTTCAATCTTCAGATCGAAGCGGGCATCGGGCCCAAAGATGTCGCCGCTGCCCGAAACCAGCACGACCTGCCCATTTGCAAACGGCCAGCGCGCGTCAATGATGCGCAAACCGTCCCGGCCCATGTCGAATTTGACGACACCATCGGCAAGCGGAAGACCGGCTTCGACGGTCCGGACTTTGAGCGTTTGGACGCCGCGCGTCCGTGGCGGCAGCAGGCTTGCGAGTTTGACGGTACCACTGAGACCGTCAAACGTCGCTGCCGTGGTGACGAAGCCGACATTCTTCAACGTCGCCTCACCCGAACTCCCGAGCGCGCCCTCGGCAAGCGTAACGTCTGCGATGTAGGACGCTTTTCCACTCATCCGGGTCATCATGCCGCGCAGAGCAGGAAGCAATGTCTGCAACTCGACCTTGCCAGGCGCAAAACTGAGATCACCGGCCACGCGGAGGTTGCCCTTCTGCGTATCGAGGTTGTATCGGCCCGTCAGGTCGCCAAGCCTCGTACCCGCAATTGCCGGAAGCGCGCTGCGCGCCACGAAATGCCAGTCGAGCGCCGATCCGGAGAGCTTTGCGTCGCCCTCGATGCGAACGGGTGCAAACCGCTGCGGCGAAGAAAGGTCATCGATACGAAGGCTGGAAAGCCCGATCCGGCCGGGTGACGACACCTCCTCGCCGAATTTCTTTGACGCACTCACACGGCCGGAGAACGAAGCCGCCCCCGCTGCGCTCTGCTGAAGCGACAACCGGTCGAGCTGCATATCGGCGGTAATGAGCGCCCCGTCGGTCGACAGCATCAGGTCAGCCTCATAAGCCATCCCGCCGGTTACATCGAGATAGTAGGGGGCAAGCACAGGCGCAAGCGTTTGCGGCATCAGTCCACCGCGCGCGAAGTCGAATTGACCTTCCGCGCGCATGGCGCCGGTGCCATTGGCCATATCGTAGCTTCCCTCGACATGCCCGAGCGCCACGCCTTCTGCACCGGAAGCCGCACTGGTCAGCGCCAGGTTGAAACCGAGCATGCCGTCATCGAGATTCACCCGCCCCGTCGCCACAATCGGCGCAAGGCGCGGCACTTCATCTTCTGCAATCGTCACGCCGGACAATGTCGCGATGATGGTTGAGCCGGTTTGCGCTACCGCCACCGGACCGGTGAGCGTGAAGGAGCCAGCCTGCGTCTCGAGCGCGATCAGCACACGCTCCACAGCGATATCCGGAAGAACGATGACACCGCCGCCCTCACCGCCGCGCACCAGCGGGTCGAGAGCCCCGAAGGACAGACCGTTCTCGTCAGCACGAAGGCGCAGATAAACATCGCCGGCGTCAATCGACCTGACACGCCCGGACAACAACTCGCCGGCCGAATAGGTGACCGTGAGGCGATCGACAAGAACGTCGCCGTCTCCGATGTCGATATCCGTCAGCACGACGCTGCGCAGACCGAGAAATCCGACCCGAAAGGCCGCCCGCTCTATGCCACGCTCGGCAAGCGCGCGCGCAATGGCCTGTTCGGCGACGGCGGCGCGCTCGGCCCACAACCAGCCGGCCCCGGCAGCGGCGAGGAGCAGGAAAATGGCAAGACCGAAGCCCAGCCCGCGTTTTGTCGATTTCTGCATTCCTGGCGGTTTATCCGGCTTTTCCGCAGACATGCCTCTTTGCGGCCACCGTTTTGCCACCCGAGACAGTCATGATTTTCAGACTTGAGCTAAACTTCGCATGATTTAACGGCGATTCGATGGCGCGAGATTGGCCGAAAACTGAGGAATAATGCATGAAATCCGAAACGAACCCGTCGGCGACAAGCCGTTGCACGGCCCTCGGCCGGCCTGCATGGGCCTGCCTTCTGGCTTTTGCGGCAATGCTGGCCGTCGCGCCGGTACCGGCGCTGGCGCAGGGCCAGCAGGCGCCGGAGGTCAAGGGGTCGCCGTCGACCTACACCCAGGACGAGATCGTTCAGGAGGCCGGCAATTTCTTCGGTGACGTCTCCAAGGGCCTGGCTGACGCGGTTCACAGCGTTTTCGAGCGCTATGGCGAGCCCAACGCCTATATCAAGGGCGAGGAGGCCAGCGGCGCCTTTGTTTTGGGTCTGCGCTACGGACAGGGCGAACTGGTGATGAAGAGCGGCCCGCGCCAGCGCGTCTACTGGCAGGGCCCGAGCGCCGGCTGGGATTTCGGCGGCAACGCCTCGAAAGTCTTCACGCTGGTCTACAACCTCCCCAATGGCGACACGATTTACCAACGTTTTCCGGGGGTTGAGGGCAGCGCCTATCTGATCGGCGGCATCGGGGTCAACTACCAGCAACGCGACGATGTGGTGCTGGCGCCGATGCGGGCCGGCGCCGGACTGCGGCTCGGCGCGGCGGTCGGCTATCTGAAATACACGAAATCGCGCGAATGGCTGCCATTCTGAGCCGGCAACGCGGCCGGCAGGGTGGATGAACAAGGGCATTTCTGGCAGGCTGGCGGCGCTTGAACCCCCGCCGGCCGGCATGACGAGGATCACATGATCGAGAGCCTGATGCTGATGGCGCTTGGCTTTTTCGTCGCGACGCTGTTTGCGATGATCGCCGCGCGGCTGGTCTGGCGGCGCGCGGTGACGGTGACCGAAAGGCGCTTCGGCGCCGAAAACGGCGAGGCCGCGCGCAGCGCCGAGCTTGACGCGCTGCTGACCCAGCAACGCCGCGAAGTCGAACCGCTG
>JAUXOE010000007.1 GCA_030682415.1 Parvibaculum sp.
GCAACGCCGCTCTCGCTGTCGCCGAACAGGAATTCGCGGTCCTCGATCAGCATCCGCCCGATCGCCAGCGCCATCGATTCAAAGCCCTCGGCATAGGCGAGGTTGAACGCCAGCGAGCGCGTCTCGCCGAGCTTGCGGTAATCCGATGCAAGCCCCGCTTCAATCTTTTCGATCGAGCTATAGCCGCGCGCCTTCAATTCCTCGTTGAATTTCCGGTGCTGGCGGAAATGCATCGCCTCCTGCGCCACGTAATCGTCAAGCGCCGCCAGCAGCGCCGCGTCGCGAATTTGCGGCCGCGCTTCGCGCATCGTCTTGATCAGATAAGGTTCGAGATAGGGCATCGCCAGCGACGCCGCATTGACGATCTGCGAAAATTCCGGACGCCGCGCGTTCCAGTGTCCGCTCATCGCGGCCGGATAGGCAAAGCCCATGCGCCGCACCGTCATGCGCGCCGCGCCGTCGCTTGCTGTCGTCTCGCTCAACCGATGCCTCCCCCTCGCCAGCGATCGCCTTGCGGCGATCCTGCGTCGCGCTATTTCGTCTCCGCCTGTCCGGTCAACACGCTGCCCTCGCGCCGGAACATGATCTTGCCATAGGAAGCCGGCATCAACCGTTGCAACCAGTCGACCAGCTTGGCATCGAAACCGATCAGGATGCGCGGCTTGTTCTTCGCAATACCCTCGACAATCACCTCGCCGGCGCGCTCCGGCGTCGTCCGCGCGATCTTGTCGAAGCCCGATGCCGCGTCCTCGCGCAGGGTGGCCTGCGTGCTCTGCAGGAAACGGGCATTACGGACGATATTGGTCTTGATGCCGCCCGGATGCACGCAGGAGACCTGGATGTTCGTCCCCTTCATCTCGTGCCGCAGCGCTTCGGTGAAACCGCGAATGGCGAACTTGGCCGAGTTGTAGGCCGCCTGCGTCGGCACGGCGATCAATCCGAAAATGCTCGACACATTGACAATGTGGCCGCCGCCCTTCGCCTGCAGCTGCGGCAGGAAGGCCTTGCTGCCATAGACCATGCCCCAGAAGTCGATATTCATCACCCATTCGAAATCGTCATAGCCAAGCTCGTCGACCCGCGCGATCTGCGCCACGCCCGCATTGTTGATCACGATGTCGGCGCCGCCATGCGCAGCCTCGATCTCCTGCGCGAACGCATAGACCGCGTCGCGGTCGGCGACATCGACCAGATAGGTCGTCACCGTCCCCCCCAGCGCCTCGATCCGCGCCGCCGTTTCGGCAAGCCCCGCCCGGTCGAGATCGGTGATCGCCAGCCGCGCCCCGCGCCTGGCCAGCGCCAGCGCCGTCCCCCGTCCGATGCCGCTCGCCGCACCCGTCACCACCGCCAGTTTGCCGTCGATCGCCGTCATCCGCCCCTGCCTCGCCTGAACCACTGAACCGGCCCTAAACTATGACAATTCATGGAAATGTCACGGAGCTTCGCTCAGCCTTTTCGCATCGCGTTGGACCGCGCCCCGCTGGCCCCTCTATGCTGACGCAAACGCAATCGCCAATGAGGGGGAACGATCATGCAGGTACAGCCCATTTCCGGTCTCGACGACGGCATCAACGAGATCAGGCTTCGCACCGCCGCGATCGTCACCGGCGACATCATCCCGGCCGAGCCGATCCTCTACAAGGGCGGCACCGAAGCCGAAGCCGTCCGCACGAAGATCAAAAGCAGGGTCAAGGACGAGGGCCTCTGGGCGCCGCATCTGCCGGAAGATTACGGCGGCATGGGCATCGGCTTTCTGAAGCACGCCTATATGAACGAGATCATGGCCTGGTCGCCTTTCTCGGCGCGCCTCTTCGGCGTCGTCGCGCCGAATTCCGGCAACCAGAAAATCCTGCTGAAATACGGCACGCCCGAACAGAAGAAGAAATGGCTCGAGCCGCTGGTCGCCGGCGACATCGAAAGCTGCTTCTCGATGACCGAGCCCGATCAACCGGGCTCCGATCCTTATGCGATCCAGACCCGTGCCGTGAAGGACGGCGATCACTGGGTGATCAACGGCCACAAATGGTTCACCTCCAACGGTCGCCGCGCCGACATCGCCATCGTCATGTGCCGCACCGAACAGGCCGACGGCAAGGGCGGCGTCAAGGACAAGATGACCCAGATCATCGTGCCGATGACAACGCCCGGCGTGAACATCATCCGTTCGGTTCCCGTCTGGGGACACACCGGCGGCGATCACTGCGAAATCAAATACGAGAATGTCCGTGTGCCGCTCGAAAACCAGCTCGGCCGCACCGGCTCCGGCCATCAGGCGGCGCAGGACCGTCTCGGCGAAGGCCGCGTCTTCCACTGCATGAATTCGATCGGCCAGATGTGGCGCGCCTTCGACCTGATGTGCAAACGCGCCATCAGCCGCGAGGTCCATGGCGGCAAGCTCGAAACCAAGCAGTTCATCCAGGGCTTCATCGCCGACAGTTATATGGACATCCAGGCCGCCCGCCTGATGACCATTCATTGCGCCCACCGCATGGAAGAAGGCGCGAGCGCCCGCGTCGACATCTCGGCGATCAAGGTCTTCGTGCCGGCCGCCTTCGAGCGTGTCGTCGACCGCGCCATCCAGGTGCATGGCGCGCTCGGCGTCTCCGGCGACACGCCGCTGGCCGGCATGTATCAGGGCGCCCGCACGCTGCGGCTTGCCGACGGGCCCGACGAGGTTCATCGCATCGTCATCGCGAAAAGTGTATTGAAGTGCTACCACGAAGGCATGAGCTGGGACTTCGGAGCCTGAAGAAAGCGAATGGCGGCGGTAGACGACGGATCGCGATGGCGGCGGGGCAGGGTGTGGCTGCGTGACTTCTGGTCGCGCTGGACCGGCACGCGAACCTTTGTCGTCACGGCGGCCGTCATCTTCCTCATGCTGGCGCTGACAGGCGCGCTTCATGTCACCGCGGCTTTCGTTTCCTTTCTGTTGCTGGCGGGCGTCGCCGTTGCCCGCGCCATCGCCATGGGCGAAACGGCGCCGATCCGGATTCAGTCCCGCGCCGATGACCGGGCGCCGTCGGCGTTTGCGGCCGGTCCTGCGCTCGCCATTCTGAACCGTCTTCCCGACGCGCTCTTCGTGCTTGATGGCGGCGGCCGCGTGGTCTTCGGCAACAGCGCCGCCGAGCCGCTGATCGGCAAGACCGCGCTTGGCCGGCATGTGGCAACCGCCTTGCGCGTCGCGCCGCTGATCTCGGCCATCGAAAGCGTGATGCAGGACGGCGTCGCCCGCACGGTCGAATATGAAATGCCGGTGCCGGTCGAACGGCATTTCAGTGCCTTCGTCGTACCCATCGAAGCTGAAGGCGCAGGCGACCCGTCCCTCTACCTCGTTCTGTTGCACGACCTGACGGACGCCAAGCGCGTCGAGGCGATGCGCGCCGACTTCGTCGCCTTCGCCAGCCACGAGCTGAAAACCCCGCTGGCCTCGCTCTCGGGCTTCATCGACACCCTGCGCGGTCACGCGAAAGACGATCCGGAGGCGCGCGAGAAATTCCTCGAAATCATGGCCGACCAGGCCGGCCGCATGCGCCGGCTGATCGAAGACCTGCTCTCGCTCTCGCGCATCGAATTGCGCGAACACATGCGGCCCGCCGACGAGGTCGATCTGTTGGGCGTGGTCAGCGATGTCGCCGACGGCCTGACCCCGACGGCGGAGCAATATGGCGTCGATGTGATTGTGACAGCCCCGGCCGGCCTGCCGCGCATCCGCGGCGACCGCGAGGAGCTGGCCCAGGTCGTCCAGAACCTCGCCGACAACGCGCTGCGCTATGGCCGCGCCGGCAAGCGCGTCGAGATTTCCCTGACGCCGGACGAGAAGCTGGGCCGCCCGATGGTCCGGCTCTCGGTCCGCGATTTTGGTCCCGGAATCGCAAAGGAGCACCTGCCGCGTTTGACCGAACGTTTCTACCGCGTCGACGCCGCTGCCTCGCGCGCCCGTGGCGGCACGGGGCTGGGGCTGGCGATCGTCAAACACATCGTCAATCGCCATCAGGGAACGCTGCAGATCGAAAGCGAGATCGGCCAAGGCTCTGTTTTTACAGTTCTTTTTCCTGTCGCGGGCTGACGAAAGCCGCGCTGCCGGGTGCTGTCACAAAACTGTCATGCAACTGTCGTAAAGCTTTCGTGACACCCCGCTAGCGTCCGCCGGCCTGAAGGTTAAGCCACTTCAAAAACCGGAACGGCTTGGGCGCACCAGGGGGGCCAATGTGGCTGCTTGGCGCCCGGCATTCACAAGACTGGAGAATGAACGTGAAACTCAAATCCCTGACGATGGCCGCGACGGTTGCCGTCGCCGCTCTTTCTGTTGCCGGCGTGGCGCATGCCCGCGACCAGATTTCGATTGTTGGTTCGTCGACCGTGTTCCCGTTCACGCAGGCGGCCGCCGAACAGTTCGCGAATGAGACGGGCGGATCTGCCCCGGTCGTCGAATCGACCGGCACCGGCGGCGGCATGAAGATCTTCTGTGGTGGCGTCGGCACGGCGCATGCCGACATCACTGGCGCCTCGCGCGCGATGAAGGCCTCTGAATATGAACTCTGCACCTCGAACGGCGTGACCGACATCACCGAAGTGCTGATCGGCTATGACGGCATCGCGATGGCTGTATCCCGTAAGGGCACGGCGCTCGACCTGACCAAGAAACAGCTCTTCCAGGCGTTGGCCGCCAAGGTCGAAGTCGGCGGCAAGATCGTCGACAACCCCTACAAGAAGTGGTCGGAGATCGACAGCTCGCTCCCGAATACGGAAATCGTCGTCATGGGCCCGCCGCCCACCTCTGGCACGCGCGACGCCTGGGTCGAACTGGTGATGGAAGAAGGCTGCACGGAATTCCCGGCGATCGTCGCTCTCGAGAAGGACGCGCACAAGGAAACCTGCCAGCGCATGCGCACAGATGGCCCGTTCATCGAAGCTGGTGAAAACGACAACCTGATCGTGCAGCGCCTCGAATCCGACCCGAACGCTTACGGCATCTTCGGCTATTCGTTCCTCTATGAAAACACCGACAAGCTGCAGGCCGTGACGGTCGCCGGCGTCGGTCCGAGCATTGAGACGATTGCCGACGGCTCCTACAAGGTGTCGCGTCCGATCTTCTTCTATGTGAAAAACGCCCATCGCGGCGTAATCCCCGGCCTCAATGAGTTCATTGCCGAATATGTCAGCGACGACGCGCTGGCGCCGGGCGGCTACCTCTCCGAGCGCGGCTTGATCTCGCTCTCGGACGACGTCCGTGCGAAAACGCAAAAGAACGCCACCGACGGCGTCAACATGGCGGCGCCGAAGTAGTAAGTACCGAATCTCACCCGGCGCTCTCGAGCGCCGGGTGAGAACCTGCCGCTTGTAATTTTTATGCCGCCGCTCGTCGGGATTCAGCCAATGTCTGCAACTACGCTCCTCGCGATCGTCCTGGCACTTTCACTTGTCGGCTATTTCATCGGCCGCGCCAACGCGGGCGCGCTTAAGAAGACCGGCGTGGGCATGCACTCCATCCCCGCCTATCACGGCTACTTCGTCGCGCTGTCCTGCGGCATCCCCGCGTTTCTCCTGGTGCTGATCTGGATAGCCACCGAGGGCACTGTCGTCGACAGCCTCGTTCTTGCGAGCCTCCCCTCTTACATCACCGACGGCATCGAAGGCTCGCGCATGTCGCTCATCCTGAGCGAAATCAAAAGCATTGCCGGCGGCCGCATTTTCGGCACGCCTGATCCGGCGATCCTCGAAGCGGCTGAGCGTTACAAAGCGCTGCGCGGTACCGCCTCGCTCGCGATGATCGTTTGCGCGCTCGCCGCCGCCATCGGCGGCATGGCCTTCGCCCGCTCGCGTCTCGCGCCGGAATTTCGCGCCCGCAACAGCGTTGACGGCATTCTCCGCTGGGGGCTGATCGTCTGTTCCATTCTCGCGATCCTGACGACGCTCGGCATCATTCTCTCGCTTGTCATCGAGAGCATGGCATTCTTCGCCCGCGTACCGGTTCTCTCGTTCCTGTTCGGCATGGAGTGGAGCCCGCAAACGGCGATGCGCGCCGATCAGGTGGCCGCCGAAGGGGCCTTCGGCGCGGTCCCGGTTTTCTGGGGCACCATTTTCATCAGCGCCATCGCGATGTTCGTCGCGCTGCCGGTCGGTCTCTTCTCGGCGATCTACCTGGTCGAATACGCCAATGACAGCGTTCGCTCCATTGTGAAGCCGCTGCTCGAAATCCTCGCCGGCATCCCGACCATCGTTTACGGCTTCTTCGCCATTCTGACCGTGGCTCCCTTCATCCGGGATTGGGGCATGGCCATGGGGCTCTCGGTCGCATCCAACAGTGCGCTCGCGGCAGGCAGCGTCATGGGCATCATGCTGATCCCCTTCATCTCGTCTTTCTCCGACGATGCGATTTCCGCCGTGCCGCAGTCGTTGCGCGACGGCGCCTATGCGCTGGGTGCAACCAAGGCAGAAACAGTTCGCCAGGTTCTGCTGCCCGCCGCGCTGCCCGGCATCGTTGGCGGGGTCCTGCTTGCTGTCAGCCGTGCCATCGGCGAGACCATGATCGTGGTGATGGCCGCGGGCCTGACGGCCACGCTCACCGCCAATCCGCTCGAGGGCGTCACCACGGTCACCGTGCAGATTGTGACGCTGCTGATCGGCGACACCGAGTTTGACAGCCCCAAGACGCTTGCCGCTTTCGGTCTCGGCCTCGTCCTCTTCCTCTCGACCCTCGCG
>JAUXOE010000021.1 GCA_030682415.1 Parvibaculum sp.
TCGTCGACGCACTGGACGCGAAACTTGCCGATCCGAAGGTGGCGGGCGATCCGGCCGCCATGTCGGCGACGGCGAAGGAGCGCGCCGAGGCGTTGAAGGCGCGGGCGCGGGCGGAAGAGTTGTGGCTCGAGGCGAGCGCGACTTATGAAGAGGCGATGGCAGAATAGCTAGCGGCCGAGTGGAAGCACCCTGCCCTCGGCACCCTTGCCGGGCTGCAACCCAAGCAGCTTCATGACGGTCGGGTGAACATCGATCATGCCGATCCGGCCCAAGCGCTTGCCGCGATCGACGCCCGAACCCCACGCATAGAAGATGCCGTGCATCTGCGGTACGGATGCCGGATCGTATCCATGTGCGGCGCGCTGCACCCGCACCGGCGGCGTGAATATCTCCGGCCAGACCTGCGTGACGCCGAGCATATGTGCATAGTCGGGGAAGACTTCCGGTCCCTCGATCCAGTGCGGCGGCTTCGCCACGATCATCAGATCACCGGAACGCGGACCATTTCCAAGGCGGGCGAACGCCGGGTGCGCGCCCTTGCGATAGACGTCAAATGCGGCGCTGTATTCCGCCAATGCCTTTTCAACGCGGGCCACGCTTTCGTCCCGGTCGAGATAGATATAGGCGCTGGTGCCGGCTGCCGCGACGCGCCCCTTGATGGTGTGCTTGTTCATGATCCGGCCGATATTGATCAGCGGACCAACATCGATCATGCCGTGGTCGGTGCCGACGATCAGCGTCACCTCGCGGCCGCGCGGTACGGCACGGATCGCCTTCATCAGTTTACCAACAATGGCATCGCTCTTGCGCGCAGCTGCCAGCGCTTCGTCCGACTGTGTGCCATGTCTGTGCGCGGCACCATCGGGCCCGGTGAAATAGAGGGCAATCAAACGGGGTCGATCGCTGCCGGTCATCGACAGCAGTTCGATCGCGCGTTCGACGACCTGGTCGTCGGTCATGTGTTGCCGCAAACGGTTTGCGTAGGTCGCAAGCTTGCCCTTCGTGCCCGACCCGCGACCTGCGATCTGCAGCGCCGCCGAAACGACACCCTGACGCTCCGCTGCCTCCCACATCGTCTCGCAACCGGTGCGCCAGTCGGCGTCATAGCTGTGATCAAAGCGCCCCATCTTCGGGTCGAAGAAAACATTCGAGAGAATGCCATGCCGCGCCGGCCAGCAGCCTGTCGTGAAGCTCGTGTGGTTGGTCAGCGAGACCGACGGGAAGACCGGTGCGAGCCGATGCGACCAGGCGCCTTCCGCGCGCATTCTGTCCAGATGCGGCGTATCGCCCGCCCTGATCATCGAAGGTGCAAATCCGTCGAAGAGAGCGACGATAACGGTTCTGTCGGCCATCGATGCTGACGCCGGCCCGCTCGCAAGCCCGAGCGCCACGAGAGCCGCGAGCATCAAGCGTATTCGCCGAAACATTGGCACCTCCCGGGCACTGCCAGTTATGCGGCTATTCGATCGTGAAACCATGCGTCAAAATGCCGGATTCAAGCATTCCGTCGACAATCCCCCCATCGTGGCCGGGCACGAGGGCGATGTCGGGTTCGGCCTCGTGCAGGCGGTGCAGCGCCGCCAATTGACCGAACACAGCCGTGCGATCTTCCTTGAGGAAGAACTGCGTCACGAGCCTGGCGCGCTCGCGCAGCACTTCGATATTGCGATAGTGCCAGGCGACGTCGCCGAGAAAGAGCAGTTCCTCGCCGTTCGCCTTCTGCACATAGACCATTTGACTGCCGGGCGTGTGGCCGGGGGCCTTGATCAGCGCAACGCCGGGCGCAATCACTCGATACTGGTCGTAGTCGAGCGGTTCATAGCCGTCGAGCGCATCGTCGGGAAAACGCGCCGGCAGGCTGAGCGCCGGATTGGCGACCTGTTCGCGCGTCAGCATTGCGGATGGCAGAATGGCCGCGAGATCGGGATGCACGGTCAGCCCGCCAATGTGGTCCATATGCTCATGCGTGATGACAATCAGCGAAGCCGACGTCATCGCCGCCTCCATACGCGCATATGCCTCCGCATCGAAGGTAACGAGATTGCCGCCGCCAAGCTCTTCGTTCAGCGCCGTATCGATGAGGATGCTTGTGGAGGGATAGACCAGACGGAAGGAATAGACCGGCATGTCGCGCATGCCCCAGCCATCGCCTGCGACAATGGCTGTGGCCGGAAACTGGAACGAACCGATCAACTCGACCTCGATTGAGCCAGGCTTGTCGCCGGGTACAGCCGCCACAGCGCGACGGACCTGATTGATGTCGAGCGGGAAATCGGCATCCGATGGCATCCGGCTCTCCACAATGAGCCAGTAGTAGGCAGCGCCCGCGACGACAACAAGCGCGGCAAGCGTGATCAGCGTACGGCGTAACCAGACCGGCATGACATCCCCTCCCCTTTTATCGAATCTGCCAGTGACTATGAGCCTGCCGCCGCGGGCGATCAATCACCGGCGGATGCGCGGATTCCCGTGTATCCGGCGCCTCAGGCTCTCTTCTCCCATTTGCCGGCATCGTTCTGCTGCCAGTAAGTCGCATCGTGGCCTTCGGCTTTCAGGACCTTCCAATGCTCGCGCGCGGCTGCCAGCGCGGCGGCGTCGCGACCGTCAAACATCAGGACGCAGCGTTCATAGCCCGAGAGTGGGCCCGGCCCGGCGCCGTCGACCAGAAACAACACTTTGGCCCCGTTGGGATTTTCGTCCTCGGTTGTCAGGAAAATCGGTGTCGATTCCGGCGCGCCATCGTCGCGGCTGCCATGCGGAAGAAAGCTCTCATCGCTATAGGTCCAGAGCGCGTTATTGAGGGCTTCAAGACGCTCGGGCCCGCCTGCCCGCACCACGGCGCGCCAGCCACGCTCCAGCGAACGCTCCAGCAATTGCGGCAGAACGCGCTCCAATGGCGCGTTCTGCCAATGATAAAACAGCACTTCTGTCATCGTACTGTCACTGCACTGTCACGCTTCGTAGTGGTCGGCAACCAGACGATTCAGCAGGCGCACACCCCAGCCCGAGCCCCAGCTCCGGTTGGTCGCGGTCTTGGGCGAAGCCATCGCCGTGCCGGCGATGTCGAGATGGGCCCAGGTGGTCTTGTTGACGAAGCGCTCGAGAAACTGCGCCGCGGTAATCGAACCGCCATCGCGACCGCCCGTGTTTTTCATGTCCGCGAACTGCGAGTCGATCTGCTTGTCGTAGGCTGCACCCATCGGCAGGCGCCAGACCTTCTCGCTTTCGGCCTCACCCGCGTCCGCCAATTGTTTCGACAGTTTGTCGTTGTTGGAAAAGAGACCAGCATATTCCTTGCCAAGCGCGACCATGATGGCGCCTGTCAGCGTTGCGAGGTCGATCATGAATTTCGGCTTGAAGCGGTTTTGCGTGTACCAGAGTGCGTCGGCGAGCACGAGACGGCCTTCGGCGTCGGTGTTGATGATCTCGATGGTCTGACCCGACATGGAGGTAACGATGTCGCCGGGCCGCTGCGCCTTGCCATCCGGCATGTTCTCGACGAGACCGATGACACCGACCGCGTTGACCTTGGCCTTGCGCGTCGCAAGCGTGCGCATCAGGCCGGTGACGCAGGCTGCGCCGCCCATGTCGCCCTTCATGTCTTCCATACCGGCTGGCGGCTTCAGCGAGATACCGCCGGTATCGAAGCAGACACCCTTGCCGACAAAGGCGACCGGTTTCTCGCCTGCCTTGCCGCCCATCCAGCGCATGACCACAAGCTTGCTCTCGTGCTGGCTGCCATAGCCGACGCCAAGCAGGGACCCCATGCCGAGCTTTGTCATTTGCGCCTCACCGAGCACCTCGACCTTGAGGCCGAGCTTCGACAGCGCGTTGGCGCGCTTGGCGAATTCGCCGGGAAAAAGAATATTCGGCGGCTCGTTGACCAGATCGCGCGCCAAGAACATGCCATCTGCAATCTTTGACAGCGTTGCATAGTCCTTGCGCGCCGCGACCGCCGCACGCGTCATCACGGTCAGCGATTTCAGGCTGACGGCTGGTTCATCGTCTTTTTTCTTCGTCTTGTATTTGTCGAAGCGGTACGAACGCAGCTTGACGCCGAAGGCGACGCGGGCGGCGGCTTCGCCAGCCGACAGCTTGGCGCCCGATATGCCATCCAGAACGATCGACAGCGAGGCTTCCTTCGACTTTTCGAGACGACCGAGCAGTTCACCGCCCGCCTTCTCCAAGCCCGCGGCGGAGAGGTTCGTCGATTTCCCGAGACCGACCAGAATGAGGCGGCTGGCGCTGACGCCACGCGGCCCCATTACTTCCAGCATGGCGCCGACCTTGCCGGAAAACCCGGCGGCCTTCATTGCCCGCTTCAGCGCACCGCCGGTCTTGCCGTCCAGATCGGCGGCGGCGCCGCGAAGGGCCGTGCCTTCGGTCACCAGTACAGCGAGCGCGCCCGATTTTGCGAGCGAGATGTCGGCGAAGGAAATATTCATCTATGCCTCTCTTGTATCAGCTTTACGTCCGGATTCAGGCGCGCAACGCACCGATTCGCTTGATCATCGGCCCGGAAAAGATCCCTGCCGCCTTTTCCCGCCCGTCGAAATGGGATAACCATTTCTCTCAATAGAGCCCGACAAACCGCCGTACATCCTAGCTGAATCGCCGGCAAGGGAAAGCCATCGCCGACCGGGCAGGCAACAGACCATCCGGACGTTTCCACAAGCGCAGAGACCAGATTTCCGGGCGGGAGCCGGACTCATGCTGAAGGGCCTTTCGCGGTACATATTTTTGCAGGCGCTGGGACCGCTCCTCCTGGCGACCGTGGTGCTGACCGGCATCGTCTGGCTGACGCAGGCGCTGCGTATGCTCGACGTGCTGATCATGCAAGGGCAAACGCTCGTGACTTTTTTTCAGCTCACCGCACTCGCCCTTCCCAGCACACTCGTCGTCGTCCTTCCGATCTCGCTCTTTTGCGCGCTGCTCTACACGCTCCACAAACTGATTACCGACAGCGAGATCGTCGTAATGTTCTCGGCCGGCGTCAGCCTGTGGTCGGTCGCGCTGCCTATCCTCACCATCGCCCTTGCCGTGTCGGTTCTCGTGCTTTCCTTCAGTGTCTATATCGCGCCAGCGGGGTTGCGCGAACTCAAGACCCGTCTCTATGACGTCCGGACCGATGTCGCGTCGTCAATGATCCGGGAGGGCACGTTCACCAATCCGACCGCAGGATTGACTGTCTATGTGCGGGACCGTGCGGCCGACGGCACCACCCATGGCATTCTGGTTCATGACGGCCGCGATCCTGCCGAGCCCATAACCTACATGGCCGAGACGGGCAGCCTTGTAAAAGGACCGAGGGGTCCACTTCTGGTGATGTTCAACGGCAACATCCAACGCGTTTCGCGCGGCGCCGGCAAAGAGATGGGCGCGGCCACCCTGCTCTATTTCGACAAATATACTTTCGACATGTCGGCATACATTCAGGATCATCCCGCCATCGTCTATGAAGGCCGCGAGCGTTATTTCAGCGAACTCATCAATCCGGCACCGGACGACCAATATGGGCACCTGCGACGCGACAAGTTGCGAGCGGAGGCTCATGAACGGCTCGTGGAGGGCATATTTCCATTGGCGCTGGCGTTGATCGCTCTTGCGGCCCTGTTGCCGGCGCCATTCAATCGACGCGGCTATGCAATGCGAATGGCGGTAGCGGCCGGCGCGGCCCTGGGGCTTCGGGTCGTCGGATTTGCGCTCGCCAATGCATCTCAGAACAACTTGAATCTCGTGCCCCTGGTGTATCTTGTTCCTGTCGCGGTATGTGCTGTTTCGCTTGCCGTGCTCGGCGGCGTTCGCTTTGGTCCCGCTCTGCGTTGGTTGCCGTGGCGTGCCGGCAGAGAGAGCCGCGCATGAACATGTCATGGACACTCTCACGCTATCTGGCCCGGCAGTTTTTCACCGTCGTGCTCATTACTTTTTTCGTCTTTCTTACACTCATTTTCATGATCGAACTGGTCGAGCTACTTCGGCGAAGCGCCTCGAAGCCCGGTATTACGTTCGGGCTGATTGTGTCGATGGCATTGATGGAACTGCCCCGGATCGGCGGAAAGACGCTGCCCTTCGCTTTTCTTTTTGGAGGCATGGCGGCATTCCTGCGTCTCAGCCGCAACAACGAACTGGTTGTGGCGCGCGCTGCCGGTGTGTCGGTCTGGCAATTCATCACGCCGGCGCTGGTCGTCTCCTTTGTCATCGGCTCATTCGTCGTAATGGTCTACAATCCGATTTCGGCGACGCTGGCCACGCAATTCCGACAATTGGAATCGAAGCATTTCAGTCAACGATCGAGCTTCCTTGCTCTTTCGTCGAACGGGCTCTGGTTGCGTCAGGCCGACTCGACCGGTCAGTCGGTGGTCCATGCCCTGCGCATTGGCGAGCAGGGTATCGAGCTCCATGACGTCACGATTTTTCTTTACAGCAATACCAATGCGTTTCTTGGACGAATCGACGCGCGCGAAGCCGTGCTGAAAGACGGGTACTGGGCCCTCGAAGACGTGTGGATTCTGCTGATCAACGACCAGCCACGCCGCTACGAGACCTACCGGCAGGAAACCTCGCTGACGGCCGAGCAGGTGCATGACAGCTTCGCACGGCCCGATACGATTTCGTTCTGGGACCTGCCGCATTTCATTCAAACTGCCGAAGCAGCCGGCTTTTCGGCACGGCGCTATCGGCTGCATTTCCATCAGATACTGGCCACCCCCGTATTGCTCTGCACCATGGTGCTGGTTGCAGCCGCATTTTCGATGCGCACAGCGCGCTTCGGAGGGGTCGTTCAAGTCATCCTCGGCGGTATATTCTCCGGCTTTCTGGTCTATTTTCTTGGCGATCTGTCGCTCGCCCTTGGTCTGTCGGGGATATTGCCAACGCTGCTGGCGGCCTGGGCGCCGTCGGCCGTAGTGATGCTTTTGGGACTTGCGGTTCTCTTTCACCTCGAAGACGGTTAGATATTGGGCGGGACCGGGCGCGAATCCGGGGTAGTTGGGGGCGGATGCAATCGTGACATGGGGGCGATGGATGGGGACTGGCGGCCGCTGCCGAGGCAATGGTGCGCTCCTGGTTGGCGCAGCGCTGGCATTTTGCCTGCAAGGCGCCGGTCCCGCGGCAGGTCAGGCCAATGCGCCAGTCCTGGCGGGAGGCCCTGCGCAGTCGCTTCAGCAGTCCGGCGAAGTGCTGATGCAGGCCGACGAGCTTGCCTATGACCGCAATGCCCGGCTGGTCACGGCAACGGGGCATGTCGAAATCGCCTTCGGGACACGCGTGCTCCTGGCCGATCGTGTGACGTATGACGAATCAACAGGTGTGGTGACGGCCGACGGCAATGTCGCGTTGCTCGACCCGCAGGGCGATGTCGCCTTCGCTGACCGTCTGGTTCTCCGGAACGAGATGAAGGACGGCGTGATCCAGACGCTCCGGATATTGCTGAGCGACAATTCCAAACTTGCCGGACACGACGTCGTCCGCACCGGGGGCAACATGACGACGCTGCATCGCGGCGTCTACAGCCCATGCGATATCTGCGAGGAAAAAGGACAGACCACGCCGCTATGGCAGATCAAGGCGTTCCGCGTCATCCACAACAAGGAAGAACAGCGCATTATCTATGAGGATGCCTATCTGGAGTTCTTCGGCATTCCGGTCGCCTATGTTCCGTTTTTCTCTCATCCCGATCCGACCGTAAAGCGGCAGTCCGGCTTTCTGCCCCCGAAATTCGCCAGTTCGACTGACCTCGGCCAGGAAGTAGAAATTCCCTACTACTGGACGATCGCACCCGACAAAGACGTGACTTTGATGCCGCGTTTCACGACCAAGGAAGGTATCGTCTACAAAGGCGAGTATCGGCAGCACGTCGAGAGCGGGAAGTTCAAGATGTTCGGGACCGGCACATGGCCGCGCACCCAGACAGCGGGCACGCCAGGCGATGCGAATTTTCGCGGCAGCCTGTTCGGCGACGGCGATTTTGCCATTGATGAAAACTGGCGTTGGGGGTTTCGTTCCGAGCTGACGACCGACGACACCTATCTGCGTAAATTCGATCTGTCGTCGGCGACCGATCTGATCAGCAACATCAATGCGCGCTATGCCAACGGGCGCAACAGCTTTACAGCAGACGCCTATTACTTCCGCGGACTGCTGGCGGCAGACCGGAATGCCACAACGCCGTGGGTCGCACCGATCCTGCAGTATAATTATTTCTATCCCCAACTGGTCGCGGGCGGGCGCGTGGGCTTTGCGGCCAATGCCATGGTGCTCGACCGCCAACAAGGTGCAAGCTCGCGACGTCTCTCCACCCAGGTCGACTGGGATCGACGCGAGACGACTGCCGCCGGGATTGTTTACCGGCTTTTCGCCAATCTTCGCGGCGACATCTATTCGGTGAACGACGTACCCAATCCGGCGGTTCCGGGCACCACCTTCGATAGCGCGACCATTGCCCGCGGTCTGCCGACGATCGGGGCCGAATGGAGCTATCCAATGGTGCGTTCCGATGATCGGTTCCGGCAGATCGTCGAACCCATCGTTCAACTGATCTATTCGCCCGACGTCGGCAACACGGTTAAAATTCCGGATGAAGACTCGCTGAGTTTCGAGTTCGACGATACCAATCTCTTTTCTGAAAACAGGTTTGTCGGCCTCGACCGATGGGAGACCGGCGCCCGCGCCAATGTCGGCGTGCGTTACGCCGTATTCACACCGGGCGGCGGCCATGCTTCGGCGCTGCTGGGGCAGAGTTTTCGTACCAACGACAACACGAGCCTTGCACCCAGCTCCGGGCTCAGCAACCGATCTTCCGACTATGTCGGCGGCGTCAGCGTTGCTCCGTCGAACGACCTTCTGTTGACCTATCGCTTCCGGATCGACGATGAGCGGTACAAGATACGGCGCAACGAAGTTAACCTGATGGGTCGTACAGATCGCGTAAGTGCGCAGTTCGGCTATGCTTATTTCGCGGCTGACCCGTCGATTGCACTCGTAGCCCGTGAGGAAGTTTTTCTCGGTGGCGTCCTGAAACTGGACGAATACTGGCGCCTCTTCGGACGAACGCGGCACGACATCGCCAACGACCGGGCCATCGCAAACCGAATCGGGTTTGGTTATGAAGACGAGTGTTTCGATTTCTCGGTCGCCTTCAACCAGTCGTTTATCCGCGATCGCGACATTGAACCGGAAAGCTCGGTAATTCTGCAGATTACGTTCAAAACGCTGGGCACGGCGCAGGTGGCCGGCAGGCCGTATGGCGACTGATGACGTGCTGCCCGCAAGCATTTGAAACCGGCCGCCTTTTGGTGTTCCGCGAACAAGCGGGGACAGGTTGATTAGAGGCCTGATTCAAGTATTCTGTCGCCCGGCGGATCGGGAAAACCCGGCACCACGCTCTAACCGGAGGGGCCTTCGGCCCTCATGAAAGTTACGATGACGTCAGACATGCTTGCGAGCGCCAACACGCCCGCCGGAGGCCATCTTTATCGGTCAATACGCGGCATCGTGCTGGCTTGCTCCGTCATTTCGGTCGCCCTGTCCGCCAGCGCAGACATGGCCCAGAGCGCCGACCAAACGGTGGACTCGCAGGCCATTGCCGCTATCGTCAACGACCAGATCATTTCGTCCTACGACCTTGAGCAGCGGGTACGGCTGGTCATGGTGAGCTCGGGAATTCCGGATACATCCGAAAACGTGTCGCGCATCCAGGGGCAGGTTCTGCGCGCGCTGGTCGACGAATATCTGAAGACACAGGAAGCGCGCCGGCTCAACATCAGTGTCGAAGAATCCGACCTGAGCGCTGCGCTCGAAAGGATTGCACAACGCTCGAACATGACGGTCGTGCAGATCGAGCAGTTCCTGGTGGATGGTGGTATTTCCAAATCAACGCTGGAAGCGCAGATCGCAGCCGATATCGCATGGCAACGTGTCGTTCAACAACGGTTCGGTGGGATGGTGACCGTCGGCCAGAACGAGATCGATGAAGTGTTACGCCGGCTCGAGGAAGAGGCGGACCAGCCCCGTTACCTCGTGTCGGAGATTCTCATCACCTTCGACAGCCCTGCTCACGCCGAGGAGATTGCCGCGGGGACGCAACGCCTGGTCGAGCAGATGCGCGAAGGGGCGCCCTTTGAGGCGGTGGCCCGGCAATTCAGTCAATCCGCTTCGGCCGCCAATGGCGGCGACATCGGATGGGTCCATGCCAGCCAGCTTCCTGCCGGCGTCAGCGACGTCGTGGCCAATATGCAGACCGGCATGATCTCGGATCCGATCCGCACGATGAACGGATTTTACATCGTCCAAATTCGCGCCATGCAGACGGGTGTCGGCGGCGACCCGATGCGCGACCAGTACTCGCTGATGCAGGTGGTTCTGCCGCTGACGCCGGACGCCGAACCGGCTGCCGTCGCCCGACGCGCGCGTGAAGCGGAGGAGTTCCGATCGCAGGTCACGTCCTGCGAAGAAGCACCCGCGCTGATCCGCAAATATCTGAGCGGCAGCTCATCATCGCCGCAACAAGTGATTGCCGGAAACCTCGAACCACGGATTCGGCAAGCCCTGGCCAATGTTCCTGTCGGTCGTGCGACGGTTCCGCTCCGGAGCGACCGCGGCGTCGAAATGCTGGTTATCTGCGCACACCGGCCGACACAAGGCGAGATGCCCACACGCGAGCAGATCGACGACACGCTATATGAGCAACAATTGTCGATGATGGGACGCCGCCACCTGCGCGACCTGCGCCGCGACGCCGTCGTCGTTTACCGCTGAGGACGGGCCGGAGCCTTACTCCGGCCTTGCGCCGAAGCCCGAGGGGGTGCGCCAACCATGTCGCGCTTTGCAGCATCCAGCGGCATTTTACCCTTGGCCCTGACCATGGGCGAGCCGGCCGGCATCGGCCCTGAAATCACGCTCAAGGCATGGCTCTCCAGGGAAAGCGCGTCATTGCCATGTTTTTTTGTAACCGGTGAACCAGCGCTCTATCGCGCCCTCGGTGGGCCGGTACAGGAAATCGGACGGGCCGACGAGGCGCTCGACGTCTTTTCACGCGCCCTGCCTGTGCTGTCCGTGCCGCTGGCCGAAATGGCCGAGCCGGGACGGCTTGCGACCGCCAATGCCGGCGCCGTACTCACCGCCATCGATCTTGCCTGCGATCTCGCCATGCAGGGCGAAGCCGGCGGCATGGTCACAAACCCCATTCACAAGAAGACGCTTTATGACGCCGGCCTGGAAGTACCGGGCCACACCGAATATCTGGCGGCGCGCACGGGCGGCGCTTCTGTTGCGATGATGCTCTCCTGCCCCGGACTGCGCGTGGTTCCGGCGACCGTGCATTTGTCGCTCAGAGACGCCACCGCAACATTGAGCACGTCCGCCATCGCGGCGCAGGGCACGATCCTGGCGCGCGCGCTGCGTGACGATTTCGGCATCGTTCGCCCGCGCATTGCCGTGGCGGCACTCAACCCTCACGCCGGCGAAGGCGGGCATCTCGGCCGCGAGGAAATCGACATCATCGCACCTGCAATCGATGGCATCCGTGACGCGGCGCCCTATGTCGAGATCTGGGGACCGGCGCCGGCCGACACGCTGTTTCACGCGGCGGCACGGGCGCGCTACGACGCCGTACTCTGCATGTATCACGACCAGGCCCTGATTCCGCTCAAAACCATCGATTTCGAGCATGGCGTCAACACAACGCTGGGGTTGCCGATCATCCGCACTTCGCCAGATCACGGCACGGCACTCGATATTGCCGGGAGCGGTACCGCTCATGCGGGCAGTCTTGTGGCGGCACTTCAGGCCGCCGGTGAAATGGCGCGCCGGCGGGCGCAGGCATGACCGGGTTGGCGTTGCCGCCTCTGCGCGACGTCATTGCCCGCCACGGACTCGCGGCGCGAAAAGCGCTTGGACAGAATTTCCTGCTCGACCTGAACCTGACAGGACGCATCGCCCGGGCGGCCGGTCCCCTGGAGGGGCATGACGTCATCGAAGTCGGGCCCGGGCCGGGCGGGTTGACGCGGGCGCTGCTCGACAACGGCGCACGGCGCGTCATCGCCATCGAGCGCGACCGGCGCTGCATCGCGGCGCTGGACGAGGTCGCCGCTGCCTATCCGGGGCGGCTAACGCTTGTCGAAGGCGATGCGCTGGAAACCGACATGGCCTCATTGGCCGACCGCCCGACCCGCATCGTCGCCAACCTGCCCTACAACATCGCCACGCCGCTGCTTGTCGGCTGGCTTCAAACCGAGCCATGGCCGCCGTGGTTTTCGAGCCTGACGCTGATGTTCCAACGGGAGGTGGCCGAGCGGATCGTCGCCGTGCCGGGCGGCAAGGCCTATGGGCGGCTTGGCGTCCTGGCCCAGTGGCGGACCCGGCCCCGCATTCTGTTCGATGTGGACCGCCGCGCCTTCACGCCGCCGCCATCCGTTACCTCGTCGATTGTCGAGCTCGTGCCCCGCGACACACCGCTGGCGCCCGCAGACCCGCGCGCGCTCGAAACAGTGGTTGCGGCTGCCTTTGGCCAGCGGCGGAAGATGTTGCGCGCCAGCCTGAGATCGCTGGGGCGCGACCCGGCATCGATGATCGAGGCGGCCGGCGTACTGCCGACGCAACGCGCCGAGGAATTGACCGTCGAACAGTTCTGCGCGCTGGCTCGTGCCTATGTTCAGGGACCCTGAATTTCCCTGCCCGAGGTTGTGAGCGCCGTCAACGCATGCCACATTGGCGGCCAATCCACTGTCGCAAAACGCGCCGCGCCGAAACTCCCGGGAGACGACCCTATGAAATCCGAAGCCATTGTCGAGTACGGCCAGTCGCTGCAAATCGTCGAAAGCGAAACGCCCAAGCCGAAAGGTACGGAAGTTCTGCTGAAGGTGACGCATTGCGGCGTCTGCCACTCGGATGTGCATATCCATGACGGATATTTCGATATGGGCGGCGGCAACAAGCTCGATGTTCGCGGCGGACGGCAATTGCCCTTCACGCTGGGCCACGAAATTGAAGGCGAAGTGATCGCGGCGGGGCCCGAGGCCGGCGATGTCGAGATCGGAGCGCGCCGTGTTGCCTTTCCGTGGATCGGCTGTGGCGAGTGCCCGACCTGCAGACGCGGCGACGAACATTTGTGCAACAAGCCGCGCAACCTCGGCATTCAAGTGGCCGGCGGCTATGCCACTCATGTCATTGTGCCGCACCCGCGCTATCTGATCGATTATGCGGGCGTCGCAGACGGGCTGGCAGCGACCTATATGTGTTCGGGTCTGACGGCCTATGGCGCGATGAAGAAGCTCGGCGAGATTTCCGCCGAAGAGCGCGTGATGGTGGTCGGTCTGGGCGGTGTCGGCATGATGGGCCTTCAGTTCGCCCGTGCGATGTTTCCCGCGGCGCCGCTCGGCGCGGATGTCGACGACAGCAAGCTGCAGGCGGCCAAGGGCGCGGGCGCGCACGAGGTCTACAACCCGAAGGACCCGGAGGCGATCAAGAAGGTACTGGCGGACACGAATGGTGGCGTCCCGGCGGCGGTCGACTTCGTCGGTTCGGAAGCGTCGTTGAAGTTCGCAACCAGCATCGTGCGCAAGGGCGGCCAGGTGGTCATCGTCGGCCTTTTCGGCGGCGGCTTCTCGATGCCCATTCCGATGTTTCCGATGCGGGCCATCTCGATCGGCGGATCCTATGTCGGGTCGCTTGGCGAAACGCATGAGATGATGGAGCTGGTGAAGGCCGGCAAGATCGACCCGATCCCGGTCAGCGAGCGCGCGCTCGGGCAAGGTTCGCAGGCGCTTGACGACCTGCGCAAGGGCGGCGTGATGGGACGAATCGTTCTGAAGCCCTGACCGCCCGCACCCCGAGCGTTGCTCAGAGTGCTTCGCGAAGCTGCTTTACGAAATTGGACAGGCCCGTCAAACGGCGGCGCTTCAAACGCTCGGCGCGCAAGATTGCCAGCAATGCTGCAAAGGCCCTGTCCGCATCGTCATTGACGACGATGTATTCATATTCCTGGTAGTGGCTTATTTCGTCCGATGCCTTTTCCATGCGTGAGGCCACGACGTCTGCCGGATCCTGCGCACGCCGCTCCAGGCGCTTTTCAAGCTCCTGCGCCGAAGGTGGAAGGATAAAGACCTTGACCAGATCTTCCGGCGCGGTTTCGTCGAGTTGTTGCGTTCCCTGCCAGTCGATGTCGAATAAAACGTCGCGGCCTCTGGACAACGCCTCCTCCACCGGCTTGCGCGGTGTGCCGTAATAATTCCCAAAGACCTTGGCGCTTTCGAGGAACTCGCCCTTGTTGCGCATGATCCCGAAATCTTCGGTGCTCAGAAAGAAATAGTCCTTTCCATCGACCTCGCCCGGCCGCGGCTTGCGGGTGGTCGCAGAGACGGACATGTCGATCTCCGGATCGCTCTCAAGGAGCCGGCGCGAAAGCGTCGTCTTGCCCGCACCGGAGGGTGAAGAGAGAACCAGCATCAGACCACGGCGATGAATGTCGATTTCTGTCATTTCTAGCCGGTCACTCCACGTTCTGGACCTGTTCGCGAAGCTGATCGATGGCGGTCTTCAACTCCAGGCCAATGCGGGTGAGGCCGATGTCGGCGGCTTTGGAGCAGAGCGTGTTGGCTTCGCGATTGAATTCCTGGGTCAGGAAATCGAGACGCCTGCCTGCCGCCTCGGTGCCGGCAAAAATTTCCCGCGCCTGCGCGATGTGGGCATTGAGACGATCGATCTCCTCGCGCACATCGGCCTTGGTGGCAAGCAACGCCGCTTCCTGAGCCAGGCGCTCGGCGGAAAGCGAGGCGGAAGCGCCGAGGAGCTCACCGATTTGCACCGACAGGCGAGCACGCATCGCCTCGGCGGTCGCGGCGGGCGATGCCGCCGCCGCCTTTGTCAGACGTTCGATTTCATCGACATGGGCCCGGAGCATGGTTTCCAGTTTTGCCCCTTCTTCGGAACGGGCGCGGGCCAGCATTGCCGCCGCCTCGCCGAAGGACACGACAACCGCGTCCGCGAATGCCTGACGCACCTCTTCGCTTTCCTCGACGGCATCGGCGCTTTCGAGAACACCTCTCAGGGCCAGAATGCCTTCAGGCTGCGGCGGCTTCATTTCGATGTCGCGCCGCAGTTCGACAATGGCCTCAAGCACGACGCGCAGCGCCTCCTTGTTGACGCGAAGCGGCGCAGGTGCCGCGCTCCGGTCGACCGTCAGACTTGCCTGGCAATTGCCGCGCTTCAGATATTTTGCCAGTTCCGCCTTCAATCGCGGCTCCACCGCATCGAGGCCATTGGGCAGGCGGAAGCGCACGTCGAGCCCCTTGCCGTTGACGCTCCGCAACTCCCAGTGCCAGCGCGCGAGGCCCGCTGCGCCCTCGACACGGGCAAAACCTGTCATGCTGGTCAGCGGCATTGGGTCTCCTTGGCGGGAATCAGGGGGCGCGGCAAACCGATTATAGCAGGCGACAGGCGCAAACCGGCGTCCGACACGTCCTTGGATCGCTTCTTTTTCGACGCTTCAGCGGGCCTTTTCACGTTCGATCCGCCGCCATTCGAGCACATGGCGCTGATGCTCGGCCAGCGTCCGGGAAAAGACGTGGCCGCCGGTGCCGTCGGCGACAAAGTAGTACTCGTCCGTTTCGGGCGGGTTCAGAACGGCCTCGATCGACGCCCGGCCGGGATTGGCAATGGGCGTCGGCGGCAGCCCATCGATCTGATAGGTGTTATAGGCGGTCGGCCTGTCGATCTCGCTGCGACGGATCGGACGGCCCAGCGCGCCCTTCCCGCCAACCAGCCCATAGATGATCGTCGGATCGGATTGCAGGCGCATCGGTTTGCGGAGACGATTGACGAATACGGCCGCAACGCGCGGCCGCTCGGAAGCGACACCCGTTTCCTTCTCGACGATGGAGGCCAGAATGATCGCCTCTTCCGGCGTCTTGAAAGGCAGGTCTTCGGCGCGGGTCGTCCAGAGCTCCACCATCAGATCGCTCGCGGCCTTCTGCATCCGGGCGACCAGTTCGGCCCGCGTCGTTCCGCGCGTGAAGCTGTAGGTTTCAGGCAACAAGGCGCCCTCCAGTGGCGTCGGTGGTGTTTCGCCAATGAGGACCGGGTCTGCGGCAACGATCAGCATCGCCTGCTCGCTGGTGCGCCCTTCGGGGATTGTGATGCGATGAAGGATCGAACGGCCCTCGCGCAGGATGGCGACGATTGCCGACATGCTGGCATGGGCGGGAATTTCATATTCGCCAGCCTTCAGCGTCGCATCGGCCTTGCCGAGGCGCACGCCCGCCAGAAAAATCCGCCGGTCGGAAATAACGCCCATCTCGTCGAGCCGGGTGGCAATGGCGCGGACGCCCATGCCGGGCGACAGCAGAACGATGCGCGGCTCCGCATGCGGCCCCGCCGCCTCGAAACGATACTTGCCATAGAGAAACAGGGCGCCGCCTGTCAGGGCGGCCAGCGACGGCAGGACGATCAGGGCGATCAGAACAAAGCGCAGGAGACGCCGCCGGGGTCGGGCTGCATCGGCGGCGGCAGCGGGAACTTCCGGTGTGTTTTGTCCGTCCGTCAACCGGTGACCTTTTTCACCACCAGCGAGGCGTTGGTGCCGCCGAAGCCGAAGGAGTTGCTGAGCGCATAATTGATCTCCTTCTTGCGCGCCTTGAGCGGCACGAGATCGATCTCGGACTCGACGGAGGGATTGTCCAGATTGAGCGTCGGCGGGATGATGCCATCGCGAATGGCCAGCATGCAGAAGATCGCTTCAACGGCGCCGGCCGCGCCGAGCAGATGCCCGATCGAGGACTTGGTCGACGACATCGAGGCCGTGCTGACCGCGTTGCCAAGCATGCGCGTAACGGCGCCGAGCTCGATCGTGTCGGCCATGGTCGAAGTGCCATGCGCATTGATGTAGTCGATATCCGACGGCGAAATGCCGGCGCGTTTCAGCGCGGCCTGCATCGAACGGAAACCGCCGTCGCCGTCTTCGGGCGGCGCCGTGATGTGATAGGCGTCGCCGGAAAGGCCGTAGCCGGCAATCTCGGCATAAATTATCGCGCCGCGCGCCTTGGCGTGTTCATATTCTTCAAGCACCACAACACCGGCGCCCTCGCCCATCACAAAGCCGTCGCGATCCTTGTCGTAAGGACGGGATGCGCGTTCCGGGGTGTCGTTGTAGGAAGTGGAGAGTGCGCGACAGGCCGCGAACCCGGCAATGCCGATACGGCAGATGGCCGATTCCGCGCCGCCCGCAACCATCACATCCGCATCATCGAACGCAATCAGACGCGCCGCATCGCCGATCGCATGAGCGCCGGTCGAACAGGCCGTGACGACCGAATGGTTCGGACCCTTCAGCCCGTGCTGGATCGAAACATAGCCCGACGCAAGATTGATCAGGCGGCCGGTGATGAAGAAGGGGCTGACGCGGCGCGGGCCCTTGTCGCGGAGTGTATAGGCCTCTTCGGCGATGCCTTCGAGGCCGCCAATCCCCGAGCCGATCATCGTTCCGGTGCGGCATTTTTCTTCTTCGGTCAACGGGTGCCAGCCCGCGTCGTCCAGCGCCTGCGTTGCGGCACTCACCGCGAAGACGATGAAGTCGTCGACACGCCGGGATTCCTTCGGGTCCATCCAGTCGTCCTGGAGGAACGCCCCCTCGCCATCGCGCGGGACAGGCATCGCAATTTTGCAGGGAAGATCGGAGGTCTCGAATTTTTCGATCTTGCGGGCCGCGGACTCACCGTTGAGGAGCCGGCGCCATGTGGTTTCAACGCCGCAACCCAGCGGCGAGACCATACCCAATCCAGTGACGACGACGCGTCTCATATCGATCCCAACTCCACATCAGAGTCCGAAAACGGCGCGAAGTTGCAAAGATACGAGGCCGGGTGCGATTTGCGCGCCCGGCCCTCGTACCTTGCACACAAAATCAGGACTTGGCGTTCGCCTTGACGAATTCGATCGCGTCCTTGACGGTCAGAATTTTTTCCGCCGCATCGTCCGGGATTTCCACGCCGAATTCTTCTTCGAACGCCATGACCAACTCGACATTGTCGAGGCTGTCGGCGCCGAGGTCATCGATGAAGCTCGCATTCTCGGTGACCTTGTCCGGATCGGCGCCCAGGTGCTCGACCACGATCTTCTTCAAGCGTTCCGCGATATCACTCATTTTAAATCCTCAGATCTTTTGGTTTCGACCGGCCTCTAGCATCCTGCTGCCCGCTTCATGCGGCGAGGAACGGATACTGTCGATTTCGGCGGAAAGGATGCCCCTCTTCTGGCCCATTTCAAGGCAGGACCGCAAGCCAAATCGAGCGCTTAGGTAACACACTTTTCAACCCTGCACCAGCGAACGAAAACATCGCCCGCCCGTGTCTATGGCACTGTATTTACTAACATTTTTCTGCCGCATCGTCGCGATGCGTCAGATCATCGCCATGCCGCCGTTGACGTGGACGGTCTGCCCCGTCACGTAGGCAGCCTCTTCGCTCGCCAGATAAACCGCAGCGGCGGCAATTTCGTCGGCCTCGCCAAGACGGCCCGCCGGGATCGTTCCCAGGATGCGGGCCTGCTGGTCTTCGTTCAGCGCGTCGGTCATGGCGCTGCGAATGAAACCGGGCGCGATACAATTGGCGGTGATGTTGCGGCTGGCGACTTCCTGCGCCAGCGACTTCGTCATGCCGATCATGCCGGCCTTGGAGGCCGCATAGTTGCCCTGACCGGGATTTCCCATCACGCCAACGACCGAAGTGATGCCGATGATGCGGCCCCACCGGCGCTTCATCATGCCGCGCAACACACCGCGCGAGAGCCGGAAGGCCGCCGTGAGATTGACGCGAATGACCTCGTCCCACTCTTCGTCCTTCATGCGCATGAAGAGATTGTCGCGGGTGAGGCCCGCATTGTTGACGAGAATGTCGAGGCTGCCCATTGCTTCCTCGGCCTGCTTTGCAAGCGCGTCGACGGCTGCGGCATCGGAGAGATTGCAGGGCAACACATGCGCCCGTTCGCCGAGCTCAGCGGCCAGCGCATCAAGCGCTTCCTTGCGGGTGCCCGAGAGGCCGACCGTCGCGCCCTGACGGTGAAGGGCACGCGCGATGCTGGAGCCGATGCCACCCGAGGCACCTGTGACAAGAGCGCTTTTGCCGCTGAGATCGAACATCATGGGCTCCTTAAAGGATCTTGAGAATGGCCTCGACATCGGCCGGTGTGCCGACGGCCAGGATTTCCGGTTCGGCGGCGATGCGCTTGACCATACCGCTCAGCGCCTTGCCCGTGCCGATCTCGACGAAGCCCGAAACGCCCTGCGCTTCCATGTAAAGCACGGATTCGCGCCAGCGCACCATGCCGGTCACTTGCTCGACCAGAAGCTGGCGGATGGTCGCGGGATCGGCAACACGGGAGGCGGTCACATTGGCGACCAGCGGCACGACGGGCGCTTTCAACTCCACCGAGGCCAGCGCCTCGGCCATCTCGTCGGCGGCGGGCTGCATCAATGCGCAATGGAACGGCGCGCTGACGGGCAGCAGCATGCTGCGCTTGGCGCCCTTGGTTTTTGCAATTTCGATGGCACGCTCGACAGCCGCCCTGGCGCCGGAGACGACGACCTGTCCGCCACCATTGTCGTTGGCGGCCGCGCAGACTTCGCCCTGCGCCGCTTCGGCCGCGACCTCGGCGGCGGCCTCGTATTCCAGACCGAGAACGGCCGCCATCGCGCCGACGCCGACCGGGACCGCGCGCTGCATGGCCTGCCCGCGGATCTTCAGAAGGCGCGCCGTGTCGGAGAGCGTGAAGGCGCCTGCCGCGGCCAGCGCTGAATATTCGCCGAGCGAATGGCCCGCCACGAAAGCCGCCTTGCCGGCGAGGCTGACGCCCCCCTCGCTTTCCAGCACACGCATCACGGCAAGGCTCACGGCCATGATTGCCGGCTGGGCGTTCTCGGTCAGGGTCAGGTCTTCCTGCGGGCCTTCCCACATCAACTTGGTGAGGTTCTGGCCGAGCGCCTCGTTGACCTCGTCGAAGACCTCGCGGGCGCTGGCAAACGCCTCGCCCAGTTCGCGGCCCATGCCGACCGTCTGGGACCCTTGTCCCGGAAAGATGAAAGCCCTCGTCATCGACGCTCCCCGCTCCTGCCACCCGGCTCGATATCTGGCTGATTTCCAGACCTTTTTCGATGTCCGACGGGTGCCGGACCGGAGCGCCAAGAAATACCGGCTGGCGACCCCGAGTCAAGCCACGGCGGCGACCATTTGATCCTTGCCTCGCCCGGGCTTTTCCGTATATTGCGCGGCTTCTGAAGGCCTTGGTTGGAGGCTGAACGGAACACCGCGCCCGAGGGCGCGGCAGGGCTGAAAGCCCGGGTTCCGGTGTCTCCGCTTCTTTGGTGGTCCTTTCGAGCCTTTTGAGGGCTCAAAGGGGGCTTTGCACCGGGGCCGGATACAACAGGAAAAAGGCTCATGGCTCTTTACGAGCATGTTTTTATTGCGCGGCAGGACGTGTCGCAGCAACAGGTCGAGGGGCTCACCGAGCAGTTCTCGACCATCATCAAGGAAAATGGCGGCCAGATCGGCAAGGCCGAGTATTGGGGTCTTCGCAACCTCACTTACAAGGTCCGCAAGAACCGCAAAGGCCATTACACGCTTTTGAACATCGATGCTCCGCATGCGGCCGTTGCCGAAATGGAACGTCAGATGGGCATCAACGAAGACGTGCTGCGCTTCCTCACCGTGCGTGTCGAAGAGCATGAGACCGAGCCGTCGGCCGTGATGCAGAATCGTGGCGACCGCGGCGAGCGTGGAGATCGCGGCGACCGTGGCGATCGCGGCGGCCGTTTCGGCGACCGTGAACGCAGCGACCGCTTCGGCGGCGACCGTGGCGGCAGCCGCTTCGGCGGCGACCGTGAGCGCGCCCCCCGTCGCGACCGTGAAGACACAGAAGGAGGCGCGGCATCATGAGCACGTCACAACCCGCACGCCGGCCTTTTTTCCGCCGCCGCAAGACCTGCCCGTTCTCCGGCGCCGATGCTCAGAAGATCGACTACAAGGACGTGAAGCTTCTGCAGCGCTACATCTCGGAGCGCGGCAAGATCGTCCCTTCGCGCATTACGGCCGTGTCGGCCAAAAAGCAGCGTGAACTCGCCCGTGCCATCAAGCGCGCGCGCTTTCTCGCCCTGCTTCCCTATGTGATCGGCTAAGGCCCGGGAAAAGGAAAACAACGATGCAAGTCGTACTTCTGGAACGGGTCGAGAAACTCGGTCAAATGGGCGACGTCGTCAAAGTCAAAGACGGCTTCGCGCGCAACTTCCTGCTGCCGCGCAAGAAGGCTCTTCGCGCCACCAAGGAAAACATCGCTCGCTTCGAAGGCCAGCGCGCCCAGCTTGAGGCGCGCAACCTGGAACTGAAGAAGGAAGCCGAACAGTTTCTTCCGAAGGTTGCGGGGCAGTCGTTCATCATACTGCGCCAGGCCGGCGAAACCGGCGTTCTCTACGGTTCGGTCAGCACGCGGGATATTTCCGATGCGATGACGACGGGCGGTTTCACGACCGCGCGCAACCAGGTGGTGCTCGACAAACCGATCAAGACGATCGGCCTGCACCCGATCCGCATCGTGCTGCACCCCGAGGTGTCGGCAACGATCACGGTCAATGTCGCGCGCACCGAAGAAGAAGCCAACCGGCAGACGGCGGGCGAAGATCTGACGCAGCGCCACGACGACGATGAAGAAGAAGCCATCGAGGCGGCTGCGTTCTTCGAATCCGAAGAGCTGGCGCCGCACGAGGACGAGGCCACCGAGGGTGAGCCGGAAGCCACGTAAAACAAGGAATAGAGTTTCGTCCCTTTGCGGGACCGGACTTTCGAAAGGGCGCTCCCGAGGGGCGCCCTTTTTCTTTGGGCGCTTGCATGTGCGGCGCGATTAAACTTAGATGATCGAACGAGAAATGGTGGTCCGCAGGGCCGACCGATGACCTGACGTTCAGGCGAGCCTCGGTGCAGGAGGGTTCGATGCTGTTCAGTTCGCTTCTCAGACAAATCGTCAAACGCGGTGCGCTGACGGTGGTGAGCGCAAATGGCCGGATACGCGAGTTCGGCGACGGGCGCGGCGCGCGCGTGACCGTTCGGCTGCACGACAAATCCGTCGGCACCGAGATGGCGTTCAATCCCTATCTCAAAATCGGCGAAGCCTTTATGGACGGCAGGCTGACCATCGATCCGCCGGCGACGATCTATGAATTTCTCGACATCCTGACAGCCAATCTCGGCACGCGCTTTGCCGGTCCGATCTTCGAGGTCTATGGCGCGCTCCGGCGCGCGAAACGGCGCATCGACCAGCGCAATCCGATCGGCCGCGCGCAAAAGAACGTCGCCCATCACTACGATCTCGACGGCGGCATCTACGATCTCTTTCTCGATGCCGACAAGCAGTATTCCTGCGCCTATTTCGCGCAAGCCGAGATGACGCTGGAAGAGGCGCAGACAGCCAAGAAGCGCCACATCGCGGCGAAACTGCGCATCGAGCCCGGCATGCGCGTGCTCGATATCGGCTGCGGCTGGGGCGGCATGGCGCTGACGCTGGCGGAGGAAACCGGCGCCGAAGTTGTCGGCGTGACGCTGAGCCACGAGCAGCACAAGGTCGCCTGCCGGCGCGCCGAGGAACGCGGGCTGGCGGGCCGCGTCGATTTCCGGTTGCAGGACTACCGTGCACTGACGGAAAATTTCGACCGTATCGTTTCGGTCGGCATGTTCGAACATGTCGGCGTCGGACATCACCGCGAATATTTCAACCGCGTGCATGACCTGCTGACGGATGACGGCGTGGCGCTGATCCACACGATCGGGCGGCTCGACGGGCCCGGCTCGACCAATCCGTGGATCGCCAAATATATCTTTCCCGGCGGCTATATTCCGGCCCTGAGCGAGATCGCCAGCGCGGCGGAACTGAGCGGCGTCTGGATGACCGATGTCGAGGTGCTGCGGCTCCACTATGCCGAAACGCTGCGCGAGTGGCGGCGGCGCTTCATCGAAAAGCGCGACACGGCGGCGCAAATCTATGACGACCGCTTCTGCCGGATGTGGGAATTCTATCTCGCCGGTTCCGAAACCTCGTTCCGCAACGAAGGCATGGCCGTGTTCCAGTTGCAGCTGGCGCGCAACATCGAGACGCTGCCGCTGACGCGCGACTACATGATCGAGGACGAACGCGCGCTCAACGCGGCGGCGCATGGCGCGCGGCAGCTGCGCGCCAGCGACTGAAACGAAGAAGCCTGCGGCGCATCGGATGCATGCGCCGCAGGCATTTGTTCAGGCGCCGCGGCGCGCGTCGAGACTGTAGCGACCGGCGCCGTGGACGAAGACATAGAGCATGCCGCCGGCGATGGCGATGTTCTTCAGGAAGGACGGGTCCGACAGGCTCGGATGAAAGATCGCGGCCGCCAGCACACAGAAGACCGCGAAGGCGAGCGCCACGAGACGCGCCTGATAGCCGATCAGCAGCAGAATGCCGCCGCCGAGTTCAAGCGCCACCGTGGCCACATAGATGATTTGCGGCAGCGGCAGGCCCTTGGATTCAATGAAACCGATGGTGCCTTCAGCGCCCATCGCCTTGTTGATCCCTGCAAGGATGAAAAGCGCGGACAGAAAAATGCGGCCCACAAGGGTCGCGTAGTCATTGGCGGCGTTCATGGAAGTTCCTCCCCCATTGGTTTGCAACGGGTCGAGCCTAGGCCGTCCGGAGGCGGGGATAAAGCCGGGGAAATGACAGCGCGGCGGCAGCGAAAACGGCTGCGGACCCCCCCTCTGTCACAAATCTGTCAAAAAACTGTCACAAACGCCGCCGGGGCCCACTTATCCCCCGGGGATAAGTCGACTTATCCCCGTTTTCGCGACTATTCCACAGGCATGGATGGAAAATTTCCGCATCGCTTCAGCGGCTTGGGGAATTTCAAAAGACTTATCCCCACCCCTGTATAAGGAAGTTGTGGGCGAGTGCGAATCGGGACCTGATTCGGTGACACGGAGGTTTCCGTTTCGACTAGAACGAGTGCCATGGAAAATTCGCAAGCCGCCTATTCGCCGACGCCCGAAGCCGACGACGCCACCGCCTACCGGGTGCAGCCGCACAATATCGATGCGGAGCAGGCGCTGCTGGGCGCGATCCTGGTCAACAACGAGAGCTACGACCGCGTGGCGAGCTTCCTCGAGGTCGCGCATTTTTTCGACGCGCTGCACGGACGCATCTATGAGGCGGCGGCCAAGCTGATCACGCAGGGCCACCTCGCCTCGCCGGTGACCTTGAAAAACTATTTCGAGCGCGACGCGGCGCTGGCCGAAATCGGCGGCCCGCAATATCTGGCGCGGCTGGCCGGCGCGGCGACGACGATCATCAATGCCGAAGAATATGGGCGCACAATCTACGACCTGGCGATCCGCCGCGAGCTGATCCAGGTCAGCATCGAGATGCACAGTCGCGCCTATGACGCGCCGGTCGACGACACGCCGGCGCTGCAAATTCTCGATGCGGAGCAAGCGCTCTATCAGCTGGCCGAACGCGGCAAATATGAAGGCGGCTTCCAGAGCTTTCACGAGTCGCTCAACACCGCGATCGACATGGCGGCCGAAGCCTTCAAGCGCGATGGCGGGCTTTCCGGCATTTCGACGGGGCTTCGCGATCTCGACAACCGCCTCGGCGGCTTGCAGCGCTCGGACCTGCTGATCCTTGCCGGCCGGCCCTCGATGGGCAAGACGGCGCTTGCCACCAACATCGCCTTTCACGCCGCCAAGGCCTACAAGGCCGAGCACCACCCCGACGGCACGGTGACGGCGCTGGACGGCGCCATTGTCGGCTTCTTCTCGCTCGAAATGTCGTCGGAGCAGCTGGCGAC
>JAUXOE010000027.1 GCA_030682415.1 Parvibaculum sp.
GATGTTCGAGCGTTCGCAGGGCTTCGTCGCCCTGCCCGGCGGCATCGGCACGCTGGAGGAAACGGTCGAGATGCTGACCTGGGCGCAGCTCGGCCGGCACAGCCAACCCATTGTGATTGCTAATCTAAACGGCTTCTGGGATCCGCTGATCGAGTTGCTCGATCACATCATCAAGGCGGGATTTGCGCGCTCCGACATCCGCCGAATCTATTCGGTGGTCGACCGTATCGAGGACATTCTGCCACGCATCGAGGCAGCGCTCTAGACAGCGGGACCCCCCTCTGTCACAAAACTGTCATAAAACTGTCACAAACGGGGTTTTGAGCGATCCGTGTACGGACGGCCTGCGCGCCAGCGGCGAGGATAAGCGAGGGTTATCCCCGGGAGCAAAATTTTTTATCCCCGGTTTTGGGGGTGGTCCGCTGCGCGGGGCTTTTGCATCTTGCGCCACTGGAGCGGCGTTGCCCCGAATTCGCGGCTGAAGGCGCGAATGAAAGCGGCGGAGGAGCTGTAGCCCGCCATATCGGCTGCCTCCTCGACCGAGAGGTCGTCGAGAAGCATCTTGCGCGTGACATGCGTCAGCCGCAGGCGCGCGAGCGTCTGCATCGGCGTGCGGCCGACGACACGCCGGAAGTCCTCGGCGAATTTCGTTCGCGACATGCCGGCCATGCGGGCGAGTCTTTCGATGCTCCAGTTTTCAAGAGGTGCATCGAGGAACGCGCGGATGGCCAGGATCACTCCCTTGTTCTTGACAACCTCAGGCGCGCGATCCGCGCCACCCGCCAAGAGCGAGCGCGTCATGTTGATGACGATGATCTCCGCAATACGCCGCACGATGATGGCCTGCCCGTATTCCTCGCCGCTGCCGACAAACTCTTCATCGAGCAGTTCGGCTGCCTTCCAGATGCGGCTCGCACATTCGGGGAAGAACTTCCGGCTCAGATGGATCGGACCGATGATCAGATTGCCAAGCGCAAAGTTTTCGGACGGAACGACGCCAAGCAGAAGCTCGACGTCACTGCCCACATCAATCTGCTCGGAAATGGGCACGCGCGGAAAGCTGTCCGGCGCCATGCGCTCATCGGAATTCGGGATCGAACAGAACCGGTGCGGCGCCAGCCCGCTGATCGCGACGATCGAGCCGGGAACGAGATCTATCGTCTTCGGTTCCGGGAAATCGATCGTCAGGCGGAGCTCGCCGCGACGCACCATGAAGCAATAGGAGAAGTCGCCGGCATCGAGCGTCTTGTTGAAGGGGTAGTCCGCCCAGGAGCGGAAAAAATAAACGCCGTCCATCCGCACATCGGCGCGAACGTCGCCGGCACCGACAATCTCGGCCGGATGCAGGCCTGCTGCTTCGGCCTTTTCTCTCCCGGTCATAACCGATCGGCTCCCTCCCAAGAGCTCAATCCGAGCGCGCCGCCTCCTGCCGCGCGAGATCGAGGGCTATATCCACGATCATATCCTCCTGTCCCCCGACCATAGCGCGTTTGCCGGCTTCCAGCAGAATTTTGCGGACATCGACGCCATAGCGCTCCGACGCGGTTTCGGCATGGCGCAGGAAACTCGAGTAAACGCCCGCATAGCCAAGGCTCAGCGTTTCTCTGTCCACGCGCACGGGACGGTCCTGCAGGGGCCGCACGATATCTTCGGCCGCATCCATCAGCGCAAGCAGGTCGCAGCCATGTTGCCAGCCATAGCGGTCGGCGGCGGCGATGAAGACCTCCAGCGGCGCATTGCCCGCGCCTGCGCCCATGCCCGTGAGCGACGCATCGACGCGGACGGCGCCGTTCTGAACGGCGGCGATCGAGTTCGCGACGCCGAGCGACAAATTGTGATGCGCATGGATGCCGCGCTGCGTTTCCGGCTTCAGAACCCTGTCATAGGCCTGCAGGCGGGCGGCAACGTCGTCCATCGTCATGGCGCCACCGCTGTCGGTCACATAGACGCAATGAGCGCCATAGCTTTCCATCAGCTTCGCCTGCGCCGCCAGCGCGTCGGGCGGCGACATGTGGCTCATCATCAGAAAACCCGAGACATCCATTCCGAGCTCGCGCGCCGACTCGATATGCTGCCTCGCCACATCGGCTTCCGTGCAATGCGTCGCGACGCGCACCGAGCGGACGCCGAGATCGTGCGCGCGGTGCAGATCCTCAATGGTGCCGATGCCGGGCAGCAAGAGCGTCGTCACCACGGCGCGCTCAACGACCTCGCAGACCGCTGCGATCCATGCCCAATCGGTGCAGGCACCGAAACCGTAGTTGAGGCTCGATCCCGAGAGTCCGTCGCCATGCGCGATCTCGATGGCATCGACACCCGCCTTGTCGAGCGCGCGGGCGATGACGCGGACATGTTCCAGCGAATATTGATGGCGGATCGCGTGCATGCCGTCGCGCAACGTCACGTCCTGGATGTAGAGACGATCCGGAATGTTCATGCCGCCACCTGCCATTTCATTGCAATCGCCTCGGCGGTGCGCAGCGCGGCCGATGTCATGATGTCGAGATTGCCCGCATAGGCCGGCAGATAGTGACCAGCGCCTTCGACCTCGAGAAAGACGCTCACCTTGAGACCGGAAAAGGTACGGTCCATATCCGGCAGATAGAGCGGCGCATTGTTGCCGATCTTCTCGATCTGCACCGACTGTTTCATCCGGTAACCCGGCACATAGGCCTGCACCTCGACGACCTTTCGTTCGATGGCGGCGGCAATACGCGCCGGGTCTGCTTCCTCGCAGAGACAATGCACCGTGTCGCGCATGATCAGCGGCGGTTCGGCCGGATTGAGAATGATGATCGCCTTGCCGCGCGTGGCACCGCCCACCGCCTCGATGGCCCTCGACGTCGTCTCGGTGAATTCATCGATATTCGCGCGCGTGCCGGGCCCTGCCGATTTCGAGGCGATGGAGGCAACGATTTCGCCATAAAGGACCGGCGCGACACTGCTCACCGCGGCAACAATCGGGATCGTCGCCTGGCCGCCGCAGGTCACCATGTTCAGGTTCCGCTCGTTTGCGAGCCTGTCGAGATTGACGCTCGGCACCACATAGGGGCCGATGGCGGCGGGCGTCAGGTCGATCACCTGCTTGCCATGCGCCTGCAGGATTTCATTGTGATGCCGGTGGGCGCCCGCCGAGGTCGCATCGAAGACGATGCCGATGCTCTCGAATTCCGGCATCGCCACAAGCCCTTCGATGCCTTCCGCGGTCGTGGCAATGCCGAGCCTCGTTGCCCGTGCAAGGCCGTCGGAGGCGGGATCGATGCCGACCATCGCCGCCATCTCCAGCGTCTTGGAAAGGCGCATGATCTTGATCATCAGGTCGGTGCCGATATTTCCCGATCCGATGATGGCGGCACGTACCCTCCCCTTCGCTCCGGTCATTCGTGTCTCCTATGCGAAGGCGACGTGCAGCGGCTTGAAGCCCTGCACGTAAACGGTGAATTCGCTGCCCGGGCTCGCGTTGCACATCGGGCCGAGGGCGCCGGACAGGATGATGTCTCCGGCGCCGAGCGGGCGGCCGACCTCCACCATCTTGCGGGCGAGCCATTGGGCGGCGTTGAGCGGATTGCCGAGGCACGCGGCGCCGACACCGACCGAGACCTGCTTGCCATTCAGCAGCATTTCCATGCCGCCAAGGTGGAGGTCGATTTCGGAGAGCTTGCGCCGGTCCTTGCCGATGACGAACTTCGCACCCGAGGCATTGTCGGCCACCGTATCCGCCAGCGTGATCCGCCAGTCGGCGATGGCACTGTCGACGATTTCCACAGCCGCCGCCGCGCAATCGATGGCAGAAGCGACCTCATCAAGGCTCGGGTTCGGCTGGTTGAGAGGCTTACCGAGAATGAAGGCGATCTCGGCTTCCACCTTGGGCTGCATCAACCCGGCGGTCGAAACCGAAGCCGCGCCGCTCACATCGTCAACGTCGAACAACATGCCGTAGTCGGGCTCGTTCACGCCAAGCTGCGTCTGCACGGCGGGCGATGTGAGCCCGATCTTCCGGCCCACGATACGCTCGCCCGCCGCGAGACGCCTCCGCGTGTTGATCTCCTGAACGGCGTAGGCCGAGGCAACGTCGAAACCGGAGGCGGTTTCGGTAACCGGCGGTATGGGGGTCCGGCTATGTCGTGCCTCGGCCAGGGCGGCCGCTATCGCCTCCAGATCATGCGGCATTGGCCGCTCCGAAGAAGTCCGCCGTCACGCGGTTGAACTCCGCCGCATGTTCCCATTGTGCCCAGTGTCCGCATTGCGGCAGCACGAAGAGACGCGCCCTCGGAATCTGCTTGAGCAGCGGGAATGCCATGTCGATGGGCATCACCCTGTCCTCGCGTCCCCAGACGATCATCGTCTCGTGCTTCAGCGATGCGAGGCGCGGATCGTTCCAAACCGGCTCCATCAGCGCCTTGGGATCGGGACGCATGGGCGGTGTCTCGACGATATGCGGCTGCAGCGCCGTCTTCATCCGACCTTCAAGCAGCTCTTCGGTGATCTGCGAGGGATCGTAGACGAAGTCCTTCACGAAACCGCGCAGGCGCTCGATCGAGGGCCCCGGACCGTCGTAGAAAAACAGGAGCGTCTTGATCGCTTCGGTCGGAAACTGACTGAACATCGGAATGCTGCCGCCCGGTCCCATCAGAACCATGCGATCGACTTTCTCCGGCCGGTCCAGCGCCAGACGCAAGGTCACCATGCCGCCCAGCGAGTTGCCGACGAAATGCGCCTTGTCGATGCCGAGTTCGTCGAGAAACTCGCCCATCTTCGTCGCATACCAGGCCGGCATGGCGCTGCCCTTCGGCTTGATGTCCGACTTTCCGAAGCCCGGCAGATCGGGAACGATCACACGGAAGCTCTTCGCCAGCACCTCGATGTTGCGGTTGTAGTTCGACCAGCCGCTGGCGCCCGGTCCGCCGCCGTGAATGAGAACGAGCACCGGGCCCGTGCCTGCTTCGTTGTAGTGAATCCTGACGCCCTTGACCGTGACGAACCGGCTGGTGCCTTCTTCCGTGATGCTCATAAAACTTTTCCTCGTTTGCTTTTCTTCTAGACGCGCTTGTGGCCCCACATGCTCGTGACCTCGTGATGGGTCACGCGCCAGACCTCGTCGTGAACTTCGATACCCGCCGTGCCGACCTCGACTTCGAAGCCCGACGGCGTTGCGGCATAGAACGAGACCATCTGGTCGTTTGAATGCTTGCCCAGTGTCATGGTTTGCTTCACGCCGCATGCACCGATGCGATCCATCGCAAATCCGACATCGTCCAGCGTCGCCATTTCGACCATGAAGTGGTGCAGCCGCTTCGGCGCGGGCATCGGCGCCAGCGCCAGCGTGTGGTGACGCGGATTGCAGTGGTAGAATTCGAGCACCAGCGTGAAGTCGGGTGAAATCGACATGCCGATCGTGTCGGAAAGCCGGAAGCCGAGAAGCCGCGTGTAGAAATCGCGGATCTCATCGATCTTCTCGGACGCCAGAACGACATGGCCGGCGCCCTGGCCACCCGTCATGAAACCGGACACACCCGCCGGAGAATGGAACGGCAGATTGGTGAGCGCCGTCGCGCCGACATAGACCTCGACCTGCAGCCCCGCCGGATCGGTGAGGACGAGAAGGTCGCGCACACCGCGCTCCTTCTTCAGACTGTCGGATGCGGGCGCGCATGGGACGCCTTCCTTTTCAAGACGCTCGCGAAGCGCCTGCAATCCTTCCGGCGTTTCGACTTCGAGCCCGATGAAGGAGATGTCGTCCGCCGCCCCCTTCTCGAGCTGGATGCGGAAGGCCCGATCGTCCATCCGGTAACGGGCCGATGTGCCGTTGCCGCTCCCCGGCATCAGGCCCAGAAACCCTGTCAGATAGTTGTCCCATGCCTTGAGGTCGCTCACCTCGAAGCCGATATATCCAAGCGATGCCACGCTCATCGGTTTCCTCCCCTATTTTCCATACCTGGCAGCTAGGCCCGCGCCCGCCGCGACGACGCCGATGCCCCGGACGCCGATGCCCGTCTCGCAAATGAGAACGCCGCCGGTTGCCGGCGCGCTGTCGCGGCGCGAGGCGAAATAGACATAGGAGCCGGCATATTCGGCAGGCGCCGGCACCCGGCCGAGCGGCACGACAGGGGCCGCGACCGTCGGCAGATCGACGCTGCTGATCGCCTTGTCGGCGAGGTCGAGCGCGGCCGGCCCGCGCAGATCGGTATCGATCGGCCCCGGCGCGACACCGTTCACGCGGACGGTGGGGGCGAATTCGAAGGCGAGCTGGCGGATCATGCCGACGACCGCATGCTTGGACGCGGTGTAGAGCACGCCGCCACCCGCCGGATCGAAGCCGGCATTGGAAACCGTGTAGACGAGCGAGCCGCCGGAGCGGACCAGCGCGGGAAGCGCCGCCTTCGCAAGATGCAGGTAGCCCTTGACGTTGACGCCGAACAATTCGTCGAATGCGCCGTCGATCTGCGCTTCCGGCATGTCATCGAGCGTGACGCTGTAATCCCAGATGCCCGCATTGCCGATGGCGCAGTCGAGCTTGCCGAAATGCTCCACCGCCAGCGCCACGGCTGCCTTGTTGTCCGGCCCGGAACGCACGTCGCCCGCATGGGTCGCGACGGCATCGCCATGCTGGCGCTTCACGTCCTGAAGCTTCTCCGCCGAGCGGTCGAACACGACCACGCGCGCCCCTTCCTCCACGAACCTGTCGACGATGGCGCGGCCGAGGCCCGATGCGCCTCCCGTCACAAGCGCGACTTCTCCTTCCAATCTTCCCATGAGCCTCCCCGCTCTCTGAAAGTTACAAACCCTGTTCTAGAGACGTTCATCGTTTCACGGAGACGATGAACGTCTCCAAGTCTTTGTTTTGTCGCGTTTCCGGACGGCCAACCGGCTTCCACTTGGCCTGGAAACGCTCTAGAACAAGGTGCTCATGTTCGTTGCCCGGATCAGTGTCTGGTCGAGATAGATTTCCCGTCCGCAGAGCTTGAGGACGCCGTCGACGCGGCGAAGCGTATCGACGCGCCGCCCGACCCACATGCTCTCCTCCGTATTGAGACGGCTGCGGTAGAGGATGAAGGCAACCTCGACTGTCGTCTCCGCGCCGTTCACGCCGGTGATACGGACATTGTCGACGATATGGCGCGTGCGGGATGGCGGGTCTTCGGACCAGGACGATCCGGACTCCATCTTGGCGACGCGCATCGCGAGCGACGCCTTGTCGTCGTCGTAAAAGGACATGTCGCCGCGCTTCGTGAATTCGCGGTCGATGTCGGACAGCGTCACCGTCCGCCGGATCGGCATCCAGTAGCTGCAATCCTCGGTCCAGAGATCGAGCCAGGCGCGATATGCGCGCCCGTCGATCATGGCCGCCTCGGCATAGAGGAACTGTTCAATCTCGAACTGAAGCTCCATCCGCTGCTGGAGAGAAAGCGCGTCGAGACCGGATGTTTCGGCTTCCACCGCCCTTGCCTGCGACATCAGACCCTCCCTTTCGGCAGCGCCGGATGATTTGCCTTCAGTTCGGCCCAGTCGTCGGCCGTCAGCCAGTTCATCCAATTGGTGTAGAGCCAGCGCTGCGCGTGTTCGCTGATGGTCGTTTCCACACGGCTCGTACCGGTGGCGTCGGTCAGCACCTCGTCCTGACCGAGCCCCATCGCCATGTGGTGGCGATAGCTCCGCGCCTTCACGCCGCGCGAGGCGCGCGTGCTCTGGCTCCAGTTCTCGCCATCATCCTGCTCGAGCATGCCGGCCGGTCCGAAGAGATGCGCGCTGAAGGCGATCTGCTTCTTCTTCACCTCTTCGGGCAAGGCCTTGGGCAGGACGGTGAACCACCAGATTTCGGTTGCGAAGGGACCGCGCGGCAGACGCAGCGAAAGCTGCGTGCCGTTGGACGAGATCCAGAGGTTCGGGAAGATGTTGGGATGCCCCATGCAGCGAACGCCGGTGGGACCGAGCAGTTCGCGCGCGGCGGTGAGGCGCGGCGGCACCACGGGCTTGCTCGGATCCTTGAGCATTCCGGCCGCCGCAATGGCGAGCCGCTCGTCATCCGTCATGGCATCGATTTCTGCCTGCCGTTCCGGCGTGATGACCGGCCCGCTGATCGCATGCCCGTAATCGCCGAACATCACCATCTGGTGCTTCGGATGCAGGATGGCGGCGATGTCCATGAAGCCCGCCATGCCCGCCGAGGCATGGCTGTATTGCACGTGATACCAGTCGAAGAGATTGTCGACCGCGATCTTCCAGTTGCAGTCGTTGACGTTCTTCTGGATGCCTTCCACGATTTCGACCGGGCAGGTCGCCGCGAGCAGGCCAAGGCCGATGCGGCCGACCACGCCCAGATTATCGGGGAGCGGGGGCGTAT
>JAUXOE010000048.1 GCA_030682415.1 Parvibaculum sp.
TGGTCCTCGCGGCGCGAATCGTCCGCGTCATTTGCGAGGGGACCCCATGTTCAAGGAATTCCGTGATTTCGCCCTCAAGGGCAACGTGCTCGACATGGCCGTCGGCATCATCATCGGCGCGGCCTTCACCACCATCGTCAAATCGCTGGTCGACGACATCATGATGCCGCCGATCGGCGCCTTGATGGGCGGCGTCGATTTCAGCGACTATTTCATCGCGCTGACGCTGGCCGAGAACGGCCCGGCGACCGTCGATGCGGCGAAAGAGGCCGGTGTGCCGGTTCTCGCCTATGGCAAGTTCATCAATGCGCTGCTGCAATTCTCGATCGTCGCCTTCGCGCTCTTTCTGGTCATCAAGCAGATGAACGCGCTGAAAGCCCGCATCGCGCGTGGCGAGGCGCCGGCACCTGCCGCGCCGCCGCGCCAGGAAGTGCTGCTGGAAGAAATCCGCGACGCGATCCGGGGGAAGGGTTAGAGGCAGGTCACCCTGTTCTGTTGTCTCCGTCATTGCGAGGAGCGCAGCGACGAAGCAATCCAGAAGCCACAAATACCGAGTCTGACGCTTTCTGGATTGCTTCGCTTCGCTCGCAATGACGCCTTGATGGACCGAGGAAAAACAAGAGACCTCAATCCTTCCTTCTCAACACATAAAACACATAGGAATACGGGCCGGGATTGCGCTCGAAGAGGGCGATTTCGGCCTCTTTCTGGTCGAGCACGGCCTTGGCCGCCGCGCCATAGGTTTCACGCATGTCGGCGATCCGCGCGCGCATCGGCGTGTAATATTCCGCCCACCAGTCTTCGGGCGGCAGCGCGAAGGTGCCGATGATGTCGTAGCCGGCGCGTTCCGCCGCCGCGCTGTTTGCCGCCACCGTTGCCATCGCCGGATAGGCTTCGTCCCAGAAGGCCCGCGCCTCAGCCGACGGTTCGTCCGTCAGCCATGTGCATTCGGTGACGGCCATGTAACCGCCCGGCTTCAGAAAACGGCGCCAGAGCGCGAGCCCGCGCGCGAAGCCCAGATGATAGATCGCGCCTTCAGACCAGACGAGATCGAAGGCGCCGTGATGAAACGGCAGCGCTTCCATATCGGCGCGTTCGATGACAAGGCGCTCGTCGCCGATGCCTTCGCGCGTCGCCCGCGCGTTCATTCTTTCGAGAAAGGGATCGAAGAGATCGACCGCCGTCACCTGGCCTTTCGTCAGCCGCAGCAGTTCGAAACTCGAGGCGCCCTGCCCGCAGCCGATATCGAGAATGCGCGGCGCCTCGGGCAGGTCCGGCAGCATCGCGAAGGCGCGCGCGGTCGAGGCCGCACTTCCCGGCCCGTTGCGCTGCAGCGCCAGTTGCAGCTCAAGGAAAATCTTGAAGGGATCGAGATCGTCGGTCATGCACGCCTCCGCCAGCGCACATGATCGGCACCGGTGTCGATATCGGGAAGGCTTTCGAGCCGCGCCAGCTTCAGTCCCGCCGCGCGGATGTTCCGCTCCGTGTCTTCCAGCGTATGCACGCTCGACCAGCGCACGCCGTCGAAAATATCGGCGATGCGCGGCCGGCGTTTCAATCCGACCAGCCAGTAGCCGCCATCTTCGGCCGGACCGATGACGGCGTCATGCCGCCCGAGCGCCGCAAAAGCGGCTGCCACATGGGCGGCCTCGATCCCCGGAATATCGGCGCCGACAATCACCACCGGCCCCGGCGGCAGATCGCGGAACAAGCGCCCCATGCGGGCGCCGAGATCGCCGGAACCTTGCGCGACGCGCGGCAGGCCGTCCGGCCAGATGCCCGGTTCATGCACCGCGCGGTCGGGCGTCAGCGCCAGCACCGTCTGCCAGCGCGGATCGCGCGCCAGGCGCCGGATCAGCCCCGCGCTTGCGGTCCGGAAAAACCGTACCGCCTCCACCGCGCCGATATCGCGCGCCAGCCGCGTCTTGACGCGGCCGATCAGCGGCGTCTTCGCCATGATCACGAGTTGCGGATCGAGGGACATGCGTGTACGGACTTTTCCGATGAATTTATTTCTTTCCACCCGCCCCTGGGGGGCGGGTCAAACGGCGCGGCTTTGGCTTTGCCAAAGACGTGACGTTTGGGGCGGGGGCGCGGCGGAAATCCAGAATGCAATCGACAGCGGCTTCGCTCGGGAGAGTCAGAGCCCCCGCCCCGAACGACCTGCGGCCGTTCGACCCTCCCCCCAGGGGAGGGTGGCGATGAACGAAGCGTCAACATGCCCCTCACCCGTAGATCCGCGCAATCACCCGCGGCGGCACGCGCAGATAATAAAGCGCGAGGCAGCCGAGATTGCGCAGCGAGCGGGCGATGAAGCCATCCTTGAGGTAGCGCGCCGGCGAGGTCACCGCCAGCGAACGCAGCATGACGAGCCGCCGCCGGCCGATGCGGCGCACCAGATCGACATCCTCCATCAGCGGCAGGTCGCGAAAGCCGCCGATCCGGTCGTAGAGCCGGCGGTTGATCAGCAGCCCCTGGTCGCCATAGGGAAGTTTCAGCAGCACGCAACGCAGCGCGACCATCCATTCGAGAAAACGCGCCCAGCCCGAAAAATCGTCCAGCGCGAATTTGAACGCCGCCGCCATCTCGTGATCGCGGAAACGGCCTTCCTCGACCTGCTCGAACAGCTTCTCGACCTCGGCAATCCATGAGGCATCGAGCACCGTGTCGGCATGCAGAAACAACAGCCAGTTGCCGCGCGCCGCCGCCGCGCCGGCCGCCAG
>JAUXOE010000066.1 GCA_030682415.1 Parvibaculum sp.
GCGCCTTCGTCCATGACAACGACCGTCGGTCCAACGCCGACTTCCCATCCCTGTGACTTGTCGAGATATTCCACGGCTTCATCTGTCATGAGGAAGACGGCATACGAATACGACTGTGCGCCGGCCTGCAGACCCCAGGAGCCGGTGAACGAGTTGAAATACCCGTCGATGGTCGATCCCTTCATCAGAACGCCTTCACCATAAGCGCCACCGAATATCAGGCCAGCTTTGACGACGTTCGGGAAGACAAGAACGGCCTTGGCCTGCTTGGAAACCCTCTGCGCGATGGGGTCGGTCTTGTAGAGCAATTGAAGGGCTTGATCGGCGTCCCGGTGGAGATCCTCCGTTGATGCGGCGGCGGCGCGGTCAAACGCGCCAGCCATCATGAAGGCGGGGATGGCGAGAAAACTCGCCAGGAAAAGGGTTCGGATGTTGATCATTATGGCATTCCTGTTTCAAGAGTGACGCAAGCATGGTGTCGTGAGTGCTTGCGGTCGGTCCGTGTGCGCATCTTGCTTTTTGACAAGTCAGAGACGCCGGCGCCGGAAAGCCGGGTCGCTCGCAATCCGATCGCGGACTGCCGCAAGGCAGCGCACGCGCATATTCGGATATGCTTGCTACCCCGGACTTGGAGATTGATCGCATTGCCAGGCGTATGTCGGGTAGACGCCTTGGCGGTTGGCAGACACGCGCAAAATGGCTCCACGCGACACCCGCAAGGGTACCGAGTGCCATTTCACGGTTTGGACAGCGTGACGCTAGCGCGCCAGCGTCCGCCGCGAACAGACTCGGATATTACGTAGACCTGCATATCCGGACATGTCGCTCGATGCGCGCGCAGTTTGCCGCGCTTTTTGCCCGGGCGGCGACAACAGGATCGCGATCTCGCCCCGATATGGGAAATGTGATACAATTGAATTCTGCCCCGCGCTGCGGGGCTGCAACGCGAAAGCATGAGCATGCCAGGAAGCCGTTCACCCCAGGATGGAACGGCCCGGTCGCAACCGGCAGGCCGCGCGCCGCCATCGCAATCGGTTTCTCAGGTGCCGGATGATTTTCCGGTTGTCGGCATCGGCGCCTCGGCGGGAGGTCTCGAGGCATGCAAGAAACTTGTCAGTGCTCTGCCTGCCGACATCGGCATGGCCTTCATTCTGGTTCAGCATCTCGACCCGACCCACGAAAGCATGATGGTCGGACTGCTGGCCGAACATACCAAAATGCGTGTGCAGCAGGCGACGAACGGGATGCCGATCGAACGCGATCACCTCTACGTCATTCCGCCGGGAACTTATCTCTCTGTGGGCGACGGTGTTTTGCACCTTTCTCATCCGCAGGCACGTCACGGCGCCCGATTGCCGTTCGATTTTTTGCTTCACTCCATGGCGGAGGACTGCGGCCCACGCGCTGTTTGCGTGGTTCTCTCGGGAACAGGTGCGGACGGCAGTCTCGGACTGAAATCCGTGAAGCAAAAAGGTGGGTTGGTCATTGTGCAAGACCCGGACGAGGCCGCTTACGATGGCATGCCGCGCAGCGCCATCATGACCGGCGCAACGGATCAGGTGTTGCCCGTGGCGGACATCCCGGATGCGCTGGTCGCATATGGCCTGCAGATCACCGCCCCGGAGCGGGCTCCGGACGCGCGGTCGGCGGCCAGCACAGAGGATTGCTTGCCGGCGATCGTCGAACTGCTGCGGACAAGTTCGGGACACGACTTCAGGCTCTACAAACGAGGCACGCTGCAGCGTCGGATCGAACGCCGCATGGCGTTGGAGGCGATCGAGAGCAGCGACATGAACCGCTATTTCGAAATCCTGCAGAACGACGCCGCGGAGCTCGAACGTCTCGCCAAGGATTTGCTCATCAACGTCACCAGCTTCTTTCGCGACCCGAAGGTATTTGAATATCTGGCGGAGAAGATCATCCCCGACCTGGTTCAGAACCACTCGCTCGATCGCCCTCTTCGTATATGGGTCGTTGGGTGCAGCACCGGCGAGGAGGCCTATTCTCTTGCAATACTGATCCAGGAGCAGATCACGGCGGCCAAACGCAACATCAAGCTGGAAATATTCGCTTCGGATGTTGACGGGGATGCAGTGGCGACTGCACGGGACGGCCTCTATCCTCATTCGATCGAGGCGGGTGTGTCGCCGGCCCGCCTTGAGCGCTTCTTCTCCAGGGAAGATGACAATTACAGGATTTCGCCGGCGCTGCGCTCGTCGGTCGTCTTTACGGTGCAGGATGTGCTGACTGACCCTCCTTTCTCGCGCATTGATATGATTTCATGCCGGAATCTTTTGATCTATCTGAGTCCGGAAGCGCAAGCGAAAGCCATCGCCGTATTCGGCTTTGCCTTGCGCGAGAACGGCATTTTGCTTCTCGGCAACGCGGAGACGATCGGACACGATGACGGCCGCTTTGAAGTCATATCCAAACCCGAGCGCATCTATCGGCAGGTCGGCCGAGGCAGTCCAGGCGAATTGGGGCGACTGATCAGCGCAGACAGCGCGGTGAGAGTTCCCACCCGAACATGGCAGAATCTCGCGCCGTCACGACAGACGGTTCTCGCTGACCTCTGCCGGCAACTGGTAATGGAATCCTATGCACCGGCAGCCGTTCTGATCAACAGCAAGTACGAATGGCTTTTTTCGCTGGGGCCGACGGACCGCTACCTGCGCGTCCCGTCGGGGCCACCCACGAACAATCTGCTCGCCATGGCGCCGGAGGACTTGCGAATCAAGATTCGCTCAGCGATTCAAAAGGCAAAGCGGGAAAACAAGCGAATTTCGGTCCGCGGCGGCAGCACGACGCACAACGGCGACACACATACGTTCAGTATCGAAGTTCAACCGGTTCTGAACGAGGGTGAAGAACATCTGCTGGTTTGCTTCATTGACGAGCCAAGGCCGGAGCCGGCGCAAAGCCGCGCGACGAGGCCCGAAGACGTCTCGCGTGTGGGCGAGCTCGAGCAGGATCTCGCGTCCACAAGGGCCGAGCTTCAGGCGGCCATCCGCGATCTGGAGGTGTCGGGCGAGGAGCAGAAGGCAATCAATGAAGAGGCGATGTCGGTCAATGAGGAGTTCCAGTCCACCAACGAGGAACTGTTGACCGCCAAGGAAGAATTACAGTCACTCAATGAGGAACTGACCGCTCTCAACAGCCAGCTTCAGGAAACGCTGGAGCAGCATCGGACGACCGCCAACGACTTGCAGAATGTCCTCTACAGCACCGATGTCGCGACGCTCTTTCTTGATACCGATCTCAAAATTCGTTTTTTCACGCCGGCGACCAAATCGCTCTTCAGCGTCATCCCGAGTGATATTGGGCGGCCACTTTCGGACATCAACTCTCTGGCGATCGACAATACGCTTCCAGCGGACGCTCGTACGGTGCTGGAAAGCTTCGCCTCAATCGAGCGAGAGGTCGAGGCGCAGAACGATGTCTGGTTTATCCGCCGGATATTGCCCTACCGTACAAGCGACAACAGAGTTGAGGGTGTGGTGATCACCTTCGTCGATATCACCGCCCAGAGGCTTACGGCTAAGGCACTCGAAGACGCCAGACGGCAGGCCGATCTTGCCAATGTCGCGAAGTCGAGATTTCTTGCCGCCGCGAGCCACGATCTCCGTCAGCCGCTGCAAACGCTCGCGCTGCTTCAGGGACTGCTGGCAAAAAAAGTCAAGGGAGAGAGCGAGAAAAAGCTGATCGCCCGGCTGGATGCTACGATCACCTCCATGTCAAGTATGTTGAACACACTGCTCGATCTGAACCAGATTGAGGCCGGTACCGTCCGCCCCGTAGCGGTAAACGTCAGGATCGACGATCTCTTCAGCCGTATTCAGGAGGAGTTCTCCTACATCGCAAAGGCGCGGGACATCAATTTTCGCTTGGTTCCTTGCAGTCTTTGGGTACACAGCGATCCGCAGCTGCTTGAGCAGATGATCCGCAATCTTCTGTCAAACGCATTCAAATACACGATGCACGGCGAGGTGCTTCTCGGCTGCCGCCGGCGCGGCGAAAGGCTCAGCATCGAGGTTCTCGATACCGGCATAGGTATCGCCGAGAGCGATATCTCCAAAATCTTCAATGAATACCACCAGGTCGATAACGCTGCGCGCGAACGCAATCGGGGACTCGGTCTTGGCCTCTCGATCGTGCGTCACCTGGGCAAGTTGCTCAAGCACCCGGTCCGGGTCTGGTCGAGTCCGGGAAAAGGATCCATGTTCTGCATCGATGTCCCGCGCGTTCCAGTCGAAGCGCCGCATCCGGCTCAGTCGCGTCGGCGCGATGCGCGCAGCCGCACGGACATCGAGGTTCGGTACACCGGCACCATTCTGGTCATCGAGGACGATTCTGAAGTGCGTGAGCTTCTCGAGATCTTTCTCGCCAGTGACGGCCACCGTGTCGTCACGGCACCGGATGGTGTCACCGCGCTGCACCTGGTTGCACGCGACAACATTCAGCCCGACATCGTCATTGCTGACTACAATCTGCCGAACGGCCTGAATGGACTTGAGGTGACGGCGAAGCTGAGGGAGAGGTTCGGTGCCCGGTTACCGGTTTTCATTCTGACCGGTGACATATCGACCGATGTCCTGCGGGCCATCGCATTCCAGGACTGCCTGCAGCTCAACAAGCCGGTCAAACCCGCGGAGTTGGCCAATGCACTCCAGCGCGTTCTGAAGACGGGCGCTCCCGCCGCGTCGGAACCACGCCGGGCGGGTACAAAAATCGCGCTCGACGAACCGGATACGCCGATCATTTTTGTCGTCGACGATGACGGCCAGATACGTGACGCCTTTCGTGAGCTGCTTGAGGCGGAGGGCTTTGCCGTCGAGGTCTACGCGGATGCCGAGGCTTTCCTCAATGCCTATCGTCCGGGACGTGAGGCATGTCTTTTGATCGATGAGAAACTGCCGGGAATGGACGGGCTCGGATTGCTGCAACGTCTGGACGAGCTCAACCATCAATTTCCGGCAATCATGATTACGGGCAATGGCGACGTGCCGATGGCCGTCCAGGCGATGAAGGCGGGGGTCGCGGACTTTATCGAAAAGCCGGTCGACAGTGCCGAATTGCTTGCAAGCGTCCGGCGGGCGCTCGAACGGTCCCGGGATAAAAGCAAGCTGCTCGCATGGCACGAAGAAGCGGCAAAGCATGTTGCAGGCCTGACGCCCCGGCAGCGTCAGATCATGGAGATGGTCCTTGCCGGAAACCCCAGCAAGAATATCGCAGCTGATCTGAAGATCAGCCAGCGCACCGTCGAGAGCCATCGTGCTGCGATCATGAAAAAGACCGGTTCGAAGTCTCTGCCTGCGCTCGCCCGGCTGGCCCTTGCCGCGGCAAGCCGATTGGACGAACCGCCGGCTGACGCATAACGCCGGCCCGTCTTCGAGGGTATTTTGCTGAGTACATTCCGAGTCTGTGGACCCAACCTGTCTGCCGATACTCTGCACCCTGTCCTTTTTCATCCCCTTTTCGGAGGCGCATATGGACATGGGCACCGGCACGATCCTGCTTTTCATCCTGCTTCTTCTTCTGATTGGCGCCTTGCCGAGATGGCCGCACAGCGTGAACTGGGGTTACTACCCGAGCGGTGGGCTATCGGTCGTCATGGTTGTCGTCCACGTGCTGATACTCACGCAACGAATCTGACCCGGACGCGTCGCCGGTATCGCGATGCATAGTCGCCCCGCATGTGCATGCATGCACCTCCGCTCCGCCTCTCGCAGGGCGTTCCGAAACCGCTCAGCCAAAGGCAGTGCCATGAGCATGAAATCGACGATGCTAACCTTCACCCTGTTACTTCTTTTCAGCGCCGTCTCAATCCTGGGCGGGTGCAATACCGTTGCCGGGGCCGGTAGGGACATTTCCAAGACCGGCGACAACATCGAGAGCAGCGCGGAACGGAACAAGTAGACAAACAGCCGATCGCCCCCGCGTGGCGGGGGCGATCACGCTGCCCATTTGTTCAGGTCCGGCGTCAGCCCCAAGGGGCTCTTGCAAGCGGGGTTAAACCGCCTGCGTCTGTGACTGGATCGGCTCCAGGAGATCGTCGGTCGTCTCGGGTCAGATCCGTCCCATGAGCAACAGAATGAGGACGACGACCAGAACGATACCCAGTCCACCACTGGGGAAGTAGCCCCAACCCGAACTATGCGGCCATGTTGGAAGCGATCCGATCAGAAACAAAATCAGGACGATCAGGAGAATAGTACCGAGCATGGCGATCGCTCCTCTGGAGACGGCGTGAGTGCCGCGACTGTCCCGTCTGTGGCCCCCGTGAATCTGTCGTTCGGACCGTAACCGGCGGCACATGAAGCTGTCAGACTCGGAAACTACCTAGGTCTATCGGCTTTGAGCAACCTTCCAACCGTCGTCACAATCAGTGCCCGCCGGGTGCGTGCCAGGTAGCGATTCAGCGCCTGCCCGCAAATGGATGCGTGCTTGAAAGCCCGCCATCGACGGCGATCGCCTGCCCGTTGACATAGGAGGCGTCGTCGCTGGCGAGGAAAAGCGCCGCATGCGCGATTTCCGGCGGCAATCCGTAGCGCTTCATCGGATTGAGCTGGCCGATCTTGTCGTCGCTGCCACGCGCGCGGGCACCGTCAAAAATCGGCTTTGTCATGCCGGTCTCGATCAGGCCCGGACAGATCGCGTTGACGCGCACGCCCGAACCGTAGAACTCGTTGGCGACCGTTTGCACGAGGCTGATGACGCCGGCCTTGCTGGCGCTGTAGGCGGTCGCGCCGGCATTGGCCCTGAGGCCCGCCACCGAAGCGGTGCAGATGATCGAACCCTTGCCCTGTTTGAGCATGTGCGGGCTTGCATATTTGATCGCGAGAAATGGGCCGATCAGATTGACGGCCAGAATTTGCTGCCAGTAGGGAACGGTCTGTTCCTGCAACGGCACAAGCCCGCCGCTGATCCCGGCATTGGCGAAGAGAACGTCCACACCGCCGTGTTGATCGACGCAATGCTGGACGAAAGCCTTGACTGCGTTTTCGTCGCTGACATCGGCCGCGACGGATGAAACCGTGCCGCCCTCCTTGCGGATCATGTCGGCCGTCTCGTCGACCGCCGCTTCCACGAGGTCGATAGCGACGACCTTGGCGCCCTCCGCCGCAAAGAGACGGGCGCTGGCGCGGCCGATGCCGCTGCCAGCGCCCGTCACAATGGCGCGTTTTCCCGAAAGTCGTCCCATGATCGCCACTCCCTCGAATCGCCGAATTTCATCTCGGGGACTCTAGTAAAAGCGAACGCCGGGGAACAGACGGAAGAGGGTGTTGGGTCAGAAATCCTTGCCGGCTGTGACCGACCAATTCACGTTGCCCTGCTCGCCTTCGATGGTGCCCGAGCCGCCAACGGTCGGCGCATCTTCGATCGGGGCAGTGCAATTTTCAGGTGCCTCACCCATCGTCGTGCAGATCGTGTTGTCGGCAACGCGCCAGCTGCCGCTGATTTCCGAGCCGTCGGCCGCCTTGACGACAATGCTCGACGTATCGGGATAGAAAATCTTGGTCACCGCGCCGTCGGCAGCCGTCAGCGTAACGGTATTGCCGACGAGCCCGGCACCAACATCGGCCATTGCAGGCGCGGCCAGCGCGACGGCGGAAACGGCCAGAGCCGCGGCGAAAATCGTCTTCTTCATGGATATCCTCCCAAATTATACCCCTGTCCGGCCCGGGAACTTTGTGCCCCGCCGCCGTTAACCAAGCGACTCTACATAGCTTGCGTTCTCGTGCAACAGGTGGATGTCAGCCGCGGAAACTTGGCGGTTTCAGCAGAAAGATGATCAGCCAGACCGGAATGAGCACCATCGCGCCGAGCAGGAAATGCGGCAGCGCCCAGCCAAACCCCTCGCGCACAAAAGTGAGGATCGCCTCAGGCGTGAATCCGAAATCCTGCAGCACCTGCTCGGCCGTGATGTCGAACGCATTGAGAAGCGCGCCGACAGCCACCGCTCCGATGAAGAACTTTATCAGTACTGAAAAGGCGTGTTGGATCATGAAATTGCCGCCCGTCCCGTTCAGACTGGCCCCGACGAATCAGTCTGAATAAGTCTAGACGGGAGACGCAAAAGGCACAAAATCCGGAGCACGACCGCCGAAAACTGCGAAAAGGAGAGACCCGGTGACATCGAAAGACCCTGACGGCGCGGCCTGCCTTCTCGGCGCCGCGCAGATCGCGGCTTTGCCGGAAAAGCGGCATGTCCACCAGTTCAACGCAAATGCCGTCCGCAACACGCGCTCGATCGGCGACCTGCTGGGGCTTTCGGATGTCGGTGTCCATCTGGTTCGCGTTGAGCCGGGCCGCGAAACGACCGAGCACCACTTCCACGGCCAGGACGAGGAATTTCTCTATGTCCTTTCGGGGCAGGGCGAAGCGACCATCGGCGATGAAAGCTTCCGCGTCGGCCCTGGCGATTTCATGGCCTTCCCGAAAAATTCACCGGCCCATTCGATGCGGGTGCCAGACGATGCAACCGAAGACCTCGTCTATCTGATGGGCGGCACGCGGTCGCCCATCGACATCTGCACCTATCCGCGCCTCAAGCGCCGCATGTACCGCGTCGACGGCGTGAAGGAATTCGCCGCGCTCGACGATTTCAAGAAGGTCTGACCGGACTACCGCCCGAAAAGCTGCCGCAGCACGTCCTCGGGTCTGGGTTTTGCGGCCGGCTCCGTCTCGTCGCTCGCGGGCGCTTCCTGGCTGCCCCCGCTACCGCCGTCATTTGCCGGTGCTTGCTCCTGCGCGGCCGGCGGGCGGCCCATCAGGCTGTCGATCAGGCCTTTGCCGCGGTCCTCGCGGATCGATTTGATCGTACTCTCGATATTCTCGCGGTTCTGGATCATGGATGCGAGGTCGGGCGCAAAGCGCGGGTTCGACCACGCGCCGGTGATCAGGATCGGCACCTCGATGCCTTTGACATCCGCCTGACCGCCCTGTCCTTCGAGCGAGGCCGCGAGCCTCGGTTCCACCCTGTAGTTGAGTGTCTTTTCGAGGATGTTGGCGGTTCCCGCGCCGTTGACGCGGATCAGCGGCGACAGCAGCCGGAGATCGCTATTGGCAAGCACCCCGTTGGTGATCGTGAACGTGCCGCCCATTTCGGAAAAGTCGGTGTCCTGCGTGCCGCCCGACTGCCAGCCGCTGGTTGCGGCACCGAGCGCCGTGCGCGCCAGTTGTGCGAGATTGATGCCCTTGATCTTGCCGTCGGTGAACTTGATACTGCCATTACCGTTGAGCGCCGACACCATGGCGCGCTGCGAGCGGCCCGAGGCGCTGACGGCGATGTCGACAGCCGTGGTGCCCTGCAGCCGCTTGAAGTCGGCGGCGTCGGTGAGGAAGGGCTCGGCAGCAAGCCCGGCCAGCTTGAAATTCGCGTTGATCTGCGGCGTCGCGCCGGCGCCATTGACGGTCAGCGCGCCCGCGCCCGAACCGCCGTAAAGTCCGAGCTTGCCAAGCGTCGCGGTCAGGACGCCACCCGCCAGTTTGAGATTGAGTGCGCTCTCGCCGATCTCGATCTGCTGAAAGAGGACTTGCCCTGCCCGCAGGGCAAAGTCGGCGTCAACAGCCTTGAGACCCGAAAGATCGATCGGGTCTGTGCTCCAGCCCGGATCGCTTGCTCCGCCGCCGCCGCTGCTCGCGGCGCTACCGTCGTTTTCAAGATAAGTGTTGACGTCGACACGATCGACAGTCAGGTCGCCCTTGGCATAGGGCCGCGTTCCACCGGTTCGAACCGAGAGCGTGCCTGTCGCATTCATCCCGTCAAAGCCGATCCTGGCGTCGGAAAAACTGTAGGTCTCGCCGCTGCCGCTGGCTTTCCCCCGGATTGAAAGCGGGCCGAAGCCCTTGCCGGCCGGCATCGGGCTGCCCGCCCATGCTGCCAGCGCTCGCACGGAGGGCACGGCAAGATCGACGTCGCCCGCAAAGGCGAGGCCGTCGAGTGCTTTCAGTGTGCCGCCATAGGACGCCTTGACCTTGGGCGCGGAAATCGTCAGCGCGACGGGCGTCTGGCCACCTTCGGTGAAGGCGCGGGGACGGTCGGCTTTGAGATCGAAACGAATTTCGTCGCCGTTCCAGACCAGCGATCCATCGGCCACGAACGGATCGTCAAGCCGCGGCAGGGCGAGGCTCACATTGACCTTCTCCGCGGCGTAGCTGGCGCCGGTCTGGGCATTGGCGTAGCTGGCGCGGCCATTCTGGATCGAGATTTCGCCGAGGCTGATCTCGCTTACGGTCATGCCGTTTGACGACGAGCCCCCGCTGCCGCCTGCCGGCGCGCTTGCTGTCTCGAATTGCCAGTTGGGCGTTCCGTCGCGCCGGACCTCCAGATGGATTGCCGGATCGACCAGCACGAAACTGTCGATTTCGACGGCACCCCGGAAGAGCGGCATCAGCTTCAGCGTTGCGCGCATCTCCTTCATCGAGGCCATTTCGCGCTCTTTCGCCCAACTTGCGTTGGAAAACCCGACATCTTCGATGGAAACCGCAATGTTGGGGAAAAACGAAAGGCCGACTTCGCCGTCAATCCTGATATCCCGTCCCGTTTGCGCTTTCACGGCCTCAGCGACCTGTGCCTTGTAGGTCGCCATCGGGATCAGCATCGGCACGGCAACGGCGACCGCGATCAGCAGCAGGACAAGGCCGGCAAGAATGGCAAAAAGGCGGGACATGGGGGCTCCAGTTTGGGGAATCCGGCGGATCGGACTGCGCAAGATTGATGATCAAATATGGCGGCAACGTGATGCCGCGCAAGTCCGGTCTGCAGGTCGGTCGACGTTGCAGCGCACAAAAGCGTGGACCTTTTGCCACACATCGCGCGATTCCTGCCGCCACGCATTCATCCTTGCACGTCTGATATTCTCATTCGGCGCAAACTTGTGTAGAAAACCTCTGCTGGTCGCGGGCGTGAGTCGCTCGCCATGTCGGCGCTTATTTTGGCCAACCTTGAACGCAACAGGAGGAGCGGAATGCAAGTCGTAGCTGTGCCTTCAAATCCGTGTTTCCTCCCGGGCCGTCGCCGTTAGGCTGAGCGCTGCGCCCGGGTAACCTGCCGGGCAGTTTTCCATTCGAAGCAGTTTCGCCATGCGGCGCCGCGCGCGCCGCCCCGAGGCGTCTTCCTGTGGCCCGGTTCCGAAGTCAACCGGATGCGGCGCCTTGCGCCATTCCAGCACCTTTTCAGGGATACCGTCCCAGTCTGTCCGGGCGGTCGAAAAAAATGAACGATCAAGTCACCGCGCGGCGCACTGCTGCGTTCCTGTGGACCTATTGGCGCCGCTACCCCTTCATGGGCGCGGCCCTCATCGTCCTGATGCTTCTCTCCGTCGCGTTCGACGTTGCCTTCCCGATCGTCTCGGGACGGCTCGTCGATGCGGTCGCGCAGGCAGGATTCCCGCCGGCGGCCGAAGACATCGACCTTGCCGTCCTCGCGCTGCTGCTCTTTGTCGGCCAGGGCGTCGGCTTCCACCTTGCCCGCCGCGCCTCGATGCTGGTCTGGGCGGGCTTTGCCGTGCGCGTCATGCGCGACATCGTCACCGAGGCCTTCCACCGCGTTCAGCGCTACAGCGCCGAATGGCATTCGAACAGCTTCGCAGGTGCGACCGTCAGGCGCATCACGCGCGGCATGTGGGCCTATGACACACTGGCCGACACCATCTATATCGGCTTCTTTCCCACGGGCTGCGTGCTTGTCGGCGTGGTCATCAGTCTGGCCTTCCACTGGCCGCTGGTCGGGCTTTATGTGCTGGTGGGCATCGTTCTCTACTTCGCGCTCACCATCGCGCTGATCAAATACTATGTCGCGCCGAAGAACAGGCTCAACGTCGCTGCCGACAGCGTGGTGGGCGGCGCCATCGCCGATGCCGTCACCTGCAACCCGGTGGTCAAGTCCTTCGGCGGCGAGGACCGGGAGGATGCGCGCCTCGGCCTGCTGACGCAGGACTGGGCGGGCAAGGCGGCGCGCGCCTGGCGCGCCATGGACATCGCGATGCTGGCTCAGGTTGGCATCCTGATGGCGTTGCAGGCCGGCATGATCGGTCTCGTCATCCTCTTCTGGACGCGCGGTGAGGCGACGCCGGGCGACATCGCCTATGCCATGACGAGCTACATGCTGATCAACGGCTATCTGCGCGACATCGGTTTCCACATGCAGAACCTGCAGCGCGGCGTCAACGAGATCGAGGACGTGATCCGCTATGCCGACACCGCGGCCGAGGATCGCGACGACGAGGGATTGCCCGCGCTGCGCGTCGAGGGCGGCGCCATCCGCTTCGACAAGGTGGATTTCCGTTACCCGAACGGCAATGGCGCCTTCTATCGTGGCCTGTCGCTCGAAATAGCGGCCGGTTCGCGTGTCGCGCTGGTCGGTCGCTCGGGCAGCGGCAAGTCGACCTTCGTCAAGCTGTTGCAGCGGCTCTACGAGGCCGATGCAGGTCGCATTCTGATCGATGGCCGGGAAATCGCCGGCACGACGCGCGAAAGCCTGCGCCGCGCAATCGCGCTGGTGCCGCAGGAGCCGGTGCTGTTCCACCGCTCGATCTGCGAGAATATCGGCTATGCGAGGCCCGGCGCGAGCCGGGCCGAGATCGAGGAGGCCGCGCGTCTGGCCCATGCGGACGCGTTCATCGAACGCCTGCCGCTCGGCTACGACACGCTGGTCGGTGAGCGCGGCGTCAAGCTCTCGGGCGGCGAGCGTCAGCGCATCGCCATTGCGCGGGCTTTCCTCGCCGATGCGCCGATCCTCGTTCTCGACGAGGCGACGTCGAGCCTCGACTCCGAAACCGAGGCGCATATCCAGCAGGCGATCGACCGCCTGATGGAAGGCCGTACGACACTTGTCATCGCGCATCGCTTCTCGACCATCCGCCGGATGGACCGGATTCTGGTGTTCGACGATGGACGGATCGTGGAGCAGGGCAGCCATGCCGAGCTGATGGCGCGCAAGGATGGCGCTTTCCGCCGGATGCAGGCGGCCCAGATCGCGACGAACCGCGATGTGTTTGCGGAAAGTGCCTGATCTGGACCCTTTTGGACAGGGCGGCGGGCGGTTGTTCAGTCGGCGATGAGCAACCGTCCGCCGAGCCCGGCCTGCGGCACATGCCGGCCCTCGATCCATGCTCGGACCATCGCGTTGACGGTCTCGGGCGCCTCCTGTTGCACCCAATGCGACACTTGCGGCAGGTAGCGGATGGTGAAATCGCTGACCAGTTCCTCCGTGCCGTAAGTAAGCTCCTTGCCGAGAGCGGAGTCCTCCTCGCCCCAGATCATCAGCGTCGGCGTTTCGAGGATCGGCGGGTCGCTCCACACTTCGGGCTGCGGACCGCGGAAACCGGCGCGGTAATAATTGATCATCGCCGTCATCGCGCCCGGAATCTGCGCATTCTTGCGATAGTGATCGAGCACCTCGTCGGGAAAGCGCGACTTGTCGACAGCCATGCTGCGGAATGCCTCGCCGATGGCGCGCGCGTTGCGCGCCAGTAGCAGCTTCTCCGGCAGCCACGGAATCTGGAAGAAGAAGATATACCAGCTCTTCTTCAATTGTGCCCATGTCCGGATGCGCTTCGCCATCAACGCCGGATGCGGCAGGTTCATCACGATGAAGCGTTCGAGCGGGCGGATGCCGGCAAGCGCAAACGTCCATGCAATGACGCCGCCCCAGTCATGCGAGACGAGTGTCGTCGGACCGGAAATGCCGCGAGCGCGCGCCGCGTCGATCAACCCGGCGACATCATCGAGGAGATACGACATTGCATAGGCCGTCCGATCCTTCGGCCGCGACGTCCCGCCATAACCACGAAGATTTGGCGCCCAGACTGTGTAGCCGAGTTCGGCAAAGAGCGGCATCTGATGCCGCCACGAAAACTTGCTTTCCGGGAAGCCATGCAGCAGCAGCGCGAATTTTTGGCCCTCGCCGCAAATATCGACTTCGAAGGCCAGCCCATTGGCCTCTATATAGGCGGTGCGGATAGGATGGGCGTTCATGCGAGTCTCCCGGTGTGCCGGATGCGCGTCGCGGGCGACTATAGGCGATTCCCTTGCCGCCGCGAGCGCCGGGTGCTTGGCGCGGCAGGCCACCCCGGGCTAGGCTTGGGTCCGAGCAGGTCGGGGAAGATCGGACGTCTGGCAGTTGGGGGATACCGGAAATGACGACACCGTTTGCGCCGCGGCGATGGTCCTCGCGCTTTGCCTTTTTAATGGCAGCCATTGGCAGCGCCGTAGGGCTCGGCAATATCTGGCGCTTCCCCTACATCGCCGGTGAGAACGGCGGCGGCGCCTTCATCGCGATTTACGGCCTGACGATGCTGGCGATTGCGCTGCCCATTCTGGTTGCCGAGATCATGTTGGGTCGCATGGGCCGGTTAAGTCCGATCAACACCATGCGCAAGCTGGTCGCCGAAAACCGCGCCGCGCGGATCTGGATGATAATTGGCTGGGGTGGCACCATCGGCGCTTTTGTCGTTCTCTCTTACTACGCCGTCATCGGTGGCTGGGCGCTGAAATATGTCGAGCTGGCGCTGACCGGCGCCTTTGCCGGCGACGATCATGCGGCGACGCTGGCGCATTTTGAAAGCTTCATTGCCGACCCCTATGCATTGAGCTTCTGGCAGACGCTCTTCCTGCTTCTCGTGGTGGGAATAGTTGCTGTCGGCGTGACGTCGGGCATTGAGCGCGCGGTCGTTTCGCTGATGCCGGCTCTGTTTTTTCTCGTGGCGGCCATGGCAATCTACGCGACGACGACGCAGGGATTCGGCGCCGCAATGGACTTCATGTTCGCCTTCAAGTTCGAGGACGTGAAACCCGACACAATTCTGGCGGCGATCGGTCAGGGCTTTTTCTCCGTCAGTGTCGCACTCGGCGCCATGATGACCTACGGCGCCTATCTCGACAAAGACGTGTCGATCGGACGTTCGGCCGTGATCATCGCGGTTGCCGACACCGGCATCGCGATCATGGCCGGCATCGCCATATTTCCTCTGGTCTTCACCTACGGGCTTGAACCGACGGCCGGACCCGGCCTCACCTTCATCACGCTGCCGATTGCTTTTGGCACGATCGGCGGCGGCGTGCTGATCGGCTCGGTTTTCTTCCTGCTGCTTTCGATTGCCGCCGTCACGTCGGCGATCTCGCTGCTCGAGCCGGTGGTCGCCTGGGCCGAGGAAGTGGTCGACATGTCGCGCCGCAAGCTCGCCGTCATTACCGGTATTCTGGTCTGGCTGCTCGGCATCGGCACGGTTCTGTCGTTCAACCTCTGGGCCGACTACCGCCCGCTGGCGCCTCTCGGGATACTTGCCGACAAGACCTTTTTCGACACGCTTGACTATGTGGCGTTGAACATCCTGATGCCGACGGTCGGTGCGATGGTGTCGCTCTTCGCCGGCTGGGTGCTGACCCGCGAGTCCGTTGAGGAGGCCTTGGGCGTGCGCGGCCGCCGCTGGCTCCCGCTCTGGCGCTTTTCGCTGCGTTATGTGGCCCCGCTGGGCGTGGTTTCGATCTTTGTGGCCAATGTGCTGATGTAGGCCCGGATAGGTCTTTCTCGGCCCTTGTCATCGGCGTGGCGCCGAATTAAGTTCCCGGCCATTCGCGGGCATCCTCTTTTGGGTGCCTCCGCCTGATTTGTGCAGCCGTAGCTCAGCTGGTTAGAGCGCTAGATTGTGGATCTAGAGGTCCCCCGTTCGATCCGGGGCGGCTGTACCATTCTTCCTGAAATCAGCTCTTGGCCGGCGTCGATGTGACAAAAGCGCCGCCGAAGAGCTGCTCGATTTCGGTGTCGCCCGCGGTCAGCGGCATCACCACGGCATGCATGGTGAGAACGGAGCTGGCGCTCAGCACCGGCGCCTTTAAGAACAGCGGCCGCGCCGCAGCAAGCGCGCCGCTCGCGACATCCATCCACCGCTTCCGAACCTGCTCGGGCGTAAGGTCGGAGCCGGGCGCAGGTTGCATTTCCGAGACGCGCTGGCCGGTGCGATCGCAGCCCATCCATGTTGCAAGCTCGCTGCCGAAAAGGCGGAAGCGAAAATCGCGACCGCCGTCGATCACCTCGATGATGGCGACCGAAGGCAGCATGCGCACGAACTCGGACGGCACGATGTCGGAGCGGTCGGGCATCGGCCGGTCGCCGCGCTTGGAACGCCAGTAGTCGTGGAGGGCGATTGCCTCGGCACTTTCAGGCGCTTCCAGAAGCGCCACAGGCGATGCGGTGTCGATCCGGCGGTCCGGGCGCCTTGAAACGAAAGAGGACACAGGGGCTACCTATTCACGAAAGACGCCAGCGATGAAACGCCCTCAGAATGCCACGTGCCGGTTAACAAAGATTACCGGATCCGCTCAGGCCTTGATTCGCGACATATTTGGATCGTAAAGCGGCCCCGCATGGACCTCAGCCGGAATGCGAACCGTCGCGACCTCGAGTTCGTAGCGGCCCGCCATCACATAATCCGCGGTCACGCCGGCCGGATGGCGCACATAGCCATAACCGATCGACTTGCCGACCGTGTAGCCATAGCCGCCGCTGGTCAGCCAGCCCACACGCTCGCCATTGCGGTAGATCGTTTCGCGGCCGAGCAGGATCGTGTCGGGGTCGTCGACCGTGAAACAGGCCAGCATCTTTTTCACGCCCGCTTCCTTTTGCGCCAGCATCGCCTCGCGCCCCTTGAACGGCACGTTCTTGCGCAGCTTGACGGCCCAGCCCAGCCCCGCCTCGAGCGGCGTGTGATCGGGACCGATATCCGAACCCCAGGCGCGATAACCCTTTTCGAGCCGCAGCGACTCGATGGCGCGGTAGCCGGCATTCGAAATGCCATGCGCCGCGCCCGCCCGCATCAGCGCCTCATAGACATTGACCGCATATTCGACCGGCAGATGCAGTTCCCAACCTAGCTCGCCGACATAGGTGACGCGGAGCGCCAGAACTGGGCAGCCGGCAATACCGATGCGTCGCGCCTGGCCGAAGGGGAAGGCCGTGTTCGACACATCGTCGCGCGTGACGGCTGCCAACACGTCGCGTGCCTTCGGCCCCATCAGCGCCAGCACCGCGTTCGACGAGGTGACGTCGACGATCTGTGCGTTCATGCCGGCCGGAATGTTGCGTGAAATCCAGTCGAAATCATGCGTCGCAAAGCCGGTGCCGGTCACGATGTAGAATTCGTCAGGCGCAACGCGCGCCACGGTCAGGTCGCATTCGATGCCGCCCCGGTCGTTGAGCATCTGCGTATAGGTCAGGCTGCCCGGCGCCTTGGCGACGTCATTGGCGCAGATCCATGTCAGTGCCGCTTCGGCCTCGGGCCCCTTGACCGTGAACTTGGCAAACGACGTCTGGTCGAAAATCGTCACGCCTTCGCGCGTCGCCTTGTGCTCGCGCCCGACCGCGGCAAACCAGTTCTGCCGACCATAGCTGTAGCGATCTTCCGGCGTCTCGCCGGCCGCCGGATCGGCGAACCAGTTGGGCCGCTCCCAGCCCAGCTTCTCGCCAAAACAGGCATGCTGCTCCTTGAGATGGGCATAGAGCGGTGAGCGTCGGCAGGGGCGTCCGCTTGAGTGTTCCTCGAAGGGCCAGGCGATCGTGTAGTGCTTGCCATAGGCCTCCAGCGTCCGCGTCCGGACCCAGTCGGTGTCGAAATGCGGCCGCCCGAAACGCCGGATGTCGACCGGCCACAAATCGTAGGGCGCCTCGCCCTTGACCACCCATTCGGCCAGCGCCTGGCCGGCGCCGCCGCCCGACGCGATGCCAAAGGCGTTGAAACCGGCGCCGACAAAGAAGTTCTTCAGCTCCGGCGCTTCGCCGAGAATGAAATTGCCGTCCGGCGTGAAGCTTTCCGGACCATTGATCAGTGTCTTGATGCCGGCGGTCTGCAGCGCCGGCACCCGCCCCAGGGCCAGTTCCATGATCGGCTCGAAATGATCGAAATTGGAGCTGAGCAGCGTGTAGTGAAAGCCGTCGGGAATGCCGTCCATGGCCCAGGGAATCGGATTGGGCTCATATCCACCCATCACCAATCCGCCAACTTCCTCCTTGTAGTAGGTCAGCCGGTCGGGATCGCGCAGTGTCGGCAGGTTCGATTTCACGCCCTCGATCTTCTCGGTGATCATGTATTGATGCTCGACCGACACCAGCGGCACATTGACGCCGACCGTGGCCGCAAGCGTGCGCGTCCACTGCCCGGCGCAGCAGATCACGATCTCGCAATCGATCCGGCCATGCTCGGTCACGACGCCGCGAATGCGCCCGTCCTCGACATCGATTGAGACAACCGCCGTATCCTCGAAAATCCGGACGCCCGACATGCGCGCGCCCTTGGCAAGGGCCTGCGTCACGTCGGAGGGATTGGCCTGGCCGTCGGTCGGCAGGAAGGCGGCCCCCACCACGTCGTCGATCTGCATCAGCGGCCAGAGATCCTGCGCTTCTTTCGGGCTCAGCAGATGCATTTCGAGACCGAAGGAATGTGCGGTCGTCGCCTGTCGCTTGACCTCCGTCCAGCGTTCGGCGTTGCAGGCAAGCCGCAACCCGCCATTCATCTTCCAGCCCGTACCGAGACCGGTCTCCTCTTCGAGCGTATTGTAGAGCGCGACCGAGTTGCCCAGCAGCTGCGTGATGTTGGCGCTGGTCCGCAACTGGCCGACAAGGCCGGCCGCGTGGAACGTCGTGCCGGAGGTCAGTTTCTTGCGCTCAAGCAGAACGGTGTCGGTCCAGCCCAGCTTTCCCAGATGATAGGCCGTCGAGCAGCCGACGATTCCGCCGCCGATGATGACCGCCTTGGCCGTGCCGGGTAACGCGTGCATGTCTTTCAGGTCCTGTTGAAGGCGCTATAGGCCGCGTCGAAGCGCGACAGGTTTTCGGCCGTATAGGCGGCATAATCGAAATCGATCTTGGAATGGAGTTCGGAGACCATGCTCCACATGGTCTCGCGCAGCAGCGACGCGCATTTCATTGCCGCATAGCGGCGGCGGAGATCGTCGGTCGCCGGCGCCTCGAAATAGGTTTCGAGCAGCCATGTTTCCTGGGCCGGCGTCAACTCGTTGTTGGAGGCAAGCCCGCCGAGGTCGAACAACGGGCTGTTGAAGCCGGCATAGTCCCAGTCGATCAGCCACAGCCGCTCGCCATCGTCGAGAAAATTGGCCGGCAGCAGGTCGTTATGGCCGAACACCATCTCGACCGGGCCGACGGCCTGTTCGAGCTTGTCGGCCGCCGCCAGAAAATCGGGCAGCAATTTGAGGTGGCGGCTCCGGCCGGCCTTCAAGGTCCAGCCGTAATCGCGCACCACATGGAACACCCAGAAGGCGAGCACAGGCCCGCGCAGGAATTTCGGAATCTCGCGGTGGCATTTTTTCAGCAGGGGCACGATGCGTGCCAGCATTGCCGGGTTGCGCACATCGGCGGCCGTCAGCGTCTTTCCCTCGATGAAGTCGATGACCAGCGCGCCGGGTTCGTGATGGATCACCGCCGGCGATATGCCGGCATCGGCCGCAGCCCGCGCCGCCGCCAGTTCGTTGAAGCGCATCACCTGGTGAACCGGCATGTCGTCACCGATCCGCGCGACATATTTGCGGCCGCGATCTTCAACCACGAAGTTGACATTGGTGATGCCCCCCTTGAGTGGAATGGGGGTCACCCGGCTCTTCCAGCAGGGAAGGGCAGCGGCGCGACGTCGAGGATCGTTTTTCCGCTTCCAGATCATGCGAGTCCCAGCCTCTGGCGGGTTCGGGCCGCACCGGCGGAGATCAGGCGGTCGGCAATGATGGCGATGAAGGCGATGGCGGCGCCGGCGACGAGGCCGCGCCCGACATCGGCCTTAGTCAGCGCAATATAGACCTCCTGTCCGAGATCGCGCGTGCCGACAAGCGCGGTAATGACCAGCATCGACAGCGCCAGCATGATCGTCTGGTTGATGCCGAGCATGATTTCGGGCATCGCGAGCGGCATCTTGATCCGCCACAGGAGCTGGCGCCGCGTGCAGCCCGACACGATGCCGGCCTCGATCAGTTGCGGATCGATGTTGCGGATGCCATGTGCCGTGTAGCGCACGGCGGGGGCGAGCGCATAGAGAATGACCGCGATCATCGCGGCGAAATCGCCGACCCGGAACAGCATCACCACCGGAATCAGATAGACGAAGCTCGGCAGCGTCTGCAGCGTATCGATGATCGCGCCGACGATCCGCTGGGCATGCGCATTCTCGGTGGCCAGTATGCCCAGTGGAATGCCGATCATCGCGGCAATGGCGACCGAGATGCCGCAGAGATAGATCGTCACCATGGCCAGTTCCCAGAGACCGTTGACGGCAATGAAAACCGAAAGGCCGAGACAGAGCGTGGCGAGCCGCCATCCGCCCAGCTGCCAGCCCGCAATCGTGGCCAGCAGCACGAGCCATGGCCAGGGCAGCGCCAGCATGAAGCGCTTCACCGGCATCAGGATGTTGACCAGCATGAAGACCTTCGCCGCTTCGAACTGATCGAAGAAGGCGATATTGATGCTCCGCACCAGATCCGACCAGAACGGCGCCGTCGTGACGGTGGCGCTGGCCGGATAATCCTGCAGGGCCGGAACGAAAAGCCCGGCAAGACCGGTCCCGAGCACGACCAGCGCCGTGGTGACGAGCCAGGGATGGCGCGTCAGGTAGTTGCTGCTCTCGCTGTGCCTGTAGCCGCTGCGCTGGGCAAAGGCCTGGCTCAGCCGGTCGAGCGCGATGGCGAGCACGACAATGGCGATGCCGGCTTCGAGGCCCGCGCCGATATCGAGCCGGCGCAACGAACTCAGCACTTCGAAGCCGAGCCCGCCCGCGCCGATCATCGAGGCGATGATTACCATGTTGAGCGACAGCATGATGACCTGATTGACGCCGACCATCAGGCTGGGCGTCGCGGCCGGAACGAGCACCTTCCATGTCATCTGGCGGCGGCTGCAGCCGACCATCACCGCAAAGTCGCGAATTTCGGATGGGACCGCACGCATCGCCAGCGTCGTCACGCGCACCATCGGCGGCATCGCATAGATGACGGTTGCGATCAGGGCCGAAACCGGACCGAAGCCGAACAGAAACAGGATCGGCACCAGATAGGCGAAGATCGGCACGGTCTGCATCAGGTCGAGCGCCGGCGTCAGCACCCGGTCGAATGGGCGCCAGCGATAGCCGGCGATCCCCAGCAGCAGCCCGCCGACCACGCCCAGCGGCACGGCGATCAGGATCGAGGACAGCGTCACCATCGCGCTGTTCCATTTGCCGAAAACGGCGAGATAGAGGAAGCAGCCGGCCACCAGCAAGGCGAGGCGCCAGCTGCGCGCGTAATAGCCCATGGCCGCGACGATGAAGACGACGGCGAGCCAGCTGAGCGACGGCAGAAGCTGAACGGCGTCCCGGCCGAGGCCGCGCACGAAGCCGCCCACCAGCAGCGAGCGGATGAAGTCGTAAGGCTGTTTCAGTAGCCAGGCGAGGCCGCGCGTCATCTCGGTGAAGGTGAAGAAGTGGAAATGGACCTCTTCGACCAGCCATTTCATCGCGGCCGAGATTTGTGCATTGAGCGGCCAGCGCCATGCGGCCGGATATTGCATTGCCCATCCGGCGTCGATGGCCGCGGTCATGCTTGCACCATGCGCGGCAAGAAAGAACGACGCGATCGCCGCCGCCAGCCAGAACGCGGCCCAGGGTGTCAGTCTGCGGCCCGCGATCGTCATGCGCCGGCGTCCCGTCCGATCAGGACATTGACCACGCGCCGGCGGTCGATGCTGCCGACAATGCGGCCTTCGGCATCGACGACGGCGAACGGCTTGTCCGCGGCCTCAACCTGGTGGGCGATCTGCGCCACGCGCGCGCGCTGGGACACCGTGCCGGCGGTCTCGCTCTCCCGCAGCACCGGTCCCATCACCGAACCGGCGCTCAGCACCTTGGCGCGCGAGACGTCGCGGGTGAATTCGGCCACATAGTCGGTGGCGGGGTTCAGGACCAGTTCTTCGGGTGTTGCCACCTGCACCATTTCGCCGTCCTTCATGATGGCGATGCGGTCGGCAAGCCGGATCGCCTCGTCGAAATCATGCGTGATGAAGACAATGGTCTTGTGCAGCATGTTCTGCAGACGCAGGAACTCGTCCTGCATTTCGCGCCGGATCAGCGGATCGAGCGCGGAGAAGGGCTCGTCGAGAAACCAGATATCCGGCTCGACGGCGAGCGAGCGGGCAATGCCGACGCGCTGCTGCTGGCCGCCCGACAATTCGCGCGGAAAATAGCTTTCGCGGCCGCCCAGCCCCACCAGTTCGATGATCTCGCGCGCCCGTGCCTCGCGTTTGTCGCGCGGCACACCCTGGACCTCGAGCGGGAAGGCGACGTTCTGCAACACGTTGAGATGCGGCAGCAGCGCGAAGTGCTGGAACACCATGCCCATCTTGTGGCGCCGGATTTCGATCATCTCGCGCGTGCTGGCGCGCAGAAGGTCGCGGCCGTCGAAAAGAATCTGGCCGGAGGTCGGCTCGATCAGGCGCGACAGACAGCGCACCAGCGTCGACTTGCCGGAGCCGGAAAGCCCCATGATGACGAAGATTTCGTCCTGCCGGACGTCGATATTGACATTGCGCACCGCGCCGATCAGGCCTGCCGCCTGGATGGCGGCCGCGTCGGCGCCCGCGCCGTGCCGCGCGACAAACCGGGCGGCGCCATCGCCGAACAGTTTCCACAGATTGCGGCAGGCGAGCTTGACGGGCTTTTCGGACATTGACGCTCTCAATGGGAGGGATGACCGTCGCACCGGCAACCCATCCGGCTTGCACTGGCAGCGAAGCGAGAGCGGGCCAGCAAATCGCTGCTGGCCCGCCGTCTTGTTCAGTTGCAGATCGGCCTATTCGAGCCAGGCCGACCAGCGTTCCTCATTCTCGCTCATCCAGTCGGCGACGACCGCGTCGAGTGCGGCACCGTCGAGGTCGACGGCAGCGATCATGGCCGCCATTTCGTCGTTGGAGATGTTGAACGCCTTGATGGCGTTGTAGGCACCCGGCCACTTGTCCTTCACGCCGGCCCAGCCGACCTTCCAGATCGGCCCGCGCGGCTTGCCGCAGTCATAGGCCATGTCGGGATTGGAGCCCCAAGCCGGGTCGCTATAGCACTCCGGCGTATAGGTCGGGAATTCGATCCACTCGCCTTCGAACTTGATCTGTGCCCAATGCGGCGCATAGACCCAGAGCAGGATCGGTGCCTTGCGGTCATAGGCCGACTGGAGTTCGGCAAAGAGCGCGGCGTCGGTGCCGGCATGAACGACTTCGTAGTTGAGGCCCAGCGCCTCGACACGTTCGTCGTCGAACCCGCCCCATGTCACTGGTGCGCCAAGATAGCGGCCCTTCGGTGCGGTCTCAGCGGTCGCGAAGACATCGGCGCAATCGTTCAGCGCCTCCCAGTTGGGCAGGCCCGGACATTTTTCCTTCACATAAGCCGGGTACCACCACTCCTCGACGGCCTCCATCCCGGTCTCGCCGAAATTCTCGACGGTGCCGGTGGCGATGGCTTCGTCCATCGCTTCGCGGCCGGTGGTCTCCCACATTTCCATCGCGACATGCACGTCGCCGGTCTTCAACCCGGTGAACTGCGCCAGATAGTCGGCCTGCACAAGTTCCACATTGTAGCCGCCGTTCTTCAGGACCTCGGCCATGATGTTGGTGGTGATGAGCTGCCCCGACCAGTCGTGCAGCGTCAGTTTGATCGGATCTTTCGATTCCGGCTCGGCCATGGCGGTTCCCGCTACCGCCAGGCATGCGACGGCGCCCGCCAGGGCTCCGACAACTCCTGAACTCCGCATGGTCATCCCCTTCTGTTGTTTGCTGATGACGACCCGGTCAGTACGGCGGTCATCCGCCCGCCAGCCTCCCCGATCCCGTTCGAACGTGAATGTTCAGGCGTCAATCCAATATTTGTCAACACAAAGCGTTTGGTTTTGTTGTTTTTGGTGGCTTATGTTGCGAAAAGGAAGAAACGATGCGGTCTGCCGCGCGCGCGGGAAGGCTGCCAAAAAAAGGCGTCAGTGGCTCGATGCATGCGACCCATCGCGAAATGGAAATTCTTGACGCGCTCCGGCGCTCGGGTTCCTGCCGTATTCACGAGCTGGCGCGGCGGCTCGACGTGTCGGAGGAGACGATACGGCGCAATGTGCGCAAACTTGCGGATAACGGGCTGGTGCGGAAGGTCCATGGCGGGGTCTATCTGCCCGACACGGTCCAGGAGCTGACCTTCCATCAGCGGATGGACGAGAACCCGGATGCCAAGCGCCGCGTCGCCGATGCCGTGGCCGGCATCATTCGTGACGGCGATTCCCTGTTCCTCGATATTGGTTCGACCACGGCCTATGTCGCCCAGGCGCTGCGCAACCATCGCGACCTGCTGGTCGTCACCAATTCGGTCGCGGTGGCGCATACGCTGGCAACGCGCAACGACAATCGCGTCTTCATGGCCGGCGGCGAATTGCGTTCGCACGACGCCGGCGCCTTCGGCCGCGAGGCGCTGGCCTTTGTCCGCCAGTTCTCGGTTCAGTACGCCGTGCTGTCGGCCGCCGCCATCGACGCGACGACGGGCTTCATGCTGTTCGATCTGCAGGAAGCCGAATTCTCGCGCGAGATCATGGCCCGTGCCGACAAGACGCTGGTCGCGGCCGATGCAACCAAGTTCGGCCGCCGCGCGCCGATCCGCCTTGCCGGACCGGAGGCAATCCACCTGCTGGTGACGGATGCCGCGCCGCCGCCCGAGATTGCCGAAACGCTCGCTGCCGCCTCGGTCGAACTCGTCATCGCCGGATGACGACTTCGCGCTTGCGCATATCGGCCCGGCAATGCTTTGCTCTCCCATCGCAAAATGCAGACGCCGCGCGGCTTGAACCGCCGGCCAGAGGAATCCGATCATGACATTGACCGTTTACGGGGCGAGCCTTTCGCCCTTCGTGCGCAAGGTGCGCGTGTTTCTGGCCGAGAAGGGGCAGGACTACACGCTGGAGCAGGTCAACATCTTCCCGCCGCCCGACTGGTTTCTCGAAATCTCGCCGCTGAAGCGCATTCCGGTGCTGCGCGACGACAGCCTCGGCGCGGATGCGACGCTGCCCGACAGCTCGGCGATCTGCGGCTATCTCGAACGCAAGTTTCCGGCGCCCGCGCTCTATCCGGCCGACGCCTTCGCCTGCGGCAAGGCGCTCTGGTACGAGGAATACACCGACAGCGATCTGGCCGGCGCCGTCGGCATGGGTGTCTTCCGCCCGATGGTCGTCAACCGCCTGATGGGCAAGGAGCCCGACAAGGCCACTGCCGAAAAAACCTTCACCGAAAAATTGCAGGGCAATTTCGCCTGGCTCGAAAAGGAAATCGGCGCGAAGGCGTTTGCCGCGGGCGATAGCTTCTCCATCGCCGACATTTCGATCGGGACCCAGTTCGTCAACCTCGCCCATGCGGGCTTCAGGCCCGATGCGGCTGCCTATCCGAACCTGACGCGCTACCTCGCAGCGATCCTTGCCCGGCCGAGCTTTGCGGCCTGCATCGCGGAGGAGACGGCCCTGCTCAAGAAGTTCGGTCTCTGACGGGAAGCGGCAGGGCGCGGCTTCAAATCCGCCGCCAAACGCGGTATCTCTAGGCCAACAAGAACAGCGAAGGCGCGCTGCCGCGCCCACAGGGAGAACGACTATGGCCGACAACGCCGCCAAATGGCCCGCCATGACCATCGAGGAGGCGCATGCCTTCCTGACCTCGCCGGGCTCGCCCTTCGAAATGGAGACGGTCGAAATCCGTGGCGTGCCGACCCGCTCCTACAAGGGAACGCCGCCAAGCTTGCGCGCGATTTTCGATCTCGGCCGCGCCTGGGGCGAACGCGAATTCATCATCTATGAAGGCGAACGCCTCTCTTACGAAAATCATTATCGCGCGGCGACGGCGTTTGCCCGCGTGCTGAAGGACAAATACGGCGTCAAGAAGGGCGACCGCGTGGCGCTGATCATGCGCAACTTCCCCGAATGGTCGATCGTCTTCTGGGCGGTCGCCGCGATCGGCGGCGTCATCGTGCCGCTGAATGCCTGGGGCACCGGCCCCGAACTCGAATACGGCGTTTCGGATTCGGGTTCGAAGGTGCTGATCGTCGACCACGAACGCCTCGACCGTATCCGTCCGCATCTGAAGGCGCTGGGTCTCGACGGTCTCGTCGCGGTGCGCACGCCGGCCGACGAACTGGGCGTCGCCGAAGCTTTCGAAACGCTGGTCGCAACGCCGGACGGCTATGCGAAGCTGCCGGCAGAGGCAATCGCCGATCCCGGCATGCATCCGGAAGACGACGCGACGATCTTTTATACGTCGGGCACGACCGGCAAGCCGAAAGGGGCGCTGGGCTCGCAGCGCAACATCTGCACCAATCTGATGAACGCGATGCTGGGCGGTGCCCGCGCCTTCATGCGCCGGGGTGAAATGCCGCCGGCGCCCGATCCCACGGCGCCGCCGCGCGTGATGCTGCTTTCGGTGCCGCTTTTCCACGTGACGGGCTGCCACTCGATCCTCGTCGGGACCTATGCGAGCGGCGGCAAGCTCGTCATCATTCACAAATGGCAGCCCGAACGCGCGCTGGAACTGATCGACCGCGAAGGCGTGACGGCGTTCGGCGGCGTGCCGGCGATGGTGTGGCAGGTGCTGGAATCGCCCGAGTTCGACAACTGGAACACCTCGACCGTCGAGTCGATCGGCTATGGCGGCGCGCCCTCGGCACCCGATCTCGTCGCCCGCATCAAGAAGCAGTTTCCGAAAGTACATCCCTCGAACGGTTACGGGTTGACCGAAACCTCCGCCATCACGACGCAGAACCTCGCCGAAGATTATGTCGCAAAGCCCGACAGCGCCGGTCCGGCCGTGCCGGTCTGCGACATCAAGGTTGTCGATGAGCAGGGCAACGAATTGCCGCGCGGTCAGATCGGCGAGCTCTGGATCAGGGGCCCCAATATCGTCAAGGGCTACTGGAACAAGCCCGAAGCGACGGCCGCCGCGATCACCGAGGGCGGCTGGTTCCATTCCGGCGACCTCGTGCGCATGGACGAGGAAGGCTTTGCCTATATTCTCGACCGCGCCAAGGACATGCTGATCCGCGGCGGCGAAAACATCTACTGCGTCGAAGTCGAAGACGCGCTTTATGCGCATCCCGCCGTGATGGATGCCGCCGTCGTCGCCATTCCGCACAAGGTGCTCGGCGAAGAGGTCGGCGCCATCGTGCAGGTTGCGCCCGGCAAACAGGTGACGGAAGCCGAATTGCGCGCCCATGTCGGCAAGCTGCTCGCCGCCTTCAAGGTGCCGATCAAGATCGAACTCCGTCACGAACCGCTGCCGCGCAATCCGAACGGCAAGATCCTGAAAACGGTGCTGCGCGAAGACATGAAGAAATATGAAGGCTATCGCGCGGCGTGAACCGCGCGCGGGGAGGACGAGAATGAACCTGTCTCTTGAAGGCCGCGTCGCTCTGGTGACGGGCGGCAGCCGCGGTATCGGCCGCGCCATCGCCATTGCGCTGGCCGAAGCCGGTGCCGATGTGGCGGTCAATTACCGCCGCGACGAGGAGGCCGCGCAGGAAACCGTCGCCGCCATCCAGAAGCTGGGGCGCAAGGCGAAAGCCTATTCGGCCTCGGTCGAGAATTTCGACGAGGACCAGAAAATGGTCGCCGATGTGCTGAAGGATTTCGGCTCGATCGGCATTCTGATCAACAATGCCGGCATCGCCTCGCGCGGTCAGACGGTCGCCGACACCGATCCGCTGGAGCTTGAACGCGTGCTCAAGGTGCATGCGATGGCGCCGCATTTCGTCTCGAAGCTGGTGATCCCGCAGATGCGCGAACAGAAGCGCGGCGACATCATCATCATTTCGAGTGTGGCGACGCTCAGCCATTCGGCCAATGGCGGGCCCTACAATATGGGCAAGGCGGCGGCCGAAGCGCTGGCGCTGACGCTGGCTAAGGAAGAGCGGAAATTCGGCATACGGACCAATATCGTGGCGCCGGGCCTGACCGACACCGATATGGGCCGCCGCCTCGCCGCGGCGCGGATGGGCAAGAAGGAAATGGACATTCACGAGCTGGACGACCGCTACCCGTTCGGCCATGTCTGCGGTCCCGAAGAGGTGGCGGCGGCGGTGGTCTATCTCGTTTCGGATGCCAATCCGTATGCGAA
>JAUXOE010000115.1 GCA_030682415.1 Parvibaculum sp.
CGCTGCCATTTCCGCTGTCACAATCGCTGTCACAATCAGCGCCGCGCCGGCCGCGCCGCATCCTTCAAAATTTCATCGGCGCGCGGGACGCGCGCCAAGCGCAATCCGGAACAATGTCTGTCCACAGATCGCTTCGGCCGGATTGCCGGTGGTCTTGCACTGACCTTCGGCCTCGAGCGCCAGCGCCAGTGCGCGGTCGAGCCGGCGGCGGTTCCACATCTGGATCTGTCGCGTCACCACGTTCTTGCGGCTGAAATGGACGGGCGGGCGAAAGCCGCGCATCGCGCCGCCAATGTCGCTTCCCGTTTCGACGCGCGCGGCGGCGAGCTGCAATTGCATCATGTGTCGCGACAGCGCATTCAAGATCACGATCGCATTGGTGTCGGCGGCGCGCGCGCGTGCCAGCGCGGTGTCGAGATTTTCGAGATCGCCACCCAGGGTGGCGTCGATCACCGCGTCGAGATTGGACGCCGCATTGTCGCCGATGCATTCGCGCACATCGGTCAACGTCACTTCGCGCGTCGCGCCTTTCTCGCCAATGCCCATATAGAGCACCAGCTTTTCAAGTTCGTTCTGCGTCACGCCGCGATCGGAACCGAGATGGGCAAGCAGATAATCGAGCGCTGCCGGATCGGGCCTCAGTCCCGCGGCGCCGAGCCGCGCGCGAATGACATCGCCGAGCGTTGCCGCGTCGTCGGCATAACAGGGCAGGGCGGCGGCGTTCGCCGCCTCTTCAAAAAGCAACCGCAAGGACGAGCGCGGACCGAGCTCGCCGCCTTCGGCCAGCACCAGCGCGTCGCCGATCGGATTTTCGAGAAACGACGCCACCGTCTTCGATGCGCTATCGCCGATGCCGCGAAGCAGCACGACGCGGCGTCCGCCCAGCATCGAGATCGATGCGGCCTCGTCGGCCAACCGCGCCGGATCGCTTTTCAGATCGCTGTCGGAAATTTCGGAAAGCCGGAAGGGATCGGCGAGATCGTCGAGAACGCTCAGCGCCAGCGTTTCGATGCGCTGGCGGACAAGGCCCGCATCGGGTCCATAGACCAGCACCGCCACGATCCCGGCCGGCGGCTTTGCCGCAAAACGATCCGCATCCTGTGGCTTGATTTTCAAGGCGTGCTTCGCCTTTCGATCACAGGGTTGCGTCCGCCACGCGCGGCTGCCGGTTGAAATGAACGCCGAGCTGCAGCTTGATGTCGTCGGCGACGGCGCGGGCCACACGCGCCTGGGCGTCGCGCGCCGCCGTGATGTTGGCGAATTCGGAGGTGACGCGGTTGTAGGAGGTGCGCGAGCGCGCCACAGAGCGCAGTACCGGTTTGTCGGTGGCGGTGTCGATGAGGCGGAAGGGAACGACCAGCACGACATTCTTGCGCGTCACATCGGCATCGCGCTCGATTGCCACATCCTCTTCGTAAAGCGACGGCGTCAGCTCGACGCGGTAAGGCGGATTTGCCGGCGGATTGCCGGATGACGACAAAAGGTCGAGCAGTCCGTATTTCAGCGCCCGGCCGAGATCGGTCTCGGGCGCCTTGACGTCGACCATCGCCAGTTCGGCGGTAACGCCCGCGCCGTCGCCATACTCGGCATAAAGCGGTGTGAAGCCGCAGGCCGGCAGCGCCAGCAGGGCGAGCAGCAGCGCGCCGAGGCGAAGATCAAACCACGACATTGACGATCTTGCCTGGCACGACGATGACCTTGCGAACCGCTTTTCCATCGATCGCCTTCTCCACCTTTTCAAGCGCCAGCGCCGCGCGCTCGACCGTCTTCATGTCCGCGTCCCGGGCGATCGTCAGCTCGTCGCGGCGCTTGCCGTTGACCTGCACGGCAATCGTGACGGAGTCTTCCACGAGGAGGGCCTTGTCGGCAACCGGCCATTCGGTATCGACCGCCGGCGTCTCGTGGCCGAGTGCCGTCCAACATTCCTCCGCCAGATGCGGCATCATCGGGGCGATCATCAGGACCAGATATTCCAGCGCCTCGCGCTTGGCCCATTTGCCGCCGGCATTGGCCGGGTTGAAGGCGGAAATCGCATTGGCAAGCTCGTAGATCCGCGCCACCGCGCGGTTGAAGCGCAGATTTTCAATGTCGTCGGTCAGCGCCGCCAGCGCCTGATGCGCGACGCGCCGCAGGCCGAGCGCCGCCTCGTCGAGCTCGGCGGGCAGGGCGGTGCCCTTCGGCGCCAGATCGTCCGGCGTGCCGGTGACGAGACGCCAGACCCGTTGGGTGAAGCGCCAGGCACCCTCGGCGCCGGCATCCGTCCATTGCACGTCGCGCTCGGGCGGGCTGTCCGACAGCATGAACCAGCGTGCGGTGTCGGCGCCGTATTGCGCGATGATGTCTTCCGGGTCGACGGTGTTCTTTTTCGACTTCGACATTTTTTCGATGGCGCCGATGGTCACGGGACCGCCGTCGCTCAGGCGCTTTGCGATGCGCGCGCCGCCGACCGTTTCAATGGCAATTTCGGAAGGCGGCACCCACTGGCCGTTCGCATCGCGATAGGTTTCGTGATTGACCATGCCTTGCGTGAAGAGACCGGCGAAAGGTTCTTCGACATCGAGATGACCGGTCTTGTGCATGGCGCGGGTGAAGAAGCGCGCATAGAGCAGATGCAGGATCGCGTGCTCGACGCCGCCGAAATACTGGTCGACCGGCAGCCAGCTGTCGGTCGCGGCGCGGTCGGTCGGGGTCGCCGCCTTCGGCGCACAGAAGCGCGCGAAGTACCAGGAGCTGTCGACGAAGGTGTCGAATGTATCGGTCTCGCGTCGCGCCGGCTTGCCGCATTCCGGACAATCGACATGCTTCCAGGTCGGATGGCGGTCGAGCGGATTGCCGGGCCGGTCGAAACTTACATCGTCGGGCAACTGCACCGGCAATTGCGCGCGCGGCACCGGTACGGTGCCGCAAGCCTCGCAATGGATGATCGGGATCGGGCAGCCCCAATAGCGCTGGCGCGAAATGCCCCAGTCGCGCAGGCGGTAATTGATCGTGCCTTCACCGAGGCCCATCGCCTCGAGCTTGGCGATGGCGGTGCGTTTTGCCGCCGTCACATCGAGCCCGTTCAGGAAATCCGAATTGATCGCCACGCCGTCGCCGGTAAAGGCGTCCGTTCCATGCGCGGCAAGCTCTTCGGCAAAGGCGGCTTGCGCCGCCGCATCCCTGTCCTTGGGCGCGACGACCGGGATGACCGGCAGCTTGTATTTGCGCGCGAAGTCGAGGTCGCGCTGGTCATGCGCCGGGCAGGCGAAGATCGCGCCGGTGCCATATTCCATCAGCACGAAATTGGCGACATAGACCGGCAGCGTATGTCCGTCGATAAACGGATGGCGTGCCTTGAGGCCGGTATCGAAGCCCATCTTCTCGGCCGTCTCGATCGCTTCTTCCGAGGTGCCGATCTGGTCGCATTTTTTTATGAAGGCTTGCAGCTCGGCATTGTCCGCCGCCAGCTTCTGCGTCAACGGATGATGCGGCGAGAGCGCGCAGAAGCTGGCGCCGAAAAGCGTGTCGGGACGCGTCGTGAAGATTTCAAGCTTGTAGTCCGGCGCGCCTTCGACGCCGTCGACGGCGAAGAAAACCTTCGCGCCTTCCGAACGGCCGATCCAGTTCCGCTGCATCGTCCGCACTTTTTCCGGCCAGCGGTCGAGTGTGTCGAGGCCGGCCAGCAGGTCGTCGGCGAAATCCGAAATGTTGAGGAACCACTGCGTCAGCTCGCGGCGCTCGACCGGCGCGCCCGAGCGCCAGCCGCAGCCGTCGATCACCTGCTCGTTGGCCAAGACGGTGTTGTCGACCGGATCCCAGTTGACGGTGCTCTTCTTGCGGCTGACGAAACCGGCCGCGAGGAAATCGAGAAACAGCGCCTGCTCCTGGCCGTAATATTCAGGATCGCAGGTGGCGAATTCGCGGTCCCAGTCGATCGCGAGGCCGATCGCCTTCAACTGCGTGCGCATCGCGGCGATGTTGTCATAGGTCCAGCCCTTCGGATGGACGTTCTTTTCCATCGCGGCGTTTTCGGCCGGCATGCCGAAGGCGTCCCAGCCCATCGGATGCAGCACGTTGAAACCGCGGGCGCGCTTGTAACGCGCGATCACGTCGCCGATTGTGTAGTTGCGGACATGGCCCATGTGAATGCGCCCCGACGGATAAGGGAACATTTCAAGAACATAATATTTCGGGCGGCCGCTGGCGCCGGCATCGTCACGGGTGCGGAAGGTGCGCTGGTCCTCCCAGACCTTCTGCCATTTCGGCTCGGCTTCGCGCGCGTTGTAACGTTCGTTGGGGCGTGGGGACATGATTGTCGGCCGGGTCCGTTCTCATCCGGACCGCTAGCGGCGCTCGGTCGCCTCAATGGTGCTGATGCGGAGTTGGCGCGCGCGTACCAGAATAGCGTTTTCGATCTGCAGCGGCGTGTTGCCGGCAACCGCCGCGTCGACCCATTCGCCCTTGTCGGAGCGAGTCTGGCGGAAAACCGCCACTTTCACGCCGTCGGCCCGCAGGCGGCGGTCGAGAATATAGACCGTGACCTTGAAGCGCTCGCCGGGTGTTTTCGGGTCCTGATACCAGTCGGTGATGATGACGCCGCCAAAGGGATCGGCCGAAGTCAGCGGCATGAAGGCGATGGTGTCGAGCGAGGCGCGCCAGAGGAAGCTGTTGACGCCGATGCCCGAGCCTTCAACCGTGTCCTTCGAGCTGCCGCCGAAAAGCGTCAGCCCGTCTTCGCCGAAAATCGATTCGCGCTGCTGTTCGCCGGTCGGGTTGTTGGGGCCCTGGCCGGTCGGGCGGCCCGGATAATTCGAGGTCGAGGGACCGCAGGCGGTCAGGCCGAGAATGGCGGCAAACGCCAGCGCGGCGGCGGCGCGGGTGGCGCCTTTCGTTCCGGTATGGGTCATCGATTTACGGCAAGCCTCTCGCGTTACGCCTCTCTCATCCGCCTGCCGGTTCTTGCGCCAAGGGCTTGCGGAGAGCAAGTAAATTCGGGTGCTGGACGCGCCTCACAGCCGGTGCGCCATGCATCTCTGTCGCGCCTTTATAGCGAGATAAGTGGGGCTCCCGCAATCTCGGTCATTGCCGCGCGTCATCGAAGTGCGTGGCGTGCTTTGCCGCGCCCCGACTGTTGCTCTCAAAGCACAATTACAGCTGGTTGCGGCGCCGCTCCGGTCGGTGAATTTCGGCCTTCCGCGACTCGAACCCCGATAGCGGGAACCCGCATCGTTGTTGAGTCGCCCTGCCGAGCGCGTCCGCCTGAGGGCCGGTGCCGGTCACCATTCATTAACCAAAGAAGGCCGATTTGTGCCCTTTCCGCAACATGCGCCGACATTCCTTCGCCATGCGCGCCGGTTCGCTTGACCCGAGGGGGCGATCAACGGATTAATCGGGTCACGCGCTCGGGGGGCAGTTTCAGTCGGCCCGGCGATGAACGCGGCCATGGGGGGTTTTCCGATGGCACGTGCGAATGGAACAGCTTTTAGCTGATACTGCGAGGAACACATGAAAAAGATTCTCCTTGGGACGACTGCTCTCGTCTCGGCCGGCCTGATCGCCGGTCCGGCGCTCGCGAGCGATCCGCTGACCGTCACGGTTGGCGGCACGGTCACAGCCGGCTTCTACGTCATTGATGCCGACAACTTCGGCGCTGCGTCGTTCAACGACACGGCCGTCAAGCTTGTCGCGCGCAACATCGACATCAAGGCCGAAGGCACGCTCGACAACGGCATGGTCGCCGGTGTCCTCGCCACGCTTTCGCTCGGTGACGACTGGAACTACCACTACGCCAACAATGACGCGGCGTTCCGCGAACTCTTCGCCTATCTCGAAGGCGGCTTCGGCCGGTTCGAAATCGGCGGCACCGACGGTGCGGCCTTCAAGATGCACTACACCTCGCCCTGGTTCGTGCCGGGCAACGGCGTCGACAGCCCGAACATTCTGAACTCGTTCGGTGCGACGTCGGTGACCACGGGTTACGGCTTCCGTCACGCGACCTTCTCGCTGATGGCGGCTGACGCCAACAAGGTGACCTACTTCACCCCGCGCTTCGCCGGCTTCCAGCTCGGTCTCTCCTACACGCCGGAAACGACCTTCAACGGTCCGAACCCGAACGGTCTCGGCCTCAAC
>JAUXOE010000119.1 GCA_030682415.1 Parvibaculum sp.
TTCAGGCCGCGCGAGCCATGGACGTTTTGGGCAACAAGGAAGCCCGCGTCTATGTCAGCGCGGTCAAGGCCATGGTGCCCGAGAAAGTCTGCCTCATCATCGATCAGGCGATCCAGATGCACGGCGCCGCCGGCATCTCGCAATGGACCCCGCTTGCCGACATGTATACCGACATGCGCCATCTGCGCTTTGCCGACGGTCCCGACGAAGTGCATCACATGGTCGTTGGCCGCGCCGAAGTGCAGAGACACGGTCTCTGGTAAGCGCTGAACCCGCTGAACGTTGAACCGACACGCGACCGCCGCAGGGGGTTTACTCCTTGCGGCGGTTCTATTTTGTACGGCCACATTGGTGCTCGAATTGCGCCACATTTTTACCGTGGACGGAATGTTTAAAAGTCTCAGGGCGCGGGCATTCAGACCACGGGGACTTCGGAATGAAAGACATTTCCGCGTATTTGGCAGGCGTGAGTATGGTGGCGCTCCTGGTTCTGGGAGCTTGTTCCAAGGCACACCACTACGCGGCAGGGAGCACGGCTTTTGCCGTGCAACTCGTTGCGGGCTATACAGAAGAATATCCCGACGCGCCGCAGAACGGCGTGAAGCTTGTGGCGCAGGAGCCCGTCTCCACCTTCTCGATCGATGTGGATACGGCTTCCTACGCAAACACACGCCGCTTCCTCAAGGACGGGCACTTGCCGCCGCGCGCCGCCGTACGCATCGAGGAGCTCGTCAACTATTTCGACTATGGCTACGCGCGGCCCGCGAGCGCAGAGACGCCCTTCCGCGCGACGACGGCGCTCGTTGCCTCACCCTGGTCGAAGGAGCGCCAGATTCTGCATATCGGCTTGCAGGGTTACGACTTGCCGCGCGGAGAGCAGCCGCCGCTCAATCTCGTTTTTCTGGTGGATACATCAGGCTCAATGGCCAGCGAAGACAGGCTGCCACTCGCCAAGAAGTCGCTGAACCTGCTGGTCGATCAGCTCGACAAGGACGATCACGTCTCGATTGTCGCTTATGCCGGTTCAGCCGGCGAAGTGCTCCCGCCGACGAACGGCGGAGAGAAGGTCAAGATCAGAAGGGCGCTTGACGCTCTGACCGCGCGCGGTTCGACCGCGGGTGGCGAAGGCCTGGCCCTTGCCTATCGTCTGGCGCAGGAAAATTTCGACAAAGTTGCCGTCAATCGCGTCATTCTGCTGACCGATGGCGACTTCAATGTGGGCATTGACGATCCGGAAAAGCTGAAAGACTTCATCGCGGAGAAGCGCAAATCCGGCATCTATCTTTCAGCCTATGGATTTGGGCGCGGCAATTACAATGACGTGATGATGCAAGCGCTCGCCCAGACCGGCAACGGCACGGCGGCCTATATCGACACCATGCAGGAAGCGCGCAAGCTCCTGCGCGACGACCTCGCAGGCTCGCTCTTTCCAATCGCCGACGACGTCAAGATCCAGATCGAGTTCAATCCTGCCCGCGTCGCCGAATATCGCCTGATCGGCTATGAGACGCGGTTGCTCGCACGCGAAGATTTCAACAATGACAAGGTCGACGCGGGTGAGATCGGCTCCGGTGTTTCAGTGACGGCGCTTTACGAGATCACGCCGGTGGGCGCGAAGACCTCTTCGGACCCCTTGCGTTATCAGGATCAAGGCGCGACGACGCGCGAAAGCGGCGAGCTTGCCTTCCTCAAGGTCCGTTACAAGGAGCCGGGCGGTACCACGTCGAAGCTGATCGAGCAGGCGATTTCATCGGATGCGCTGGCGACCGTCGATGCCGCGCCCGAGGCGACACGCTGGGCCATTGCGGTCGCGGGCTTCGGCGAACGCCTGCGCGGGTCGCCATGGGTCGCCGACAGTTTCGGACTTGATGAGATCGTGGCCCTGGCTCAGAAGGCACGGGGCGAGGATGAGTTCGGATTGCGGGCCGAATTCGTACAACTGGTGCGCGCCGCCAAGGAGGCAAAGAGCATCAACGAATAATCGAGGCTGACAATATGAGCCGCTGCGCAGGGTGACGTCCTTGCGCAGCGGCTTCTTTCTGGAACCTGCTCCCGCTGAACTTGTGCGGCAAACGGCTCTTCCGTCAAAACACGTCGTTGAGGATGTCGACAATGACGCCAGTGACGACCGACACAAGCAGCACATCATCGCCAACGATGCGGCGCTCGTACCCGGTGCGCATGGGCAGCCGGGCCGTCAGGTCGCCAGGCAGATAGCGCTTGGCAATGCCGGGCGGCAGCGGCTTGCCGCGGGCAAGGTTCTTCGCGATGCCCGGCGGCAGCGGCTTCACATCCATCGGCCGTGTCGAGAAGTAGTTGCGGATGAGCCGCGCCTCGTCCGCTTCAAATATCGCGGACGGGTTGACGCCAATGTCAGCGGACACACGGGCACCGCCATGCTTTCCGGCCTTGTGATGCTGCGCCTTGTGATTATTCGCCAGCAATGCGCCGGACGAAAGCACGAGCGCCGCCGTGAGCGTGATCGCCGTAAGTTTGTACCGCATACCTTATGTCCTCCAATGAACCGATCCATAAGGATCGGCTCTTGTGTCCACAATAAGGCCTTGCCGACAGACCAAAAGAAAACGCCGGGTTTTCGCCCGGCGTCTTCCTCTCGATTGGTGGTACTTCCTATTCGGCGGCCGCCGTCGCTTGTCCGCCGGCACGCGCGGCGATGCGTTCGATATGCTTGCGGCGCGCATCGAATTCGCGGGCGATATTGTCGTCGGCCTGCTGCATGGCGTCGACATCCTGATCGGCATAGGCAAGCACGCCCATTTCCTCATAGCCCTTGCGAATGCGCGGACCCCAGAGACCGACATCCTTGACGATCGGCACGATGCGCTGGAACAGCGAGTTGCGGAAATTGCCCATGAAGCCCGAGTGATACATGTGCTCGCCGCAGGCAACAGGATCGAGGCCGAGATTCTTCCAGACCTCGACCGCATCGAAGCGGTCGCGCATCAGATAGCTGGCTTCCAGCAGGAACTCTTCGCGCTCGTCGCGTTCCTTTTCGGAAATGGTCGGATAATAGTCGCGCAATGCCAGACGACCGAAGGCAACGTGACGCGCTTCATCCTGCATCACATAGGCGTTGACGGCCGCCGCCAGCGGGTTCTGCGCGTTGTCGCGGATCTGCGCGAAAGAAGCGAGCGCAAGGCCCTCAATCACCACCTGCATGCCGAGATAGGTCATGTCCCAGCGGCTGTCGCGCAACGTCTGTTCGATCAGGTCCTGCAGCGGTTTCGTCATCGGATAGACGATTGCGAACTTCTCGAGCAGACGCTTGTAGCTTTCGACATGACGCGCTTCGTCGATCACCTGTGTCGAGGCATAGAACTTCGAATCGATGTCCGGCACCTGCGTGACGATCTTGGCGGTGCAGATCAACGCGCCCTGTTCGCCCTGCATGAACTGCGACAATTGCCAGGCCTGAAAATGCTTGCGCACATTGGCCTTTTCCTTGCGCGACATTTTCTCGAACTGCGCCATGCCGTTGATCGGCAGCATTGCGTCGGGCAATTGCTCGGGGTTGTCTTCGTCAAGCTCCTGCGACCAGTCGATGCGCGTATTGGCATCCCACTGCATCTCGACGCCCTTGCGATAGAGACCCATCATCGCGGCGCGCTCGGGATCGTATTCCCAGTTGAACATCACGTCGAAACCCTGCGGCACGGCCCAATGGCTGTCCTCAAG
>JAUXOE010000125.1 GCA_030682415.1 Parvibaculum sp.
CGCCCGCGACCATGGCCTGAAGGCGGAGCTGCGAATCGCCTTCTGAGGAAATTGCCGCCCGGCGAGGCGGCCGAAACGCCGGGGATAAGTTTTTTTCGGCCGCCGGCGCATCTCGAAGCGGGGATAAGTCCACTTATCCCCGCGGTCGGAGCCGGGGATAAATCGCCGCCCCGGCCATTTGTGACAGTTTTATGACAGTTTCGTGACAGAGGGGGGTATTTTCTGCGAATCGTTCTGATCTGAAGGGGGATTGCCTTCACTTCCGGTCCGCCGCATAAACCCCGCACGCCCGGTTTCGCGGGCGCATGAGCGCTCGGAATTCGACAATGGAACAACCCCGCAACCGCGTCTTTTCAGGCGTCCAGCCCACCGGCAATCTGCATCTCGGCAATTATCTCGGCGCGATCCGCAATTTCGTGCCGCTGCAGCAGACGCATGAATGCATCTATTGCGTCGTCGACATGCATGCGATCACGGTCTGGCAGGACCCGAAAGAGCTGGCGTCGAACACGCGCGAGGTCGTCGCGGCCTATATCGCGTCGGGCATCGATCCGTCCACGAACATTATCTTCAACCAGTCGAAAGTTTCGGCCCATGCCGAGCTTGCCTGGATCCTGAATTGCGTCGCCCGCATCGGCTGGCTCAATCGCATGACCCAGTTCAAGGACAAGGCCGGCAAGGATCGCGAAAAGGCGTCGGTCGGCCTCTACGCCTATCCGATATTGATGGCAGCGGACATTCTCGTCTACCGCGCCACCCATGTGCCGGTCGGCGACGACCAGAAGCAGCACCTGGAGCTGGCCCGCGACACGGCGCAGAAATTCAACAATGATTTCGGCGCGCCGGATTTCTTTCCGCTGCCCGAGCCGTTGATCATGGGCCCGGCGACGCGGGTGATGAGTGTGCGCGACGGCACCAAGCAAATGTCGCAGTCGGACCCCTCCGATCTTTCGCGCATCACCATGCGCGACAGCACCGACGACATCGCGAAGAAAATCCGTAAAGCCCAGACCGATCCCGATCCGCTGCCCGAAACCACCGAAGGTCTCAAGGACCGTCCGGGCGCCGACAATCTGGTCGGCATCTATGCCGCACTCGCCGGCCTTTCGAAAGCCGATGTGCTGGGGCGCTTTCCGGGCGCCCAGTTCTCGGTCTTCAAGCCGGCGCTGGCCGATCTGGCGGTCGAAAAGCTTTCGCCCATCACCGAAGAAATGACGCGATTGATGGCCGATCCGGCCTATATCGACAAGGTGCTGGCCGATGGCGCCGCCCGTGCGCGCGCCATCGCCGATCCCGTTATCGCCCGTGTCAAGGAGATCGTCGGTTTCATCTGAGGCCGGATGAATTTGTCCGGAGAACTTGCCGGAGAACTTGCCGGAGAACTTGATTGCGTGGGGCTTCCGCCCCATCTGGATTGGACTCAGCCCGCAACGCAAACCCGACGGAGCCATGCAAGATGTCCTTCCGTGACCGCTTCGCCAATATGTGGGACAGGCTGCGTCACCGCTGGATGTACCGCCGCGGCGACGGCACGACGCCGCCGGTCGCCGCATCTTCCGCCGCCGGCTTCTCTTTCGCCGGGCTTTACGCCGCGCTCAACCGGCCCGGCATGGGTGGCATTCTGCGCCGCACCGCCATCGCGCTGGTCGTTTTCATCCTGCTCTACTATCCGATCGGCATGATCTGGGTTCACACGGTCGACGACGATCCGGACTTCGTTCCCGACGCCGCCGACTTCGTGCCGGGCGGCAGCGAAGCGGTTGCGGTGGCCGCCGCGCTGATCGACCGCGAGGTCAATCGCCACAGCTGGGTCGCCAACGATCCCTTCTTCATGCCCGGCACAATGCTCGACAACATGCCGAACTATCAGCAGGGCATCATGTCGGCGCTGGCCCGTTTCGGCTTCGAGCTGACCGATCAGCTCGGCCGTTCGCGCGGCTCCTCGGAAGCCGATGCCGACCTGCAACGCGCTGCCGGCCGCTTGCAGTATCCCGGCAATGTCTGGATATGGAACCCGACCGTTTCGTTGATGCCGCAGGCCAGTTCGGAATCGCAATACCGCGAAGCACGGATGCGGCTGCTGAACTACAACAATCGTCTGGCGCGCGGTGACGCCAATTTCGACAAGCGCGCCGACAATCTCCTGGCGACCATCGACCGCTTCGCCGCCGATCTCGGCTCGTCTTCTGCCATGATCGACCGTCACATCGCCGAGAATGCCGGCGGCTGGATCGATACCGGCGCCGACGATGTCTTCTACACGACCAAGGGCAAGCTCTACGGCTACTACATGATCCTGAATGCGCTCGGCAAGGATTTCGCCCCGATCATCAAGGAACGCAATCTGCAAAAGTCCTGGGATGAAATGATCGCGACCCTCCGCAAGGCGTCCCTGCTCGACCCGCTGGTGATCATGAACGGAAGCCCCGACGCCCAGTTTCAGCCGAACCATCTGGCGACCCAGGGTTTCTACCTGCTGCGCGCCCGCACCCAGCTGCGCGAAATCAGCAATATCCTGCTGAAGTAACGCGACACTTCCCCCGCTTGCTCCGCGCCGCCGCCGGTGGCAGCATCGCGTCCATGAGTGAAAACAGGACAGACCGAACCGGCAAGGCGACCACGAAGCGGCGCAAGTTTCTCGTCGTCGTCGACGGCACGCCGGAATCGGAGGTGGCGCTGCATTTCGCCAGCCTGCGCGCCACGCATACAAACGGCGTCGTTACGCTGCTCGCCGTTCTCGAACCGGGCGAAGCCTCCCAGCAATGGCTGGGCGTCCAGAACATCATGCGCGAAGAGGCGCGCGCGGAAGCCGAAGAGCTTCTCCATCGCCTCGCCGCTCATGTGAACGAATATGCCGGCATCGTGCCCGAACTCGTCATTCGCGAAGGCCGCCGGACCGAGGAAGTGAAACAACTGATCGAGGAAGATCGCGATATCGCGATCCTGGTTCTGGCCGCCGGCACCGACAAGGAGGGCCCGGGCCCCCTTGTAACGATGGTCGCCGGCGCCAGCGACAAGGCCTTCCCGATCCCCGTGACCGTCGTTCCCGGCAATCTCACCGAAGAGGCGATCCGCGCCCTGGCTTGAATCCAGGGGCCCGGCAGTCCATCTATAGCGCAAGCATGCGGCCTTGCGCCGCCGAACCACGACCTCAGCAGGCAATTGTTATGTTTATCCAGACCGAGGCGACGCCAAATCCGGCAACCCTGAAATTCCTGCCCGGCCGCGAGGTTCTGGGCGAAGGCCGCGCCGCCGATTTCCCGACCCGCGAAGCAGCCGAGCGCTCGCCGCTCGCCATGCGCCTCTTCGCGGTCGAGAATGTGGCCGGTGTTTTCTTCGGTTCGGATTTCATCACCGTCACCAAGTCGGGCGGCGAGTGGCAGCATCTGAAGCCGGCGCTTCTCGGCGCGATCATGGAACATTTCACCGGCGGCGCGCCGATCCTCTTTGCTTCGGCCGAGGAAAGCGCACATGCCGAGGGCAATGGCGAGAACAGCGAGATCGTGCGCGAGATCAAGGAAATTCTCGACACCCGTGTCCGCCCTGCCGTCGCGCAGGATGGCGGCGACATCACCTTCCAGGGCTATGAAGACGGCATCGTGTTTCTCAACATGCAGGGTGCCTGTGCGGGTTGTCCGTCGTCCACCGTCACATTGAAGCGTGGCGTGGAGAACATGCTGAAACACTACATCCCCGAGATTGTCGAAGTTCGTCAGGTCTGACATTCCGCCTGACGCACGGTCAGTTTGTTGCCTCGGGGCTGGTGCACGCCCGTGAACGCGCTATCGTGTCGGCCACACGCATTTCAGCACCTTCCGGAAGGACACATCGCCATGACCACGCTGGACAACGAAGCGCTCGACACGATCTTCCGCAAGGCGCGAACGCACAATGCCTGGACAAGCGAGCCTGTCTCCGATGCGACTCTGAAAGAACTCTACGAGCTGATGAAATGGGGCGCGACCAGCGCCAACTGCTCACCCGCCCGCATTGTTTTCGTGAAGTCGAAGGAAGCGAAGGAAAAACTGGCGCCGGCGCTTTCCGAAGGCAATCTGAAGAAAACCATGGCCGCACCCGTCACCGCCATCATCGGCTACGATGTCGAATTCTACGAGCGCCTGCCTGAACTCTTCCCGCACGAACCGAACGCCAAGACCTGGTTCAACTGGTCGGCCGAATGGGCGGAAATGACGGCCTTCCGTAACGGCTCGCTGCAGGGCGCCTATTTCATGATCGCCGCCCGCGCGCTCGGTCTCGATTGCGGGCCGATGTCGGGCTACGACATGAAGAAGGTCGACGAGGCCTTTTTCGGCGGCACGACGGTAAAGTCGAACTTCCTCTGCAATCTCGGGCATGGCGACCCCTCGGCGCTCTTTCCGCGCAGCCCGCGCCTTCCCTTCGACGATGCCTGCAAGATCATCTGACCACGGAGCGGCCTTGATCGTCCTCGCATTCGACACCGCGCAAGGCGCGCTCTCGGCCGCCGTTCACGACGGCGAGGGACCGCTTGCCTCCGCCTTCGAAATCAGGACGCGCGGCCATGCCGAAGAGCTGCTGCCGATGATCGAAACGGTGCTGGCCGAGGCGGCCTTGGGTTTCGACGATCTCGACGCGCTCGCCGTCACCATCGGGCCCGGCACATTTACCGGACTTCGCGTTGGTCTGGCCGCTGCCCGCGGCCTCGCGCTGGCGCGCGGCCTGCCGCTCGTTGGCGTCACGACGCTTGAGGCCATCGCCGCCGGCATGGTCGCGCGCGATGACGAAGTCATCGTCGCCGCCTTCGATGCAAAGCGCGGCGAGGTTTACGTGCAGGCTTTCGATGCGGAGCACGCACCGCTCACCGAGCCGGCGCTGGTCGCCGTCGCCGAAGTCGGCGCGCTTCTGCCGCGCCGGCGGCTTCTGCTGGTCGGCACCGGCGCGGTGCTGCTTGCGGAAGCGCTTCATGGGTTCGAAAGGCGCCTTGCCGATGCCCCGGCACAGCCGCATGCCGATGCGGTCGCGCAGATGGCGCTGAAGCGTCTCGCCGCCGAGGGCGTCGATGCCTTCCGCGTTGCGCCGGCGCCCCTCTACATTCGCGCGCCCGATGCGAAGCTTCCCGGTGGCCGCGATCCGGACGTCGCGATATGAGCATGGCCGCAATCCGGCCTCTTGCCGCCACAGAGACGGTGCAGGCGGCAGCGCTCCACGCGCGTTGCTTCGATGATCCCTGGGATGCGGCGGCACTGGCAGAGCTCATTGCGATGCCGGGGGCATTTGCACTCGCCGCCGATGCGGCGCCGGATGTGCCGCTTGTCGGCCTTGTTCTTGCCCGGGTCGCCGCCGGCGAAGCCGAAATCCTGACAATCGCCGTTGATCCGTCCTGGCGCCGGCAAGGCCTTGGCGGGCGCCTGATCGAGGCGGCTGCCACTGCCGCGCTCACCGGTGGCGCGACGGCGCTGTTTCTCGAAGTCGCCGCCGACAACACCCAGGCACGGGGGCTCTACGCGCGTCTCGGTTTCCGCGAAGTCGGCGCGCGCCCGGCCTATTATGCGCGGGGCGGAGCCCGCGTCGCGGCACACATCCTTCGGCTCGATCTGGCGGCAGGCGCATCGTCGTAAATCCTTGATCTAAGAAGGGTCATATGGACGAAGAGGCACCTTTCGTGCCTGTCGCGCGTTGGTGACAACGAGGTATCTGTTGGCCTATGATGCTGACGATGACCGACAGGACGACCATGACAGCCGCCTTGCGCCCTGAAGACACGCCCAGCGATCCCGACCGGATCGAAAATCTCTGCGTCGAGAAGGGTATGCGCATGACCGATCAGCGTCGCGTGATCGCGCGCGTGTTGTCGGTGGCGCACGACCATCCCGATGTCGAGGAGGTCTATCGTCGTGCCTCGGACGTCGACAGCAAGATTTCGATCGCCACCGTCTACCGCACCGTGCGCCTGTTCGAGGAAGCCGGCATTCTCGAGCGCCACGATTTCCGCGATGGCCGCTCGCGCTACGAGCAGGTCACGGACGATCATCACGACCATCTGATCGATCTTCAGACGGGCGCCGTCATCGAATTTCACAACGACGAAATTGAACGGCTGCAACAGATCATCGCGCGCGAGCTCGGCTTCGAGCTTGTCGATCATCGCCTCGAGCTTTACGGCGTACCGCTCAATCGCGGGCGAAAGCCGGACGGCAAGGGCAACAAGGCGTGAAGCCTCACCGTCGTTGAACGGACGGGGGGCGTGGAGACGCACATGGCAACCGCGCGGGCCGCTCTTTTGCTGGCCGGCTTTATTTCCTCGGCGATCCTGCTCATGCCGCTGCAATGGCTGGGGCTGACGCTCGGCCTGTCCTACGCACGCGTCCTGCCCAATCGCTATCACCGCTTTCTTTGCCGCCTGATCGGTATCCGGGTGACGCGTCGCGGTGAGCCGCACACAGGCAGTGCTTGCCTGATTGCCGCCAACCATACCTCGTGGCTCGACATTCCGATCATCGCGTCGCTCGAGCCCTGCTCCTTCGTCGCCAAGAGCGAGGTCGCCGGCTGGCCTTTTTTCGGCACGCTGGCCCGGCTGCAGCAGACCGTGTTTGTCGAGCGTGAGCGGCGCACCCGCACCGTCCATTCGCGCAACGAAATTCACGCCCGCATTGCCGCCGGCGACCGGCTGGTGCTCTTTCCCGAAGGCACCTCGTCGGACGGCAATCGCGTGCTGACCTTCAAGAGCGCTTTGATGAGTGTGGCCCAACTCACCATCGTTAACGGCGAAGAGGACCGCGAGGCCGATCTTGTCGTTCAGCCGATGTCAGTCTCTTATGTGCGCCTGCACGGACTGCCGATGGGCCGTTATTTCCGGCCATTCTTTGCCTGGTACGGCGATATGGAGCTGTTCCCGCATCTCTGGGAGGCCTTTTCGCTCGGGCCCATCGAGGTTGTGGTCGAGTATCACAAACCGGTCACAATCCGCGAAATCGGCAATCGGAAGGCGCTGGCCGCCTATTGCGAAAATTGCTGCCGCGAAGGCCAGTCCCGGGCTCTGACCGGGCGCTTGATCGAAGCCGCGCCGGGGGCGGCCGCGCTGGCCGCGGCCGAAGGGGCCGTTCGCCGCCTGGCGGGGGCGGGTGGCTAGATGCCCCTCCCCGCCGCCGCCCATTACATGATAGGGTGGCCCCGAACCCGGCCACCCGCCGCACCACCAGAGAAATTGAGAGCGTCCGAAGGAGACGTGCGCACATATTGCCCAATGACACAGTGCCATCCCGTCCCACGGCATCGGGCCCGGCTTCGATGACCGAAGCGCAACCCCGCGTGCCGCGCAAGAAAATCTTCGTCAAGACCTATGGCTGCCAGATGAACGTCTACGACTCGGCGCGCATGGTCGATGTCATGGCGCCCGAAGGTTATACCGAAGCCGCAACGCCCGAAGACGCCGACATTGTCGTCCTGAACACCTGCCACATCCGCGAGCGAGCGGCGGAAAAGGTTTATTCGGAGCTCGGCCGCCTGCGTGCCCTGAAAAAGCAAAAAGCCGAAAAGGGCGAGAGCCTGCTGATCGGTGTTGCCGGCTGTGTCGCCCAGGCCGAAGGCGAGGAGATGCGCCGCCGCGCGCCGATGGTCGACCTGATCGTCGGACCGCAGACCTATCATCGCCTGCCGGAATATGTTGCGCGCCTCGCCAATGGGGGGCCGGCGATCGTCGAGACCGAATTCCCGGCCGACGACAAGTTTGAAAGCCTGCCGGCGCCGGAGCGCAAGAAAACGCTGGCGCGCGGCGCGACGGCCTTCCTGACCATCCAGGAAGGCTGCGACAAGTTCTGCACTTTTTGCGTCGTGCCCTACACGCGCGGCTCGGAGTTTTCTCGCCCTCTCTCCCGCATTGTCGAAGAGGCGTCGGCGCTGGTCGATGCCGGCGTGCGCGAAATCACATTGCTCGGGCAGAATGTGAACGCCTGGCACGGAGAAGATGCACAAGGCCGTCCGGCGACGCTGGGCCGCCTCATTCGTGCGCTTGCGGAGATCGACGGGCTGGCGCGGCTGCGCTACACGACCAGCCATCCGCGCGACATGGATGACGAGTTGATCTTGGCTCATGCCGAGGTGCCGGCATTGATGCCCTATCTGCATCTGCCGGTGCAATCGGGCTCGGATCGCATACTGGCGGCGATGAACCGCCGTCATACGGCCGCAGACTATCTGCGACTGATCGAACGCATTCGCACAGCCCAACCCGACATTGCGCTTTCTTCCGATTTCATCGTCGGTTTTCCCGGCGAGACCGAGGCTGACTTCGAGGCGACACTCGCGCTGATCGCCGTCGTCGGCTATGCACAGGCCTACAGCTTCAAATACAGCGCCCGTCCCGGTACGCCGGCCGCAAGCGCGGAAAATCAACTTCCCGAAGAAGTAAAAAGCGAGCGCCTGCAGCGCCTGCAGGCCCTTCTTGGCGAGCAGCAGCTTGCCTTCAATGCGTCCTGCGTGGGCCGCACCATGTCGGTGCTCCTCGATCGGCGCGGGCGCGGCGAGCAGCAGCTTGTCGGTCGCAGCCCCTATTTGCAGTCGGTTCATATCGAGGATGCGCCGGCGGCTCTTTTCGGAAAGCTTGTCGACGTCACAATAGAGGACGGCTATCGCAACAGCCTGCGCGGCCGCCTCCACGAGAACGAAGCGGTCACGGCGTGAAACGGGCGCCGCAATTTCGAAGCGTACACGGTGAAAGGACAGGGTGCAGTTGAGCGCAACGGGTGGGCCCAAGACGGCCGAGAATGCCGACAGCCTCGTGATTGCCTTCGATGACAACCGGCTGTTGACCGAACTTTTCGGTGCCAATGATCGGCATCTGGCGCGGATCGAGCAGGGGCTTGGCGTGCTTGCGACCTCGCGCGGCAACAAGCTGGTCATTACCGGTGCCGCCCATGCACGCAACCAGGCCGACCGCGTGTTGAAGGATCTCTACGCGCATCTGAAATCGGGCGGAGAAGTCAATGCCGGCGAGGTCGATGGCGCGATCCGTATGGCAACGGCGCCCGACGCCGATCTGGCGAAGCCGCAAGGCGGCGCGGGCGGTCCCCGGATTCAAACCAAACGCCGTGTCATCGGTCCGCGTTCGCAGACACAATCCACCTATATCGACGCCCTGATGAACCACGAGCTGGTTTTCGGCATCGGCCCGGCCGGCACCGGCAAGACTTATCTGGCCGTTGCTGTCGCCGTTTCGATGCTGCTGCAGAAACGCGTCGATCGCATCATTCTGTCGCGCCCGGCCGTCGAGGCCGGCGAGCGTCTGGGATTTCTGCCCGGCGATCTGAAAGAGAAGATCGATCCCTACCTGCGTCCGCTTTATGACGCGCTCTACGACACGCTGCCGGGCGAGCAGGCGATGAAGGGCATCGAGTCGGGCGAGATCGAGGTGGCGCCGCTCGCCTTCATGCGCGGCCGCACGCTCGCCAACGCCTTTGTCATTCTCGATGAGGCGCAGAACACCACACCGGTGCAGATGAAGATGTTTCTGACGCGACTCGGCGAAAACAGCCGCATGGCGATCACCGGCGATCCGAGCCAGATCGATCTGCCGCTTGGCGCGAAATCGGGCCTGAAGGATGCGCTGGAAGTTCTGGATGGCGTCGAGGGCGTCGCGACCGTGCGCTTCTCCGACGCCGACGTCGTGCGCCATCCCTTGGTGACGCGTGTCGTCAAGGCCTACAATAATCGCGATCGGGGACTGCTCGGAGATGGAGCCAAATGACAGCGTCGTGTGCATCGGGGCGCGCCGCCGAAAGCGAGGACCCGGTTTCCTGCCTTGCAATCGATATCCTGCATGAGGCGGGTGGCTGGGACATGGCGGCCGAAGAGGTGGTGCGCCGCGCCGCGGAGCAGGTCTACGGTTCGGTAGGAGCGGGCGCGCCAGCCGAGCTCTCGGTCGTGCTGACCGACGATGCGCGGATCGCCGGTCTCAACAAGACCTGGCGCGGCAAGGACGGTCCGACCAATGTTCTTTCCTTTCCGGCAGCCAGAATGCCCGGCGCGGAGGCGGCGCTTCTGGGCGACGTGGTCCTGGCGCGCGAGACCATCGGCCGGGAGGCCGAAGCCCAGGGCAAGAGCTTCGTCGATCACTTGTCTCATCTGACCGTTCATGGCGTCTTGCATCTTCTCGGATACGACCACGCTGCCGAAGCCGAAGCCGACGAAATGGAAGCACTTGAGCGCAATATTCTGGAAGACCTCGGTATCGCCGATCCCTACGATGCGGATCGAGCGCCCCGTGAGTCCTGAGAGACAATGACCGAAACGACCGATCGACCATCTTCCGCCTCTGCCGCATCGTCGCGCGCGCGCTTCGGTTGGCTGCGCGCGCTGCTTGGTGGCGGCAATGGCGACAACACGCTGCGCGAAAGCCTTGAGGAAGTGATCGAGGAACACGACGACTCAAGGCGCAGCCTGACCGACGAAGAACGCCACATGCTGGTCAATATTCTCAGCTTCGGGCAATTGCGCGTCGATGATGTCATGGTGCCGCGCGCCGACGTGATTGCGATCGAGGAGAACGCTTCTCTGGAAGAAGTCTTGCGCCTCTATCGTGAATCGGCACATTCGCGCATGCCGATCTACCGCGAGACGCTGGACGATCCGATCGGCATGGTTCACATAAAGGACGTCATGGGCTGCCTTGCGCCGCTGGACGGCGCGCCGGACGCGCGTCCGCCCTTTTCGCTCAAGGCG
>JAUXOE010000131.1 GCA_030682415.1 Parvibaculum sp.
GTAAAGCAGCGCCCATTTGACGTTGGGCAGGGTCACGCTCCAGAAAGTGCGCAGCCCGCCGGCGCCGAGCGAGAGCGCGGCTTCCTCTTCCGTCGTGCCCTGCTGTTCCATCAGCGGGATCAGCTGGCGGGCGACGAAGGGGAAGGTGACGAAGATGGTGGCGAGCACGATGCCCGGCACGGCAAAGACGATCTGGTAGCCGTTGGCGATCAGCCAGGGGCCGAGAAAACCGTAGGAGCCGAAGAGCAGGATATAGACGAGGCCTGAAATCACCGGCGACACCGAGAAGGGCAGGTCGATCAGCGTGATCAGGAACGACTTGCCCCTGAACTGGAACTTGGCGATCGCCCAGGAGGCGACGAGGCCGAAGAGCAGATTGGCCGGCACCGAAATCGCGGCGACGAACAGCGTCAGCCGCACGGCCGACAGCGCATCGGGTTCGACCAGGGCCGCCAGGAAGGGTTCGACGCCGCGCCGGAAGGCTTCGGCGAAAACGGCGGCCAGCGGCAGCACCAGCATCAGCGCCAGAAAGGCGACGGCGATGGCGATCAGGCCGAACCTGACCCACAACACTTCGCTGAGCGGCGTGCGGAAGCGCGCCCGCGGCGGCGGCGGATTGCCGGCGGGAATGCGCGCGATATCGATGGCGAGTGGATCGGGTGTCACGGGTTACGTCTCCTAACCGGCAAGACCGATGCGGCGGCGGTTCCACGCCTGCAGCAGGTTGATGACGAAAAGCAGCGCGAAGGAAATCACCAGCATCACGGCGGCCACGGCGGTTGCGCCGGCATAGTTGAATTCCTCGAGCCGGATGACGATCAGCAGCGGCGCGATTTCCGACACATAGGGAATGTTGCCGGCGATGAAGATCACCGAGCCGTATTCGCCGACGCCGCGCGCAAAGGCCAGCGCAAAGCCGGTCAGCAGCGGCGGCATCAATGTCGGCAGCACAATGCGCCGGATGGTCTGGAAGCGCGTGGCGCCGAGCGTGGCCGAGGCTTCCTCCAGCTCCTTGTCGAAATCGGCCAGCACCGGCTGCACTGTGCGCACCACGAAGGGCAGACCGATAAAGACCAGCGCCACGACAATGCCGAGCGGCGTGAAGGCGACATTCAGTCCGAGCGGCACCAGAAAGCTGCCGAGCCAGCCGTTCGGCGCATAAAGCGCGGTGAAGGCGAGGCCGGCAACGGCGGTCGGCAGCGCGAAGGGCAGGTCGATTGCCGCATCGAGCAGGCGCTTGCCCGGAAAGCGGTAGCGCACCAGCACCCAGGCGACGAGCAGGCCGAACACCGCGTTGAGGCCGGCCGCGATCAGCGCGGTGCCGAAACTCAGCTTCAGCGCCGCCACGGTGCGCGCGTCAGATGCCAGCCGCCAGAACTCTGCCCAGCCGAGACCGGCCGAGGTGATGAAGACGCCGGCCAGCGGAATCAGGATGATCAGGCTGAGCCAGGTCAGCGTCAGACCCATGGTCAGGCCGAAGCCCGGCAGCACGGAGGGAGACCGTTTCGGCAAGACATCTGCGAGTGATAGCGTCGACACGATGCGATCTCCCCCTGTTGCCGTTACCAGCTCACGCCGATGCGCGAGACAACGGCGTCGGCCTCGGTTGTGACACCGGCCCGTTCCGCGTCGATGCGCACATAGTTGAGGCCGACGCGGATATTGTCGTTCGGATACCAGTTGAGACCGAAAGCGTAGTTGTCCTGCGACCCGCCGAGCAACGCCCCGTCATTGAGGTCGATCGTGCTGTAGCGCGCGGCGATTTCCCAGGCGCCGGCGCCGCCGCCCTTCAGCGAAAACGGATTGGCGGGTTTGACGCGGGAGAAGAGGCCGTTCCTGTAGTTGCGGCTTTCGCCGGTCAGCACGTAACCGAGCGTCACATAGCCGCCGTCGAAATTATAGTCGGGCAGCACGCCGGTCTGATCGACCGAGGCGACCAGATATTCGGCTTGTGCGAAGAAGGGCCCATAGATGCCGCCCAGTTCGACGCCGGCCGAGGTGTAGGTATCGGCCGCGAGGTTGCCCGTGTCGACGAAACGGTGGCCGTCGACCGCCGAGACTTCCGGCGTCGAGCGGAAGCGAACGCTTGTGCCGCCGAAACCGTTCTGGCCGCCGGCATTGCGCCAGTAGCCCGAGGTGCCCAGATGCAGCACCTTGCCCTTCTCCTGAATGGGCGCGAAGGTGGCGCGTCCGTGCACGCCCCAGCCTTCGTCATTGGCGGCGCCGCCGGCCGTATTGCTGTTGACGGCGAAGTTGGAACCGAAGACACCGCCGGTCGCCGTGTAGTTGGTGCCGGTATAGCCGACCGAGACGCCGGCCTTGAAGTCGCCGCCGGCGGTCAGCCGGTGATTGAAGGCCTCCACCGCAAGCGGCCGTTCCAGCAACACGAGATCGGTCGAACTCGTCAACTGTTCCAGCGAGTTCGGCGTCTTGTGCTGGCCGACCGTGATGCGGGTGTCGGGAAGGCCCGCATAGGCGATCCAGGCGTCCTTGACGTCCACTTCGCTGCCGGTCTGGTCGTTGCGGCTGCCCTTGGCGACGTCGGCTTCGAGGCGGTAGAGCCAGTCATGGAAGATTTTGCCGTCGACGCCGATACGGGCACGGCGCAGTTCCGTGCCGTTGTTGAGATCGACCGGGTTGTTGCCGCCCGTCGTGTCGTAGAAGGCGGCATCCGCTTCGACGCGGCCGCGCACCTTGAAGGACCAGCTTCCGTCGGACGCTTCGATGGCGGGGCCCTTGAAGACGACGCCGATATCCTGCGCCGGCTTTGCGGCCACGGCCGCCTGGTCCTTTTTCACCGCGTCGAGTTCGCGCTGAAGTTCGAGAATGGTCGCTTCCAGCTTCTGGACGCGTGCCTCGACCGGCTGGCCGGCAAGGGCCGGCCCGGTGAGCACGGCGCCGAAAAGCGCCGTGCTCAGAAGAAGGGTCGACTTCAATGATTTGGGTTTGAACGAAGTGGTCTTGTGCATTTGGGTGAACCCCCGAAATTTGAACGTGATCAAATGGAAGAGTCTTATCGGCCGGGCTGGTAAATCTGGTCGAAGACGCCGCCGTCGCCGAAATGCTCGGGCTGTGCCTTCACCCAGCCGCCGAACTTGTCGTCGATGGTGAAGAGTTTGACTTCCGGGAAGCGCGCGATGTCTTCCTTGGCGGCATGTTGTGCGTCGCGCGGCCGGTAATAATGCCTGGCGGCGAGACGCTGGCCTTCGGGTGAATAGAGGTAGTTCAGATAGGCTTCGGCGGTCTTGCGGCTGCCCTTGCGGTCGGCGTTCTTGTCGACAAGGGCGACCGGCGGTTCGGCGAGGATCGAGATCGACGGCACGACGATCTCGAACTGGCCGGGGAATTCGGCCTGGGCGAGGAAGGCTTCGTTCTCCCAGGAGATGAAGGCGTCGCCGATGCCGCGCTGCACGAAGGTGGTCAGCGAGCCGCGGGCGCCGGTGTCGAGCACCGGCACGTTCTTGTAAATGGCGCCGACAAATGCGCGCGCCCTGGCGTCGTCATTGTCGAACCTGTCGAGGGCATAGGCATAGGCCGCCAGATAGTTCCAGCGCGCGCCGCCCGAGGTTTTCGGGTTCGGCGTGATGACCGCGACGCCCGGCTGGGCGAGATCGTCCCAGTCCTTGATGTTCTTCGGGTTGCCGGCGCGTACCAGCAGAACCAGCGTTGACGTGTAGGGCGAGCTGTTCTGCGGCAGGCGGGCCTGCCAGTCCTTGGGCAGCAGGTCGCTGTGATTGGCGATCTCGTCGATGTCGCCGGCCAGCGCCAGCGTCACCACGTCGGCCTGAAGGCCGTCGATCACGGCGCGGGCCTGCTTGCCCGAGCCGCCATGCGATTGCTCGAAATTGACCGTCTCGCCGGTCTCCTTCTTCCAGTGCGCGGCGAAGGCCGTGTTGAACTCGCGATAGAACTCGCGTGTCGGGTCGTAGGAGACGTTGAGGATGGTGGTGTCGGCGCGCACTTCGAAGGTCAGGCCCAGCAGCAGCAGCGAAGCCCCCAGCAATACGGCCGAACGGCGTGTCAGCGATGAAAAGGTCATGTCAGCTTTCCTTACCAATTAAGTCGATCAAATCACTAGTGTTACGGGGCAAAAAAATATCAGCCCCCCAGAGCGGCCCTCGCTTGATGAGAACCTGCTCCGATCGCATCGGCCAGCGTCGTCCCGTCCAGGATCGATGCTGCCGCATCCCGTACTTCCCGCATCGTCCGGCGGACGGCGCAGGCCTTCTCGTCCCGGCAATCGGCGCAGCGCCGGTAGCCGGTCAGGCTCGCGCAGGGAATGGGCGCCAATGGCCCGTCCATGATGCGGATTACCTGACCGAAGGTAATCGTGTCGGCCGGCTTTGCCAGGGCATAGCCGCCCAGCTTGCCGCGCTGGCTGCGCACCAGCCCGTGCTTCCTCAAGTCGAGCAGGATCAGCTCCAGGAATTTCCGGGGCACGTTCTGCCGCTCCGCGATGTCGCCTGCCTGAAGCAAGTTGCCTTCCTTCTCGGTTGCCAGTGCGATCATGGCCTTCAACGCGTATTTGGCTTTTTGCGATAACATTTGTCTATCTGATGAGTAGGGTATTAACGGGTCTCGCCGCCGTCAACAATTATTTTCACAAGGAATGCGAAAATGTGAAAATAATAACACTATAATTACGTGTTATTTCCGTCCGGCCGAATCCGGCCGACGATCCGATTAAGCCGGATTCGCGGCGCGATAGGAAGGGCGGGGGGCTAGTCGTCGAGTTCGAACAGTTCGTGCACGGTGACATCGAGCGCCCTTGCCAGCTTCAGCGCCAGGACGGTCGAGGGAACGAAGATCCGGTTCTCGACCGTGTTGATCGTCTTGCGGCTGACGCCGACGGCCTCGGCCAGATCGGCCTGTGTCAGTCCCCGCCGCGTGCGGTGTTCGCGCAGGCGGTTGGCGAGGGGCGCTTCGTCCTTCGTCACTGCGCGTCTTTCCAGTTGCGCCAGACCGTGCGCGTCATCGCGGTCAGCATCATCGCGGCGGCGGAAAACACGCCGACCTCGGCGCCGGCAAGTGCAAGAAGGCCGAGCAGGTCGGCAAGCGACAGGAGCAATGCCGTTTGCAGCCCCGCCGCAAATCCGCTTTCAATGCCTTTGACGTGGTTCTCGCGCGCCCGTTCGTCATGGAGCGCGGGGTTGCTGCGCGACAGCGCGGCGATGTTCATCGATCTGACGCTGAAGGGCAGCGCAACGATGAGCAGCGCGAAAACCGCGATGCCGATGGTCTGGCCGAGCGTCAGCCCGCCAAGCGGCCAGTCATAGGTCGCCCATGCCGCAAGCGACAGCGCCGCGAGCGCCCAGAACAGAATGCAGAGCCGCATCTCGAGCCTCGGCTGACGTTCGGCGATCTCCCGCAGTTCGGTCTTGCCCGGCTGCTTGCGCCGCTTGCGGTGGTGCCACGCGAACAATGCGCCGACGAATGCCAGCCCGCCGCCTAAACCGGCGACGCCGATCGGCGCGCCGAGATAGGCGCCAATGCTGCGATGGAAAACCAGAATCAGGATTCCAATGACGATGTAGCCGCGGCTGAGCCACCGGACCCGGCGCCCGCTTGTTTCACTGTCCCCCATGGTGTCCCCCTTTCGAGTCCGAAAGTAACCTTAGTGTTACATCTAGCCGGATCGGCTTGTAACGTCAAGGTTACTCGACCTCCTCTTGATCCCGATTTCCGGTTTCTATATCATGTCCGGATATGATATGAACAAGCGGTCCGCGGATCATACGCTGGAATTCCTGTTGGCCTTTGACGGGCGCGTCCATCGTCTCGAGAAAGGCTACTGGATCGGTTTTGAAATCAAGCGTGTCGGGGCGCAGCGTGGGCGGCCGCACGGACTGTCCTACTCCTTTACGCTGCACGCGCCGGACGGAACGCGGCTTGTCGGCTTCGACAATGCGCATGGCGTTCCGGCGCAGGGCGGGCGCTACAAGCGGCGGTCGGGGGCGAATGATCACTGGCACCGGACCGCCGACGATCCCGGCAGGCCGTATGCGTTCAGCGATGCAGACACGCTCCTTCGGGATTTCTTCCGTGAGGTCCGGCGTGTGCTGGCAGATTTCGGTGTGGACGACACGGTCGTCGGCGTTGAGGAAAAGAGGCGAACATGACCGCAGGACGATACAAGATTCAGAGCATGAAATCGCTGGAGCGGGAAATGCGTGCCGTTGCGCGCGGCGAAAAGCCCGCGCCGGCCGATGCGGCGATGCCGAGCTTCGAATCCGCCGAGGTGCTGATACGCCTGCTCTCGCCGGAGAATCGCGCATTGCTGGCGCTGATCCGCGACCGCAAGCCGAATTCGGTCGCCGAGCTGGCCGAGATGAGCGGTCGCGCCCAGCCCAATGTGACGCGGACACTCGCCAAGATGGTGGCGGCGGGCTTCGTCAAGATGAAAGCAGACGGGCGGCGCAAGGCGCCGCGCCTCGCCATCAGGAAGATCAAGGTCGAGATCGACCTCTGCGCGGATGGCGACAAGCTGCGCGTCGCCTGACCATTATCCGGAGCGCTTGCGCATGACGAAATTGAAATCCTGCAAAGTGAAAGCGGCACGGCGGCTTGCGGACTTCAACGACTATTGCCGCGCCGCAGCCGTGCGCTTGCGTGTCCGCAACGGGTGGGAGAAAACGCATTCGGCCGCCGAGATACGGAAAGATCTCGGTCTGGCCGATTGATCCGAGCCCCCCGCGAATGAGAGCCCCTAAAGGCTCTCATCCGCCTCCGCCGGCACCGTCAGCGGAATTTTCAGGTAGCGCTTGCCATTGTCTTCGGCCGGCGTCGCTTTGCGCTAGATATGACTGCGCAACAAGCGCTGGACCTCGCTCCTGACACCGTCCGCCGATAGGCCCACGACGCCGAAGCGCTCGAATATGTCCGTGATCATCGGGAAGAGATGCTCGGCGAGATTCTCGGTAATCCCGGTGGCGGGAACGCTTGTCTCCAGCAGCACTTCGTTGCTTCGCGCGGCATAGCCTTCGACAAACAAGTCGATCATGGGATTGGCCCAGCTTCTAAGCACTCTTCCGCTCAAGCCGGTATAGAGCGCTCGGAAATGCACCATGATCTCGGTGTCGTCATGCGCGCGCATCAGCGACGCCAGTCGTTCGGCGTGAAGGAGCGTTTCCCCCAATCGCCAGATAGGCCGTGTCGTGTCCATCAGCGTGCCGGGAGGAAAGGTTTCCTGCCCGTCTTCCTCATATCCGCGGATCAGGAAGAGGCGGCCGCTTGGGGTGGCGCGCCAGAAGTCGCAATGTGCGGGATCGTTGCCAAACATGCGTTCCGGATAATCCTTGCCTTCGGGGGGCAGCCAGCATTCGAGCACGGAATCGACTTCCCTCGGCGCGAATTCGGACTTTGTCAGCGTAATGAAGACCGGCCATCCGGTGTGTCGCGTTTTCGCGTCGCGCATGATGGTCTCGAAATCGGTCATGCGGACGGATTTGAGGTCCCCTTCAAGCCAATAATCGAAGCGATACCAGCCATTCGGGAATCGCGCCGGCGAGTTGGGCGGCAGCGAGGCGGTCAGAAATTGCCAGCGTTCGAACGCCTCACGCATGAAACGCTCCTGCGCGCCGGCCGGCCCCGGCTCGTTCAGGAGGCCAACCACGCGCAGAATATCGAAAGCTTTCGCAAGCGTGAGTGTGTTCTCGCCGCGATCGAAGGCTGCGATTGTCGGAATGCTCACGCCGGCCAGCGCCGCGTGTTCGCGTTGCGTGAGCCGTTCGGCCTTTCTGCGGCGAAGGGCTTCATCGACGATGGCGCGCCATTCCAATGGCGCTACGCCCCCAGGACTCTCAGACATGTGTTGTTCACGATCTCCGCATAGCGGCTTTTAAATCCACCAGGCTCCTCGGCCTCTGGCGGCTGAATAATCGTCGCGGCCTTGCCGGTACGGCGTTTCAGATTGACAAAGGTCTGGTCGATTGCCCGATCCGGGATACCGATGTCCCGGCCGAACGTCCTGAACAGCGCGCCATCCACGGTATCCAGATGGGCTTTCCTGCCGCCGATCGAGAGCGCGAGGGTTTGATCGTATCCATCGTAGATTGCCGTGTTCAGGACGTCGTATGCCGGCGACAGGCGCAGACCCGATGGTGTCTCGAGAAGCGAGAAGTTCTTGAGGTGGGCATCGCAATTCCCGATCAGCGCGAAGGCGATCAACCGGCGATAGAAGCGCAGAAGGTCGATCGCCGGGCGTGATGAGTGCTGTTTGATGACGGCAGCAATGTCTTCGTAGGCGGCGTCATACTTGCCGTCATATTGCGGGCCACGGGGCTTCAGCAGAATTTGCGCGCAATCCTCCTGACGCAGCTTCTCGCCTTTGGGGCCGCGATCGAACCGCGTCACAACAAGGGCGAACTCACCGATGGCGGCGATCTGCGCCTGCTGAAACCTGTTGATCTCTTCCTTGCCCAGCACCTCGGCGGCCCAGCGCAGACTCAGGGCTTCGTTGCGCACCAGCGTCGGCAGTCTTTCGGAATTGAACTTTGCGATAAAGGGCGCGGGTCCGGTCGCTGCCGCCGGCTCGAATGTGTCGCCCTTCTTGACGACCAGGAGCTTTTTCTGAACGCCTGACACGGTACGGCCGGGGTTGGCCGTCAATTCGGTGATCTCCGGAAAAGGGGCCGAGCCGGAAGGCGGCCTCACCCCGACGGCCCCGATACAATCGGCGCCATAACGAAGAAGCAGGCCAAAATCGTTCTCTTGAACGACATGCGCTACGCGGGCCTGCTGCTCGCGCAGCCAGCCTTCCGGTCCGAGATGTTCGAAAAAGGGGTGGAGGCCGTTCCTCCACTCATACTCATCGCGTGTCGTCGGGAAACAGCAAGCGATCTGATCCTTCCAGCCCTGTACATAGGCAAAGCGCGTCCCCCCGCCTGGTGTCTGGGAGAGCGTCCCTGCAACCGCGTCTTTGAAAAGCACTTCGGCTGATACAGGTTCAGTTATGGCTTTGTTTCTCCTCTGAAGGTGCATTTTTGTCAGATGAACTCATATCACACCTTATCATATGGCCACTATTTTACAATAAAGAAGGTATAAAGATATTTTGTTGTTAACCTCTGTTAAAAAGTAAATTGAAGTTTGTTTTTTGCCAATTTTCTCCAGAATTTTATCATGGAGAACGTATAAATCCTTTTTTCTCTTTCTGGCTGACTCTTTGGCGCAAATGAGAGCCCCTAAAGGCTCTCATCCGCCTCCGCCGGCACCGTCAGCGGAATTTTCAGGTAGCGCTTGCCATTGTCTTCGGCCGGCGGCACGTGGCCGGCGCGGATATTGACCTGGATCGAGGGCAAGAGCAGCACAGGGGCGGCCAGCGTCGCGTCGCGCTTTTCGCGCATGGCGACGAAGCTGTCCTCGCCGACGCCGTCATGGACATGGATATTGCGGGCCCGCTGTTCGCTCACCGTCGTCTCCCAGACGTAATGGTCGCGGCCTTCCGGCTTGTAGTCGTGGCAGAGGAAGAGCCGCGTCTCGTCGGGCAGCGCCAGCAGCTTCCGGATCGACCGGTAGAGCGTGCGCGCATCGCCGCCGGGGAAGTCGGCCCGCGCCGTGCCGTAATCGGGCATGAAGAGCGTGTCGCCGACAAAAACCGCGTCGCCCAGCTTGTAGGAAATGCAGGCCGGCGTATGGCCCGGCGTCGCGATCACCTCCACCGTCAGCTCGCCGATATGGAAGCGCTCGCCTTCCTTGAACAGATGGTCGAACTCGCGCCCGTCGGTCGGGCCGTTCTGGTTGAAAACAGGCGTGAAGATTTTCTGCACAGCGTCGATATGCGCGCCGATGCCGATCCTGGCGCCGGTCTTCGCCTTCAGATATTGCGCGGCCGAAAGGTGATCGGCATGGGCGTGCGTCTCGAGAATCCATTTGATCTCGGCCTTTGCCTTCGTCGCTTCTTCGAGCAGGCGGTCGGCGCTGGCGGTCGAGACCTTGCCCGATTTCGGGTCGAAATCGAGCACCGGGTCGACAAGGGCGGCCGTGCGGGTCGCCGGATCGACCACCAGATAGCTCACCGTATTGGTGGCTTCGTCGAAAAAGCCTTGTATTTCGGGCTTTTTTTCGTTGCTCATGGGGTTCTCCTTCGTCGTTTCCGGCCCGGCTTTCGCCTCGGCCCCGTTTGTCTCTTGACATATATATTAGCAATCACTAATTTAGCAAGGACTAAAACGTCACAGGGCCGGAGGCCGGACGATGCGAATGATCAAAAGCGACATTTCGAAGCTGGCCGAAAGCGCCGGCGAGGCGGCGCGGATGTTGCGCCTGCTTGCCAATGAAAAGCGCCTGCTGGTGCTTTGCGCGCTGGCGGTCAAAGGCGAGGCCAGCGTCAGCGAGCTGGCGGCCGAAGCCGATCTCGGCATGTCGGCGCTGTCGCAGCATCTGGCCAAACTCCGCGAAGACGGCCTCGTCGCCACGCGCAAGGAAGCACAGACCGTCTACTACCGCATCGACGATCCCGACGCGGCGAAGATCCTGAAAACGCTGAAAGACATTTATTGCGCGTAAGCGCGCGTGCCCCGCGCGCATCCCGCGCCTCAAAGGAGAAATGCGATGACCCTCAAGACCCTCACCCCCGAAGAAGCAAAGGCCCTTGCCGCGCGCGGCGCCGTCGTCATCGATGTGCGCGACGCCGACGAGTTCGCCCGCGAACACATTCCCGGCGCGCGCAACGAGCCGCTGTCGACACTGGGTTCCGGGCCGGCCGCCAGCAATGCCGACATCGTCATCTATCACTGCAAGTCCGGCATGCGCACCAAGGCCAATGCGCCGAAGCTTGCCGCCGCGCGCGCCTGCGAGGCCTATATTCTCGAAGGCGGCATCGAGGCCTGGAAGACGGCCGGTCTCCCCGTCGCCGTCGACAAGGGCCAGCCGCTCGAACTGATGCGCCAGGTGCAGATCGCGGCGGGTTCGCTGGTCGTCATCGGCGTTGTGCTCGGCGCCGCCGTCCATCCGGGCTTCTATCTGCTCTCCGGTTTTGTCGGTGCGGGGCTGGTCTTTGCCGGTGTCTCGGGCTTTTGCGGCATGGCGCGGCTCTTGACCGCGATGCCGTGGAACCGCGCGCTGCGCGCCTGATCTGAAGGGCGGGGCCGATGGAATTTGCCGTCGCCGATCTGGTCACGCTGGCCGCCGGTGCGCTGGTCGGGCTGACGCTCGGCCTGATCGGCGCCGGCGGCTCGATCCTGGCCGTGCCGTTGCTGGTCTATGTCGTCGGCGTCGCCTCGCCCCATGTCGCGATCGGCACCGGCGCCATCGCGGTCGCGGCCAATGCGCTGGCCGGTGTTTTTCTTCACGCGCGGGCGAAGACCGTCAAATGGCCTTGCGCGCTGGTCTTCGCCGCTTCGGGCGTCGTCGGCGCTTTCGGCGGCGCGCGGCTCGGCAAGATGGTCGATGGCGAGCTGCTGCTCGGCCTGTTCGGCCTCGTCATGATCGCGGTCGGCATTTCGATGTTCCTGCGCAAGGGCGATGGCGGCAACGCCGATGTCCATCTCGACCGCGCCTCGGCGCGCAAGCTTCTCCCGTCGCTCGTCGGCTATGGTTTCGCGGTCGGGCTGCTGTCGGGCTTTTTCGGCATTGGCGGCGGCTTCCTGATCGTGCCCGGCCTGATCGGCGCCACCAACATGCCGATCCTGTTCGCGGTCGGCTCGTCGCTGGTTTCGGTCTCGGCGTTTGGCTTCGCCACCGCCTCTTCCTATGCGCTGGCCGGTCTCGTCGACTGGCATGCGGCCGCGCTGCTGCTCGCCGGCGGCCTTGCCGGTGCCGTGCTCGGCACGGCGCTCGCGCGCCGTCTGGCCGCCCGCAAGGCGCTCCTTATACGGATCTTCGCTGCGCTGGTCATCGCCATCGGCCTCTATGTGGCCGGGCAGGGCGCGCTGGTCTATTTGTGAGGCGGCAGTTCGGACCGGTTAGAGCCCGGGGACAAGTTTCTTTCACATCCTCGCGCTGTTGCAGCTGCGAAGGCGAACGGGTCAAAAGCGGGGATAAGTCGGACTTATCCCCGGGGCTTCGGGCGGGGATAAATCCGCTTGTGACAGTTTTATGACAGTTTTGTGACAGAGGGGGGGTCTGCTGCCGATTCCGCTGTCACATGGCTGCCGTTCAGGCCGATTTGT
>JAUXOE010000132.1 GCA_030682415.1 Parvibaculum sp.
CGGCAGCACAATGCGCCGGATGGTCTGGAAGCGCGTGGCGCCGAGCGTGGCCGAGGCTTCCTCCAGCTCCTTGTCGAAATCGGCCAGCACCGGCTGCACCGTGCGGACGACGAAAGGCAGACCGATAAAGACCAGCGCCACGACGATGCCGAGCGGCGTGAAGGCGACCTTCAGCCCGAGCGGCACCAGAAAGCTGCCGAGCCAGCCGTTCGGCGCATAAAGGGCGGTGAAGGCGAGGCCGGCAACGGCGGTCGGCAGCGCGAAGGGCAGGTCGATTGCCGCATCGAGCAGGCGCTTGCCCGGAAAGCGGTAGCGCACCAGCACCCAGGCGACGAGCAGGCCGAACACCGCGTTGAGACCGGCCGCGATCAGCGCCGTGCCGAAACTCAGCTTCAGCGCCGCCACGGTGCGCGCGTCAGATGCCAGCCGCCAGAACTCCGTCCAGCCGAGACCGGCCGAGGTGATGAAGACGCCGGCCAGCGGGATCAGGATGATCAGGCTGAGCCAGGTCAGCGTCAGACCCATGGTCAGGCCGAAGCCCGGCAACACCGAAGGCGCGGGACGCGGGAGGGCGAATATCGCGCGGGTCATTTTCGTTCAGCGGCCCGGCCGGTAGATTTCGTCGAAGACGCCGCCATCGCCGAAATGTTCGGGCTGCGCCTTTGCCCAGCCGCCGAACTTGTCGTCGATGGTGAAAAGCCTGACGTCGACAAAGCGCGCGGCGTCTTCTTTCGCGGCGTGTTGTGCGTCGCGCGGCCGGTAGTAGTGCTTTGCCGCGAGACGCTGGCCTTCGGGCGAATAGAGCCAGGCCAGATAGGCTTCGGCGACCTTCCGCGTGCCCTTGCGGTTGGCGTTCCTGTCGACGAGAGCGACCGGCGGTTCGGCGAGGATCGAGATCGACGGCATGACGATCTCGAACTGGCCGGGGAATTCGGCCTGGGCGAGGAAAGCTTCGTTCTCCCAGGAGATGAAGGCGTCGCCGATGCCGCGCTGCACGAAGGTGGTCAGTGCGCCGCGGGCGCCGGTGTCGAGCACCGGCACGTTCCTGTAGATGGCGCCGACGAATGCGCGCGCCCTGGCGTCGTCATTGTCGAACCTGTCGAGGGCATAGGCATAGGCCGCCAGATAATTCCAGCGCGCGCCGCCCGAGGTTTTCGGGTTCGGCGTGATGACGGCAACGCCCGGCTCAGCGAGGTCGTCCCAGTCCTTGATGTTCTTCGGATTGCCCTTGCGCACCAGCAGCACGATGGTCGAGGTATAGGGCGAGGCATTGTCGGGCAGGCGGGCCTGCCAGTCCGTCGGCAGCAGGCCGGCCTTTGCGATCTCGTCGATGTCGCCGGCCAGCGCTAGCGTCACCACGTCGGCCCGCAATCCGTCGATCACGGCGCGGGCCTGCTTGCCTGAGCCGCCATGCGATTGCTCAAAGCTCACCGTCTCGCCGGTCTCCTTCTTCCAGTGCGCGGCGAAGGCGGCGTTGTAGTCCTTGTAGAACTCGCGTGTCGGGTCGTAGGAGACGTTGAGAATGGTGGTGTCGGCGCGCACTTCGAAGGTCAGGCCCAGCAGCAGCAGCGCGGCCCCGAGCAATATGGCCGAACGGCGCGTCAGGGATGCAAATGTCATGATCGTCTCCATTTCACTTTTAAGTCGATCAAATTAGTAGTGTTACTGGGCAAAAAATTTTATGCCCTGATGGCGGCCCGCGCCTGACGGCCCGTGTCGCCGATCGCATCGGCCAGCGTCGTCCCGTCCAGGATCGATGCCGCTGCATCCCGCACTTCCCGCATCGTCCGGCGGACGGCGCAGGCCTTCTCGTCCCGGCAATCGGCGCAGCGCCGGTAGCCGGTCAGGCTCGCACAGGGAATGGGCGCCAATGGCCCATCCATGATGCGGATCACCTGACCGAAGGTGATCGCGTCGGCCGGCTTTGCCAGGGCATAGCCGCCCAGCTTGCCGCGCTGGCTGCGCACCAGCCCGTGCTTCCTGAGATCGAGCAGGATCAGCTCGAGGAACTTCCGGGGGATGTTCTGCCGTTCGGCGATATCGCCGGCCTGCAGCAAGCCCCCGTCATTCTGACCCGCCAATGCGATCATGGCTTTCAACGCGTATTTGGCTTTTTGCGATAACATTTGTCTATCTGATGAGTAGGGTATGAATGGGTCTCGCCGCCGTCAACACATATTTTCACAACGGATATGAAAATATGCAAATAATAACACTATAAATATGTGTTATCGTCACCGGACGAATCCGGCCGACGGTCCGATTAAGCCGGATTCGCAGCGCGATAGGAAGGGCGGGGCGACGCCTGGCGGATCGCCGGGAGCGGTGAGGGGCAGAAGCCGCGCGGCGCCTGCGGCCATCAATGCGAAAGGACGAAATGGTGAGCGACCCGATGGAGTTTCTTCTGCGCATGGTGTTGATCGGTGTCGGCGCCACTGTCGTTCTCGATCTGTGGACGTTGTTTGCGAAGCGGGTGCTCGGCATGTCCGGCCCCGACTGGGCGATGGTCGGTCGCTGGATCGGGCATCTCCCGCGCGGACGTTTCCGGCACGACAACATGGCCGCGGCGGCGCCCGTTCGCGGCGAGCGCCTTCTCGGCTGGAGCGCGCATTATGCGATCGGCATCGTCTTTGCGGGCTTGCTTCTGATGGTCTGGGGTCTCGACTGGGCGTATCGGCCGACGCTTCCGCCGGCCCTGATCGTCGGGCTTCTCACGCTCGCCGCGCCGTTCTTCATCCTGCAGCCAGGCATGGGGGCGGGGATCGCCGCTTCAAAAACGCCGAAGCCGAACATGGCGCGCTTGCGCAGCCTGGTTGCCCACACGGTCTTCGGTATCGGTCTCTATGTTGCGGCCTTGCTCACGGCAATGCCGATCCGCCTTTGACCTGAGGCGCGTGCGGATGAGAGCCCCTAAAGGCTCTCATCCGCCTCCGCCGGCACCGTCAGCGGAATTTTCAGGTAGCGCTTGCCATTGTCCTCTGCCGGCGGAACATGTCCGGCGCGGATATTGACCTGGATCGAGGGCAGCAGCAGCACGGGGGCGGCCAGCGTCGCGTCGCGCTTTTCGCGCATGGCGACGAAGCTGTCCTCGCTGACGCCTTCATGGACATGGATGTTGCGGGCCCGCTGTTCGCCGACCGTCGTCTCCCAGACATAATGGTCGCGGGTTTCGGGCTTGTAGTCGTGGCACATGAAGAGCCGCGTCTCGTCGGGCAGCGCCAGCAGTTTCCGGATCGAACGATAGAGCGTGCGCGCATCGCCGCCGGGGAAGTCGGCCCGCGCCGTGCCGTAATCGGGCATGAAGAGCGTGTCGCCGACGAAAACCGCGTTGCCCACCTTGTAGCTGATGCAGGCCGGCGTATGGCCCGGCGTCGCGATCACTTCCACCGTCAGCTCGCCGATCTGGAAGCGCTCGCCTTCCTTGAACAGATGGTCGAATTCGCGCCCGTCGGTCGGGCCCTTCTGGTTGAAGACGGGCGTGAAGATTTTCTGCACATCGTCGATATGCGCGCCGATGGCGATTTTCGCGCCGGTCTTCACTTTCAGATATTGCGCGGCCGAAAGGTGATCGGCATGGGCATGGGTCTCGAGGATCCATTCGATCCGCGCCTTCGCCTTTTCGGCGGCATCCAGCAGGCGGTCGGCGCTGGCGGTCGCGACCTTGCCCGATTTCGGGTCGAAATCGAGCACGGGGTCGACAAAGGCGGCCGCGCGGGTCGCCGGATCGACCACCAGATAGCTCACCGTATTGGTGGCTTCGTCGAAAAAGCCTTGTATTTCGGCCTTTTTTTCGTCGGTCATGGTCGTCTCCTTCATTCATTCCGGGCCGGGCCCGGGTTCATCTCTTGACAAATATATTAGATGTTTCTAAATTAGCAAGGTCTAAAACATTAAAACCGGAAAAGGCCCGATTCGATGCGAATGATGAAAAGCGACATGACGATGCTGGCGGCCAGCGCCGGCGAGGCGGCGCGGATGCTGCGCCTGCTGGCCAATGAAAAGCGCCTGCTGGTGCTTTGCGCCTTGGCGGTGAAGGGCGAGGCCAGCGTCAGCGAGCTTGCGGCCGAAGCCGGTCTCGGCATGTCGGCGCTGTCGCAGCATCTCGCCAAGCTGCGCGAGGACGGCCTCGTCGCCACGCGCCGGCAGGCGCAGACCGTCCATTACCGGATTGCCGATCCCGATGCCGCGAAGATCCTGAAAACCCTGAAAGACATCTATTGCGCCTGATGCGCCCCCCGCGCTTCCCACGCCTCAAAGGAGAACGACCATGAGCCTCAAGACACTCACCCCCGAAGAAGCCAAGGCCCTTGCCGCGCGCGGCGCCGTCGTCATCGATGTGCGCGACGCCGACGAATTCGCCCGCGAACACATTCCCGGCGCGCGCAACGAGCCCCTGTCGGCGCTCGGTGCCGGTCCGGCGGCCGCCAGCAATGCCGATATCGTCATCTATCACTGCAAATCCGGCATGCGCACCAAGGCCAATGCGCCGAAGCTTGCCGCCGCGCGCGCCTGCGAGGCCTATATTCTCGAAGGCGGCATCGAAGCCTGGAAGACGGCCGGTCTGCCCGTCGCCGTCGACAAGGGCCAGCCGCTCGAACTGATGCGCCAGGAGCAGATCTCGGCGGGCTCGCTCGTCGTCATCGGCGTCGCGCTCGGCGCCGCCGTCCATCCGGGCTTCTATCTGCTCTCCGCTTTTGTCGGCGCCGGTCTCGTCTTTGCCGGCGTCTCGGGTTTCTGCGGCATGGCGCGGCTCCTGACCGTGATGCCGTGGAACCGCGCGCTGCGCGCCTGACCTGAAGGGCGGGGCCGATGGAATTCGCTGTCGCCGATCTGGTCACGCTGGCCGCCGGTGCGCTGGTCGGGCTGACGCTCGGCCTGGTCGGCGCCGGCGGCTCGATCCTGGCCGTGCCGTTGCTGGTCTATGTCGTCGGCGTCGCCTCGCCGCATGTCGCGATCGGCACCGGCGCCATCGCGGTTACGGCCAATGCGCTGGCCGGCGTTTTTCTTCACGCGCGGGCGAAGACCGTCAAATGGCCTTGCGCGCTGGTCTTCGCCGCGTCGGGCGTCGTCGGCGCTTTCGGCGGCGCGCGGCTCGGCAAGATGGTCGATGGCGATTTGCTGCTCGGCCTCTTCGGCCTTGTCATGATCGCGGTCGGCGTCTCGATGTTCCTGCGCAAGGGGGCGGGCGGCGACGCGGATGTGCATCTCGACCGCGCCTCGGCACGCCGTCTGCTGCCGTCGCTCATCGGCTATGGTTTCGCGGTCGGCCTTCTCTCCGGCTTCTTCGGCATTGGCGGCGGCTTTCTGATCGTGCCGGGCCTGATCGGTGCCACCAACATGCCGATCCTGTTCGCGGTCGGCTCGTCGCTGGTCTCGGTCTCGGCCTTCGGCTTCGCCACCGCCTCTTCCTATGCGCTGGCCGGTCTTGTCGACTGGCACGCGGCGGCGCTGCTGCTGGCCGGCGGTCTCGTCGGCGCCGTCCTCGGCACGGCGCTCGCGCGCCGCCTGGCCGCCCGCAAGGCGCTCCTTGTACGGATCTTCGCCGCGCTGGTCATCGTCATCGGCCTCTATGTCGCCGGGCAGGGTGCGCTGGTCTACGTGTGAGGCGGCAGTTCGGACCGGTTAGAGCCCGGGGACAAGTTTTTTTCACATCCTCGCGCTGTTGCAGCTGCGAAGGCGAACGGGTCGAAAGCGGGGATAAGTCGGACTTATCCCCGGGGCTTCGGGCGGGGATAAATCCGCTTGTGACAGTTTTATGACAGTTTTGTGACAGAGGGGGGGTCTGCTGCCGATTCCGCTGTCACATGGCTGCCGTTCAGGCCGATTTGT
>JAUXOE010000136.1 GCA_030682415.1 Parvibaculum sp.
GTCGATCTTTCGCTCGCACGCCGTTTCCCTCAATCGCCCGGAGCCGCCGCAAGATAAAGCGGCGCCGGGACGATTGAGCGATATGATGTGAGCGGATGAAGCCATGACCGACAAAGCCGATCTTGAAAAGCTCGAAGCGGAGTTCACGACCGCCATCGCCGACGCGGTGGATGTCGAGACGCTGGAGGCCGTGCGCGTGGCCGCGCTCGGCAAGAAGGGCCGTGTCTCCGAGCTGATGAAGGGCCTCGGCGCGATGTCGCCGGAGGAGCGCAAGGAAGCAGGGCCGGCGCTGAATGGCCTCAAGGATCGGCTGACCGACGCCCTCAGCCACCGCAAGCAGGCGCTGCACGAGGCCGGGCTTGAGGCGCGCCTTTCGAACGAGCGCATCGACGTGACGCTTCCCGTCCGTGAAAGCCCGCTCGAGACAGGCCGCATCCATCCGCTCTCGCAAGTCTGGGATGAAGTTGTCGCAATTTTCGCCGATATGGGCTTTGCCGTCGAGCAAGGCCCCGACATCGAGACCGATCACTACAATTTCGGCGCACTGAACTTTCCCGAAGGCCATCCCGCGCGCGAAATGCACGACACGTTCTATTTCGAGCCCGATGCATCGGGCGCGCGCAAGCTATTGCGCACGCATACGAGCCCGGTGCAGGTGCGCACCATGGAGGCGGGGAAGCCGCCTTTCCGTTTCATCTGCCCCGGCCGCACCTATCGTTGCGACAGCGACCAGACGCACACGCCGCAGTTCCACCAGATCGAGGGCCTTGTCGTCGACGAGACGACGCATATGGGACATCTCAAATGGACGCTGGAGGAGTTCCTGCGCGCCTTTTTCGAGGTCGAGGGCGTCGAATTGCGCATGCGCCCTTCGGTCTTCCCCTTCACCGAACCGTCGATGGAAGTCGATGTGCGCTGCGCGCGTCTCGGCAATGAAATCCGCATCGGCGAGGGCGATGACTGGCTTGAAATTCTTGGCTGCGGCATGGTCCATCCGAATGTATTGAAGGCCTGCGGTGTCGATCCCGAAAAATATCAGGGCTTCGCCTTCGGCATGGGCCTCGACCGCATCGCGATGCTGAAATACGGCATCCCGGATCTGCGCGCGTTCTTCGAGGCCGATCTGCGCTGGCTGAGGCATTATGGCTTCGCCGCCCTCGATGTGCCGACACTCGCCGGAGGGCTCTCGTCGTGAAATTCACTCTCTCCTGGTTGAAGCAGCCACTCGAAACGGACGCAACGCTCGACGAGATCGTCGAGCGCTTGACCATGCTCGGTCTCGAGGTCGAGAGCGTCGAAGACCCGGCGAAGAAGCTCGCCGTCTTCTCGGTGGCGAAGGTGCTGGAGGCAAAGCCGCATCCCGACGCCGACAAGCTGCAGGTCTTGAAAGTAGAGGCGCTGGTCGAGGGCGAAGTGAAGCAGTTGCAGGTCGTCTGCGGCGCACCGAATGCGCGTGCAGGTCTCACCGGTGTCTTCGCGCCGCCTGGCGCGACGATCCCGGCAAGCGGCATGGTGCTGAAGCCGACCAAAATCAGAGGCGTCGAATCGAACGGCATGATGTGTTCGGAGCGCGAGCTCGAACTCTCCGACGATCATGTCGGCATCATCGACCTGGAGGGCCACTGGAAAGTCGGAACGCCGGCGGCCGAAGTGCTGGGCTGCAACGATCCCGTCATCGAAATCGCCATCACGCCGAACCGGCCTGACTGCCTCGGCGTTTACGGCGTCGCGCGCGATCTTGCGGCGGCCGGTCTCGGCCGCTTGCGGGAAGGAAGTTTCCCGCCGGTCGCGGGAACCTTCGAAAGCCCGGTCGGCATTCGTCTCGAATTTCCAGCAGGCGCTGAAAACGCCTGTCCCGTTTTCGCCGGACGGCTGATCCGAGGTGTCAAAAACGGCCCCTCGCCCGACTGGTTGCAGAACTGGCTGAAGGCGGTGGGCCTGCGCCCCATCAACGCGCTGGTCGACATCACGAATTTCATCTCGCTTGATCGCGGCCGCCCGCTGCATGTCTATGACGCGGCGAAGCTGAAGGGCGACATTCGCGCCCGTCTCGGTCACAAGGGCGAGAAGCTTCTGGCGCTCGATGGCAAGGAATACAATGTCGGCCCCGACATGTGCGTCATCGCCGACGATGAAAACGTGCTCGGCTTCGGCGGCGTGATGGGCGGCGAGGAGAGCGGTTCGACGGTGCAGACGAGCGACGTCTTCGTCGAAAGCGCGTATTTTGATCCCTATCGGACGGCCCGCACAGGTCGCGACACTGGCATCGTGTCCGACGCACGTTACCGCTTCGAGCGCGGCGTCGACCCGGCTTTCGTGCTGCCCGGTCTTGAACTCGCGACAAAAATGATCCTCGAAATCTGCGGCGGCGAGCCATCGAATCTCGTCGTCGCCGGCAAGGTACCCGATACGTCGAAATTGATTTCCTTCAATCCGGCCCGCATCGAAAAGCTGACCGGGCTCTCGCTGCCCGTCACGGAAGCGACGCGCATCCTCACGGCGCTCGGCTTCGGGGTGAAGGACGAAGCAGGAAAGCTCGCTGTTTCCGTGCCCTCCTGGCGTCCCGACATCGACGGCGAAGCCGATCTCGTCGAAGAAGTCGTCCGCGTGCATGGCCTTGGCAATGTGAAGTCCGTCGCGCTGCCGCGTCTCCATGCGGTCGCAAAGCCGGTGCTCTCCATCCGCCAGCGCCGCGAGCGCATGGCGCGCCGGTCGCTTGCGGCGCGGGGGCTCGTCGAGGCCGTCACCTGGTCCTTCGTACCCGAACGCCATGCCGAGCTCTTTGGCGGCGGCAATGCAATGCCGGGCCTAAAGCTCGCCAATCCGATGTCCGCCGACATGAGCCACATGCGGCCAAGCCTGCTTGTCGGATTGATTGCCGCCGCGGGCCGCAACATGGCACGCGGCTTCGCCGACGTCGCACTCTTCGAAGTGGGGCAGCAATTCGAAGGCGATGCGCCCGAGGCGCAGGTTCTGGCGGCGACAGGCTTGCGCCGTGGCACGGCGCGGCCCTCGGGCACAGGCCGGCACTGGCAGGGCAAAAGCGGTTCTGTCGAAGCGCTGGACGCCAAGACCGATGCGGCGGCGCTGCTGACGCTGCTCGGCGCGCCGGTCGCGAACCTGCAGGTGAGCGCCGATGCGCCCGGCTGGTACCATCCCGGGCGCTCCGGCGTCTTCCGGCTCGGACCGAAGAATGTGCTTGGCTATTTCGGCGAGCTGCACCCGCGCATTCTCGATGCGATGGATGTCGCAGGCCCGGTCGTTGCGTTCGAGGTTTTTCCCGATGCGATTCCCGAGCCGAAGCGCAAGGCCACGCGCGCCAAGCCCCCGCTCGAACTTCCTGACTTGCAGCCGCTCCGCCGCGACTTCGCTTTCGTGGTCGATGACGGCGTTGCGGCCGAGCAACTGATCCGCGCCGCGCGCGGCGTCGACAAGAAGCTGATCGTCGATGTGTCGCTGTTCGATGTTTTCGAAGGTGGCGCGCTGGGCGAAGGCAAGAAGTCGCTTGCCATTGAGGTCACGCTTCAGCCGGTCGAGAAGACGCTGACCGACGAGGAGATCGACGCCGTGTCGAAGCGCATCGTGGCGGCAGTCGAAAAGGCGACGGGCGGGACGCTGCGGAGCTAGAGCGGTCCAGCGTACCGGAAAGGAAGCGCATGGAACTGAAGACGATCCGCTATGAACTCAATGACGGCATCGCAACCGTCACGCTGTCGCGCCCGAAGCGTCGCAACGCCTGGACGGGCCGCATGCACACGGAATATCGCTGGGCGCTGGCCGAAGCCGACAAGGACAAGGCCGTGCGCGTCATCATCGTCACCGGCGACCCGGAGGGGCAGGCCTTCTGCGCCGGTGCCGACCTCGGCGCCCTTGAGGGCCATTCCGAGAAGGGCCGCTACGATGCGGGCATTTCCGATGACATTGCGATGCCGGGCTATGGC
>JAUXOE010000138.1 GCA_030682415.1 Parvibaculum sp.
TTTAAGCAAGCGCCGCATCCTCGAACTCTATCTCAATGTGATCGAATTCGGCCCCGGCCTTTATGGCGCGGAGGCGGCGGCACGGCATTATTTCAAGGTCAGCGCGGCCGATCTTTCGCCGTCGCAGGCGGCGCAACTGGCCTCGGTTTTGCCCTCGCCGCTCAACTGGCGGCCGTCGCCGGGCGGGCGCGCCGGCACGTTCGAAGTCAGGGCGCGATCGGTCCAACTTGGCAGCGACGGACCCTGCTGACCCCCCCTCTGTCACAAAACTGTCATAAAACTGTCACATACCGCCGCGGCAGAAACTTGTCCCCGGCTTTATCCCCGGGTTTATCCCGCAAACGGCGCGTGCTCAGGCGGCGGGTGTGCGCGTGCGCATGATCAGGGCGGCGAGCGCGCAGAGATCGGCCTCGGTTTCGGCGAGATGCCACTTCTCGATCGCGACCATGCGGTCGCCGAGATAGTCGGCGCGGGTGCTGGCGGCCAGCGCGCGGCGCGCGAGCTCGGGCGAGGCCGAGGGCGACCAGCCGAAATTGCGCAGACGGCGCGCGAGACGGGTTTCGTAGACGGCGCGCGTCTCGGCGGGGCGGCTTTCGGCAAACCAGATTTCACCGAGCCTGGCGGCGGCGGCCGGATCGGCCAGCAAATTCAGGAAGTCCCGGTTGCCGATCGAGAGGCTGGCGGGGCCGCGCCGGAAGAGGATGGCCGGGATGGCGGCGGCGAGGAGGGCGGTGGCGCCGAGGATGACGATGTCGCGGCGGGACACCGACCGGTGCGGGGCGGGATGGGGCTCTGCGTGGCTGTGGTCGACGTCCCGGGTCATTGGTTGAACAAGCCTTCCGCAAAACGGTTTTTCAGATGATCGGCCAGACGCAGCGCCAGCGCCACCAGCGTCAGCGTCGGGTTGACGGTGCCGCCGGTCGGGTAGAGCGAGGAGCCGGCGATATAGAGGTTCGACATTCCGTGTACGGCGCAATTGCCGTCGGTGACGCCCTTTTTCGGGTCCAGCGCCATGCGCGTGGTGCCGAGATGGTGGTTGCCCCAGCCTTCGGCCTCGGTCCATTCGTCGCGGGCGGGGAAGAGCACGCGGACGCGGCCCTCGCCCCAGCCGCCAAAGGCACGCGCCAGCGCTTCGAGATTGCCGCGCTGGCTGTCGGCATCCGATTTCTTCAGACGCCAGGTCAGGCGCGTGCGGTTGAGGCCGAGCGCGTCCTTGTCGTCGGCAAGCGTGATGCGGCTGGCGGGGTTCGGTTCCTGCTCCGAGGCGCAGCCGACGCCGACGCGCCAGCCGAGCTCTTCGGTTGCGGCGGGCCGCGAGGTGGTGTCGCGGGCGAGCTTCAGCACCAGCGGCTGGATCCAGGCGGCCGGATCGCGCTGGCCTTCTTCCGTGCCGGTGGCCTCCGTCACCGCATAGCTCATGCCGAAGGTCAGCACGGTGCCCATGCGCCGCGTGCGGCGCAGATAATCGGGCGAGAAGAGGAAGCAGCCGCGCACGACCGAATTGTTGAGCTTGGTGTAGGTGCGGTAGAAGCGCGCGACCAGATCCGGATCGGTGACGAGGAAGGTCGCCGGCGAGGGGATGTGCGGATGCTCCATGAAGTAGCGGCCGACATTGCCGTTGCGGTTGCCGAGGCCGGCCGTTTCGACGCTGTTGGAATAAAGCAGGATGCGCGCATTCTCGATGCCGCCTGCGGCCAGGATGCAGGCCTTCGGCTTCACCTCGAAGCGGACGCCGGACAATGTGCCGATGCGCAAGGTGTCGACGCGGGCTCCGTTTTCGGCCGGCACGATTTCCATCACATTGCTGTTGAGGTAGCAGGTGACGTTCGGCGCGGCCTCGATGTCGGGCCGGTATTTCTTGCCGAAGCGGGTGGGCGGGCTGTAGATGAAAAAGCGCGTCATCACTTCGTCGCCCGCCAGCGGCAGCGGCTCGCCGCCCTCGGCCCAGGCGGAGGCATCGTCGAAGGCGGTGGAGCGGAGCTGGCAGAGCTCGGCGGCGCGTTCGTAGAAGGGGTCGAGATCGGCGCGCGTCATCGGCCAGCCGGAATGGGGGACCCAGTCGCGGACCTCGAAGTCGAGGGGCTCGAGCGGCCGGGTCCAGCCGCCCCAGTGATTGGTGGTGCCGCCGAAATAGCGCAGCCTCGAACTTGTCAGCGGATAGTCGACGCCGCCCATCTCGCCTTCATAGAGGGCTTGCGTGTCGGCATCGAATTCGAAGCCGCCGCTTTCGATCAGCGCCACCGAGATGCCGGAGCCGGCAAGCTCGCGGGCGATCGAGATGCCGGCGGCGCCGGCGCCGATGATGGCGAGGTCGGTTTCGATGACCGTTCCGTCGGGAACGTTGCGTCCGTCAATGAACATGGAGAATTGCCGGTCCTTCGTTTCTTTCGGTCCGCGGAGCCAATTCCGGTCCGCCGTGCTCTTGTCTATCGGGATCGCGACCGAATTGCGGCGGCGACCGGCCTTTATCATATCCGGTCCGTCAACTTACCCGCCGGTTTGGCCGTTTTCGAGGCCCTTTTACGCTGGACCGGGCAGGGCGCCCCATGCGAGGTTTCTTGCCAACAGGAATCCCCTCTCCGGCACCGGGGCGACGCCCACACAAGGGCCCGGCCCGGACCCCTGAAAAGGCCCCGCACGCCGCATGAGACGGCGGGGGCCCCGACCGGCCGAGGGACGGCATCAAACAAGGAGGACTGCCCCCATGAAGGACTATCTGAAATTCTATATCAACGGCCAGTGGGTCGACCCGGCGACGCCGAAGACGCTCGACGTCATCAACCCGGCCAATGAAGAGCCTTTCGCGCGCATCAGCATGGGCTCGGCCAAGGATGTCGACAAGGCCGTGGCCGCCGCGAAGGCCGCCTTCCCGAAATTCTCGACGACGACCAAACAGGAGCGCATCGAGCTTCTGCAGTCGATCATGGCGGTCTATCAGAAGCGCTATGCCGAAATCGCCGCCGCGATCACCGAGGAAATGGGCGCGCCGCAGAAGCTCTCGCAGCATGCGCAGGCCGCCATGGGCATCGCGCATCTCAAC
>JAUXOE010000139.1 GCA_030682415.1 Parvibaculum sp.
GTCGATCTTGATGAGCCGGCACCCTTCACGGCACGCCTTGGCGGGTTCGAGCGCCAAGGCCGGATTGGCTTGCCGAGCGTTTCGGAACCCGAGATCGTGCGCCACTATGTGCGCCTCTCGGCCAAGAACTATTCGATCGACGCCGGGCTCTATCCACTTGGCTCCTGCACGATGAAGCACAATCCGCGCCTGAATGAGAAGATGGCGCGGCTTCCGGGCATTGGCGACATCCATCCGTTGCAGCCGATGAAAACCGTACAGGGCGCACTGGAGCTGATGGACACACTCGCCCATTGGCTGAAGGAGCTGACCGGCATGCCGGCCGTCGCCTTGTCGCCCAAAGCGGGCGCACATGGTGAACTTTGCGGCATGATGGCCATCCGCGCGGCGCTGATCGCGCGCGGCGAGGACGAAGCGCGCAGCCGTGTGCTGGTGCCGGAATCGGCGCATGGCACGAACCCTGCCACCGCCGCGTTACTCGGCTACAAGGTCGAGTCCATTCCGGTGACGACTGAAGGCAGGGTCGATCTTGCCGCTTTCAAGGCGACGCTCGGTCCGGATGTTGCGGCGATCATGCTCACAAACCCCAATACCTGTGGCCTCTTCGAGCGCGACATAATCGATATTGCCGATGCCGTGCATGAGGCGGGCGCGTATTTCTATTGCGACGGCGCCAATTTCAACGCGATTGTTGGTCGTGTGCGGCCGGGCGACCTTGGCATCGACGCCATGCATATCAATCTGCACAAGACGTTCTCGACGCCACATGGCGGCGGCGGTCCGGGCGCAGGGCCGGTGGTATTCTCTGCGGCGCTGGCGCCCTTCGCGCCGCGGCCCTATGTGGTGCACGGGGCAGACGGTTTCCGTCTGGTCGAAACCGCGGAGGAAGCGAAGGCCGATGGCACGACGCCCTTCGGCCGCATGACTGCCTTCCACGGCCAGATGGGCATGTTCGTGCGCGCGCTGGCCTACATGATGAGCCACGGATCGGACGGGCTGCGCCAGGTCGCAGAGGATGCGGTGCTGAATGCCAATTATGTGCTGGCCTCGCTGAAGGATGATCTATCGGCGCCCTTCGAGGGCCCCTGCATGCACGAGGCGCTGTTCGACGATCGCTTCCTGAAGGGCACCGGCGTCGAAACGCTCGACTTCGCCAAGGCGATGATCGACGAGGGCTACCACCCGATGACGATGTATTTCCCGCTGGTGGTGCACGGGGCGTTGTTGATCGAGCCGACGGAAACCGAATCGAAGCAGGCCGTCGATCTTTTCATCGCGACGCTGAAGGACCTCGCCCGCGCCGCGAAGTCGAACGACAAGGAGCGTTTCACCGGCGCGCCTTATCTTTCGCCGCGCCGTCGCCTCGACGAAACGGCCGCCGCCCGTAGCCCGGTGCTGCGCTGGGTGCCGCCGGCGCCGAAACAGGCTGCCGAATAGGGATGGACGAAGCGCGGTTTCTCTCGCTGGCGCTGGCCAATGAAACCAACCGCGCGATCCTCGACCGGCTGCCCGAACTCGATCTGCCCGACACATGGTTGGTGTCGGGCAGCCTCTTCCAGGCCGTCTGGAACGGGCTGACAGGCCGCGCGCCGGACTACGGCATCAAGGATTACGACATTTTCTATTTCGATCCTGACACAAGCTGGGAGGCGGAAGACCGCGCCATCGTACGGACGCGCGCCCTCTTCGCGCCTCTTGGCATTGAGGTCGAGTTGCGCAATCAGGCGCGTGTACATCTCTGGTATCCGGAAAAATTCGGCATGCCCTATCCGCCGCTTTCCTGTGCGACCGACGGCATCGACCGCTTTCTGGCGCCGGCCTGCATGGTTGGTGTGCGGGCGACGGGAGACGGGTTTCGCACATATGCGCCATTCGGCTTCGGCGATATTGCGACAATGACGATCCGCCCGAATCCGGTCGCCAATTTCAATGCCGAACGTCTGGCCGAAAAGGCGTCCCGTTGGAAGGAGATGTGGCCGGAATTGACGATTGTCGAATGCAATCAGGCCGCAAGCAGCCGCTCCTGAAAAAAGGCGATCACGCGCTTCGCGGCTTCCTTGGTTGGCTCGCCGTCACGGTCGATCAGGTCGACGGTCAGCACCGAATGCGGCTTCGGCGCCGGGGAGTCGGGATTGGCGTGGCGGTCGTCGATCTCGATACCTTCGAACGCATACCCGAGCACACGGCGCAGGCTTTCGAATTTTTATGGCGGGCACATGAAATCGCCCTTGAAACGCAGGCCAAGCACCTTGGCGCCCTTGGCGCAACGATCCTTTACGCATTGCAATTCTTCCGGCGACACATGCAGCGCTGCCTTCCGCACCGCGCCGGCCGGAAAGGGCATTGATGGCTGTGACAGGACCGGTGCGAGGAGGGCGGGCTCCATCATCATCGACAGGGCGAAATTGCCCGAGAAACACATGCCGATGGCGCCGACACCCTTGCCGCCGGCTTCCTCATGCGCGTGCCGCGCCAGCGCGCGGAGCCAGACGGTAACGGGGCTCGAGCGATTTGAGGCGAGGATATGGAACTCGCGCCGGACGCAGAGTTTCGCAATCGAGGAAAGGACATAACCGTTTGTCAGCGGCTTGCCGGCCACGCCCAGCAGTTCGGGCAT
>JAUXOE010000141.1 GCA_030682415.1 Parvibaculum sp.
GCTGACATCGAGCTTGACGTCGAATCCCGCCAGCCGGAAAAGCTTCAATTGCGCGCCGAACATCCTGCCTCCTTCACGATTGCCGTTCGCGGCCATTCTACACATAAATGCCGCAACCCCGGTGGCGGCAAAGGGTCGCCCTGTCATTTGTGCTTGTCTGAGCCTGTACCGGCGGGCCCGGGGCCTGTGACGCCGTTCAAGCGCTTTTCGACACGCGCCGGGGCGGTCGCGCCGGAGCCGTCTACAGCCGGTAGCGGATCTGATCGTTCCAGAACCGTTCGATCTTCAGCATCGTCGCGGTGAACCGGTGCAACTCGTCGGGCGATACGTCGCCGGCGTCGCCGATCGTGTGGCAATGCCGGTCATAGACGCGGTCGATCGCGGCGCTGATGTCCTGACCTTTTTCGGTCAGGCGGATGCGCGTGGAACGCTGGTCGGAGCGCGAGCGCCGGTGATGGATATAGCCCGCCTCCACCAGCTTTTTCAGATTGTATGAGGCGTTGGAGCCCTGGTAGCAGCCGCGGCTGCGCAGATCGCCGGGCGAAATCTCGGCATCGCCGATGTTGAAAAGCATCAGCGCCTGCACATTGTTGATGGACGTGATGCCGCTGCGTTCAAGCTCGTCCTTGATGAGGTCGAGAAAGCTGCGATGCAGGCGTTCGACGAAAGCCACGGCCGTCAGATAAGCCTTCTTTCGCCTCTCCGGCGTGTCGTCCCTTTCGGCAATGTCGATCATGGCATTTGGTGTCCCGACCGCCGGCTGCATGCCGCGGTTTTCGGTCATTTCAAAATCAAGGCAGACCATCCGGGAGGCGGGGAGGACGGAGCCTCCCGGATGATTTACCCCGCTCACGCACGCGGTTACATACTCACAATGTCGCCGGAAGCGGCGAAGGGGGGCTTCGATGAGCGAACCCGGCGACAGTTCTCACGCGATACGCAACTGAACCTCTGTCATGCGACAGCACCGGGAACATCGTCCGTCCCCGGATGTCTTGGTTATAGGTGTCAGAGGTATAAATTTCAGAAAGCAAAGCGGCGCCATAGCGGTTTTTGCCCGTTGGCGCGGCCTTATTCGTATAGGCGGCGTTATACGAAGCGCGGTTTCACATACGAACGTATAGGGCGCGCGGCCGGGAAAACGCCAAACGTATGTCGCGCCCGGCGCCGCAAGCGCCCATACTGGCCGCTGTCGCTGTTGTCTGAAATATCCCGGGAGGATGTCATGGCGCTCTGGACAAGATGGCTGATCACGCTTGCGGCGATGCTGATTGCGAGTGTCGCGGCCGGCTATTTGTGGAACGGCATGTTCAATGCCGATATTCCGAGCTATCTCAGCGGCCTGGTCGGCGGCGCGGCGGCGGTGCCGGTCTGGGAACTGCTGAAACGGATGGACGGTCCTGCGGCCGGATAAGAATCCCGGTTTCTCGGCCTCGACACCGGCCCTGCGAATGTTCTTATTATGTTCTCATGGTCAGACACTGGGACGGCGAAATCGCGACATTGCAGGACGTGGTGCGGGCGCACCGCATGCTGTGGGGGCTTTGCCGCCATTGCGGGCATAGCGCCCGGATCGACCCGCGCAGCATCGCCTTCCGATACGGGGCCCTCGACCTTGCGGCCTTGCGGGCGCGGCTGCGCTGTATCCGCTGCAAGAGTGCGGGCCGGGCGGCCATCGTGATCGACGACCGGGTGTGGCCGGGCATGCATTGAGGCCGCGCCGGGCGCCGGCGTCGCCTGTTAGTCCAATTGCGTCATGCGGGCGCGGGTCCCGCTTCCTAGTCTCCCCCCAGGCGCTTCGGCGCCAATCGATTCATCGGGCGATTCATCCGGAAAATCTTCCCTGCCGCGGCCGCGAAGCGGCGGTCGGGACGCGCCGGATTCCGGGACAGTTTGTGTAAGGGGTGGGGCATGATCCTGAAAAAGACGATTTCCGCGGCATCGGCGAGGCTCGGGCGGGCCCATGCACGGCCGCTTGCGCTCGCCCTGACGCTGGCGCTTTTCGCCGCCGGCACGGCCGGTGCCGGCGTGTTCGACGAGGCGCGGCAGAAAATGGCGGCGGGCGATGCCGCCGGCGCCTATCAGATCCTGAAGCCCGAGGAACGCGCCCGGGCCGGCCATCCCGAATTCGACTATCTGCTCGGTGTCGCGGCCATCGATTCCGGTCGCGCGCCCGAAGCGGTCGCGGCGTTCGAGCGTGTGCTGGCGGTCAAACCCGATCATCTGCAGGCGCGCGCCGAACTGGGCCGGGCCTATATCGCGCTGGCCGAACCGGAAGCGGCGCGGCGCGAACTGGCCACCGTCGAGGCGCAAGGCGATGTGCCGGCCGATGTGCGCGCGACGATCAACCGCTATGTGACGGCGCTCGACACCGGGCTGTCGGGCGGCGGGACGCAGATCGAGAACAATCTCCGCCTCACCGCCGGCTGGGACAGCAACATCAACAATTCGATCTCGGATTCGCGCATCCTGATCCCGGCTTTCGCCGGTCTCGGTTTTGCGGCGCTCGGGCCCGGCGCGGTCTCCGAAGAAAGCGCCTTCGCCGAAGTCGCCGGCCGCGTCTCGGTCCGCCACGGCCTGTCGATCGACCGCCATCTGGTCGCCGACCTCACGGCCTCTTACCGCGCCAATGAAGTTCATGGCGATTTCAATCAGGGTCTTGTCGGCCTCAATATCGGCCTCATGCAGCACACGCCCGACTGGGGCACCTTCGGGCTCTCGGCGCAGCTGCAGTCCTTCTGGGTCGATGATGCGGCCTGGCGCTACACCTTCGGCGCGCTTGGCCAGTGGAGCTACCAGACGCGCGGCAACACCGATTATGCGGTTTATCTGCAATATGCGCGGCTCAACTATCCGGGCAACAGCATCCAGAACGCCAACCGCTACACCGTCGGTGCGACGGTGGGGCAGGCGCTTGGCGGTGCGGGCGAAGCCTATATTTTTGCCGGCGCCTATGGCGGCACCGAACGCGTCGTCAATTCGGTCGTCGATCATCTCTCGCACGACTTTGCGGGGCTTCGCGCCGGCGGCGAGATCGGCGTGATGGAACGGCTGCGGGCCCATGCGTCCGCCTCGGTCGAGGTTGCCGAATACGATGCCCCCGATCCGCTCTTCCTGACCGAGCGCTCGACGACGCGGGCCGATGTCACGGCGGGCCTGCGCTATGCCCTGACGTCGGATCTCACGCTGGGCGGCAGCGTCTCCTACACGCGTTCCGACAGCAACATCGTGCTCTACGACTACGACCGCACCGTTGCCTCTCTCTCCCTCAGCTTCGACTTCTGACCGGCAAGGAGCCAGATCCCATGACGACGACAACGTTCAACAGGCTTCTGACGACGACGGCTCTTGCGACCGTGATGGCGGCCGGACTGCTCGCGGCGGCGCCCGCATCGGCGCTGCCGGTGCTTTTCGGCGGTGGTGGCGTCACCGTCGACGGCGTCGGCGCGCCGGTCGGCAACATCGAGCCCGGACAAACCGTGACGGTCACGGGGTCGCTGCTGCAATTGCAGGCGCCCGACGGCAGCATCGTCACCATTGCGCCCGGTTCGACCTTCCGCATCACTGGCGAGGGCGACAGCATTTCCTTCGAGTTGATCTCCGGCTCGATGCGCGTCGCCTCCAACGGGACGCCGATTTCCGTTTCGCGCGGCGGTGTCGTCATTTCGACGGCGGGCGGCGCCTTCTCGGCCTTCGAAGGCGAAGGTGGCGGCCTTGAGGGCCGCGTCAATGAAGGCATAGCCACCGTGACGACCGGAACAGGCACGCGCGATTTCGCCAGGGGCGAGGGCTATGTCGCGACCGAAACCTCGATCGCCGGCACCTTCACCCCGCCTGCCGCGACGACGCCGGGCTTTCTGCTGGCCGCCTTCGAAAGCGAGGGCGCGGATTATTCCCCGGCCGACAAGCAGGGCGCCGACGGTGCCGACATTCTCGACGGCGTGACGGGTGGTGGCGGCGGTTACGGCGGCACGCCGCCCGTGACCGGCGTCATCGTGCCGCTCGAGGGCGATGAATTTGCGGGCTACTCGGTCGTCTATGCCGCCGACTCGCTCGGCATCGACGGCCGCGAAGGTGCCAGCGTCACGATCGGTGCGGGCGGCGAACTCAATCAATACGATCTCGAACCCGGCTATGAAGAGCGCCTTGAGCGCAATTCCAACCAGTCGCTCGAGCGCGGCAATGCCAATGGCAATGTCTTTATCGAACGCTGGGCCGGCGGCGAGACCAACGGCAATTACTACAACGTCTTCAATGGCGACACTTTCGCAACGCTCGGACGCACCAGCCATCAGGGCTTCCACATCGCCTATGGCATGCCGACGCCCCAGGTCGATCTGCCGGCCTTCGGCCTTGCCACCTATGCGCTGGTCGCCGCCACCGCGCCGACAATGGACAACGGCGCCTTCGCGCCGGGCACGTTTGACGGCGAACTCGGCCTGATTTTCGGTCCGGTCTTCCGGGTCGGCGTCGATTTCACCGTCACCATGCCGGGCGACCATGTCTATGTGATCCAGACGGCCGGCGGCGCCGCCGCGCCGTCCGCCGTGCTCAACTACAACGATCTTGCCAATGGCATGTTCCGCGTCAACGGCATCGCGATGGCGCAGGGCGGGGCCGCCTGTCCGTCGTCCAATTGCGACGCCTCGATCTACGGTCTGCTGACCGGCGCGGCGGGCGAGGATGTCGGCATCGTCTACCGGATCGTCGATTTCACGGCGCCGATGGACGATCTTTTCCGCGGCACGCAGATTTCCGGCGCGGCGGTCTTCTCGCAATCGGCCTACGATCCCTCGGTCGGCGCGCCCGGTCCGCTTGAAGGCGGCGCGGTCGATGCGCCGCTCGGCGCCGCGCCCTACACAATGGCCTCGGGCTCGATGATCGGTGAGGCCGACATCGCGCTGGACGGGCGGGGCGGTTTGGCTTCCTACGAGATGAGCAGTTACAACCCCGGCAATCCGGGCGATGTGGGCGATGCGCATGTCACCGACCTCTGGGGCGATGAGGACGTCACCATCGGCCGCTGGCACGCCGGCACGACGACCGGCTACAACGCCGGCACGCTTTCGGCCGACGTGCAGGGCTTCCACTATGCGATCGGCCGCGCGGCCTCCGACCTGCCGGTTTACGGCACGGCGCATTACACGCTGGCGGCGGCCACCCAGCCGACCTTTGTCGATGGCGGCAGCCTTGCCGGTACGCTCACCGGCAGCATGGCGATTGCCTATGGCGGTGTCGGTTCGGGCGTCTTCCCGCGCGTCGGTTTCGATCTCGAAGTCGATATGCCGGACGACCGCATCTATGCGATCCTGACGCCGGGCGGTGTCGTCAATCCGGGGGCGTCGCCGTTCATCGTCTACACGGTGGGAGCGATCTTCCCGGCCAACAGCATCGTCAACGGAACCGGTGGCACTTTCACCATCGATCATGGCGGCCGGGCCTGTCCGACGGCCAATAGCTGCTTCGTCTCGCTGGCCGGCGCGCTGTCGGGCACGGGCGGTTCGTCCGCCGCCATTTCCTACGACATCTGGCAATCGGGCTATCCCGCCGTCAATATTCACGGCGCCGCGGCCTTCACCACGACGGGCGCGACGGTCGGCATCGATCCGGCCCCGCTCGCCGCGCCGCTGGCCGATGGCAACTACACCGCGCTCAATGCACGCCAGGGCAGTGTCGCCGTCGTCAGCAACCGTCCCTCGACCTTCGGTGCATCGGGCGAATTGCTGACGCAGGAAACGGCCAACAGCCAGACCGTCACCATCGGCTCCAGCGGCATGGCCGAGCTTGGCGGCAATGATGATGCGATGTGGGGCCGCTGGACCGGCGGCATGACGGGCGGCAACGGTTCCTATGCCGGCCGCGACGTCTCGGGAGATCGCGGCATGCATTGGGCGGTCGGCACGCCGACAGGTGCCTTGCCGGCCGATGGCAGCGCCAGCTATCAACTCGCCGGCTACACGGCGCCCGTCTTCAATGACGGCCGCTCGGCGCCGGGCACGCTGTCGGGCGAGATCGTCGTTGCCTGGAACGGTGCAAGCTCGCGCATCGGCGCCGATCTCGACATCGTGATGCCGGGCGATGCGACCTACAACATCCTGACCACCGGCGGCACCGCCGTGCCGTCGACATCGGAGATCGCCTATATCAGCGCCGGGCGTTTTGCTTCCGCCGCCGTGCCCGTCACGGTTGTCGGCGGGCCCGGCGCGGCCTGTGGCGGGCCCTGCACCGCCAATGTTCAGGCACAGGCCTTCGGTGCCGGCGCCTCGACCATCGGCCTCGGCTTCGAGATCGGCACCGGCAATGCCGACAGCTCGATCACCGGTCTCGGGATGTTCACACCGGTGCCGTGAACGGACCGTACACGGAAAATCGAACGCATTGTTTTGCGGTTGCGCGAAAAGGGCCGGGCGGCGATGCCCGGCCCTTTTTCCTGACGCTGGCGTCAGGCTGGCGCAAGAAACACGAATTTCATTGACGATCCGATTGATCGCGCAGAACGTAACAAGGGGTACGAAGTGCCGCTGGGCCTGCGCGTTGTCCCGGCACAGCAAGGATTGCGGAGGACATACTGGTTGATCGGACGAGTCGCGTCGCCGAATCTGTTCGTGTGCGGAATGGATCGAACCCCGGACCGGCCTTGCCGGCCTTTTTTCGCAGGTTGGGCGGCCGCACCACGCTGCTGACGATGGCCGGTCTGGCCGGCCTTGTTCTGCTCGGTGTCTTTTCCTATGCGGCCATGGTGCAGATGAGCCGTGCCGAGCGTGAGGTCGTGCACAGCCGCGAGACGCTCGAGATGCTGGGCCTTGCCCTTCTGGTCACGCTCGATGCGGAAACGGCGTCGCGCGGCTATGCGCTGTCGGGCGATCCGGCCTATCTCGGTCCGGTGGTCGCGGCCGAGCAACGCGCGGACGAAATACTGGCCGCGCTGCATCATCTCCTCGATGACGATCCGGCGCAGATCGAACGTCTCGTCGGGCTTGAAACCCGTGTCGAGGACCGCTTTGCGCTCAGCCATGAGCTGATCGATGAGCGCCGCCTGCGTGGCGGGCGGGCGGCGGCGGAATTTCTGCGCGGCGGCGAGGGTCTGCAGGCACAGGCGGAAATACGCGCACTTGTCGGCGAAATGGTTCGGGTGGAGCGCGCCAAGTTGCTCGGGCGTGAAGTGCGCAGCGCCAATGCGCAATTGCAGGCAAAGGCCGTCATCGTCATTTCCTTTCTTCTGGTCGGCCTCGCCTTTGCCACGGCCGTCCGCTACCGGGCGGTGCGGCGCAAGATCGAGATGGCGCTGCGCGACAGCGAGACGCTGATGCGCATGAGCGGCGAAATGGCCCGCTTCGGCAGCTGGAGCCTCGACGTGGCGAGTGGTGAAATGACCTGGTCGGACAATGTCACCCGCATGCTCGACATGCCCGACGGCCGGCCACTCGATTTCGCAGGCGTGATGCAAAGCTGTGAGCCCGAATCGCGCGAAAGGATCGAACAGGCGCTCGGCCGCTGCATTGGCGACGGCATCCCTTACGACCTCGAAATCGAGATGGTGACCGCCGAAGGGCGGCATATCCATGTCCGCGTGGTCGCCCGGGCCGAGCGCGATGCGAACGACCGGACGCTGCGTGTCATCGGCGCGATGCAGGACATCACCGAGCTGAAGCGCGTCGAGCGCTCGCTGGCACGCAGCGAAGAGCTGTTCCGGCAACTGGCCAATTCAATGCCGATCATCATCTGGACGGCCGGTCCCGACGGCCGGGCCGACTTTGTCAGCCGGAACTTCCTTGAATATGCCGGCACCGAGCGCGCGGACGACGCCAACCGTCTCTGGTCGCGCGCGATCCTGCGCGAGGATCGTGAGCCGACGCTCGAAAAATGGCGTGTGGCGCTCGCAAGCGGCGGAAATTATCTGGCCGAGTTCCGGATGCGCCGCCATGACGGCGTCTATCGCTGGCATCTCGTCAGCGCCGTGCCGATCCGCGACCCCGAGGGCAAGGTCATCAAATGGATCGGTTCGGCGACCGATATCGACGACCGCCGCCGGACCGAAAGGGAGATGAGCGACCTTGCGGCGCGTCTGACCATGATCCTCGAAAGCATCTCGGATTCGTTCTTCACGCTCGACCGCGAATGGCGCTTCACCTATTTCAACAAGGAAGCCGAGCGTGTGCTGGGCCGCAGCGCTGTGGACCTGCTGGGGAAGAACATCTGGGAGGAATTCCCGCCGACGCCCGGCCGCGTGATCCGCAATCTTTGCGAAAAGGCGGTGCGCGAAAATGTCAAACAATCGACCGAGACCTTCTACGAGCCGCTCGGCATGTGGTTGTCGGTGACCGCCTATCCCTCGCCCGAAGGCCTGGCCTTCTACTTCCAGGACGTCACCGAGAGGCGGCAGATGCAGGACCGGCTCAACCAGTCGCAGCGGCTCGAGGCGGTCGGGCAGTTGACCGGCGGTGTGGCGCATGACTTCAACAATCTGCTGACCGTCATCATGGGCAATGCCGAAATTCTGGGCGAGCGGTTGGGCGCCGACAGCAAGCTGCACGGCTTTGCCGAAATGACGCGCGTCGCGGCCGAACGGGGCGCCGAGTTGACCGGCCGTCTGCTTTCTTTCTCGCGGCAACAGGCGCTGGAGCCGCGCCATGTCGATCTCGGCGCGCTGATCGGCGGCATCGGCGACATGCTGGTCCGGGTACTGGGCGAGCAGATCGAGATCGAAACCGTCGCCGCGGAGGGGCTCTGGCCGGCGGAGGTCGACCCCGGACAGTTCGAGAATGCGGTTCTCAATCTCTGCATCAATGCCCGCGATGCGATGTCCGAGGGGGGGCGGCTGACGATCGAATTGTCGAATGCGTGTTTTGCCGAGGAGGATGCGGTGGCGGCCGGCATCGAGGCGGGTGAATATGTGCGGGTCGGCGTTTCCGATACCGGCACCGGCATGTCGCGCGACGTGCTCGATCGTGTCTTCGAGCCCTTCTTCACCACCAAGGAAGTCGGCAAGGGCAGCGGTCTCGGCCTCAGCATGGTCTATGGCTTCGTCAAGCAGAGCGGCGGTCAGGTCCGGATCTATTCCGAGCCGGGCGAGGGAACCTCGATCAAGCTCTATCTGCCGCGCGCGCGCGCGGCGGCCGAAACGTTTGTGCCGGCCGAGCGTGACGGCGTGTTCCCCGTCGGCGCCGAAAACATTCTGCTGGTCGAGGATGACGAATTCGTCCGCGACTATGTCTATGGCCAGCTTGTGGCGCTGGGCTATCGCGTCGTTGCGGTCGGGAACGGTGTCGATGCCATGGCGGCGCTGAACCAATCGGACAAATTCGATCTGCTTTTCACCGATGTCGTCATGCCGGGCGGTCTCAATGGACGCCAGCTGGCCGAGCAGGCGCAGGCACGCCAGCCGGACCTCAAGGTGCTCTTCACCTCCGGCTATGCCGAAAGTGCCGTCGTCCATCACGGCCGGCTCGATCGCGGCGTGCAGCTTTTGAGCAAGCCCTACCGGCGCAGCGAACTGGCGATCCGGATCCGCCAGGTGCTCGATGCGCCCGCCGTCCGGGTGTCGGATATCGAACCGGACTGAGCGTCTTGACTGCGTATATTCCGATTCTGTCCGGACCTCTCGAATCGCGCGAGTATTATTGAAGTTGGACATCCCGTAAGGGATGGGTGCGACCGAAGTCCTCGCTCAGAGTCCCCGCCCCCCCGAGCTGAGCGAGGACTTCACCTCGCGCCCGGAGCCTCGTGCCCGGAGATGCCCCTTGAGTCATTTCATATTGTACCGGCGTCCCGAGACCGGCGACGCCCTGACCCGGATCTCGGTCCCCTCCGAAGTGGCGCTGATGCGCCAGGTCCGGCGTCTTCAAGCCCTGGGCTATACCATCGTCGACATCGCCGAAGACATCGCCGCGATGTCCCGCGCGCGCTGAGCCGTCAGGCTGAATCGCCGGCCGCCTTTTCCGGGTCGGGAAAGAGGCCCTCGATATCTTCAATGACTTCGATATAGCTGACCGACGGGTCGATCTCGACGCCGAAGCCGAGGGTTGCCTGTTCGCTCCCCTCATATTCGAAGGTCAGCACCGCCATGATGATATTGGGCCGTTCGCCGTCTTCGGACAGCGGCAGCAGCAGGCGGTTGACGGTCAGGCTGCTTTCGCGCGAGGCAATATATTTGCCGCGTGAAAACACCGGCAGCCGTTCTTTCCAGGCTGTCTGATAAAGCCTTCGGGTGAATTCGTCCGGCCCGGTCGAATCCGCGCTTCCCGCATATTCGCCCACATATTTTCCGGTCAGGTCGGCGCCGAAGGCGGAGACGATCGCGGTGCCGACAAGGCGGCAGCGAAAGCGCATGCCGTCCGCCAGCGCGTCGGTGAGCATGATGCTGGGCAAAATTTCCTTGATCTCGCCGGGAACGATGTCGGCGCGCTGCGGCATCCGCCGCGTGCCGCGCTTGCCGTTCCAGTAGGCGAGCGCCTTGCTCAGTTTCGAGTCGTTTAGATAATCGTATCTGACGAGGCCGGGCTTTGCGGATGCCGGGGCATTGTCGGTCGGCGGTTCCGGGTCGGCGGCGCTCAGGGCTTCGCGGTCATGGACCTTGTCCGACGGGTGCGGCATGAGCAGTTGCGCCTTTCCTGCGGTTCGGGATGTTCGGATGGGGGGTCGAGATGCCGACCATCGAACCGTCACCGGCCATCGCCCTGGCGGGGCCCGTTGTCTGAAACCGGGAGTTTCGAGGCTATGGACTTGTACGATTCGGGGTCAGGTTCGGAAACTACGTAGGACCGATGACCGGCGGCGCGTCCCGGCCGCGGTCCGGGGTCGGGTGCGATGCCGGATGCGGTCCGGGCGCGCGGTCGGGGGCCGGGGATAAGTTTTTTGCCGCCGGCATTCTCATCGAGGTCGGAGGGGCGTGGCGCGGCTTGCAGCGTGACGCTGGATAAGTCGAACTTGTCCCCGCCTCATCCTTGCCCGAGCGACTTTGCCACTGTGGCAAACCGGGTTGGCGCTCCGGCAACAGGGTCTGACGGCGAGACGCGCCGGATGCCCGCTTCGGGGTTTGTGACAGTTTTTTGACAGTTTTGTGACAGAGGGGGTGTCCGGGAATCGGCGTCGCTGTCACAATTGCCGGTTCCAGCCTCTATCGCCCTGAAATTGCAGGGAGATTCCGGGTCGACCGCGTTTTATGACAGAACGATGACAGTGCAGTGCCAGTCGCTGTCGATTTTGGTCTCTCCGATTGATTTTTCGTATCCTATAGGATACAAATCGCCAATGATCGAGATTCGCCAGACCCGGGTGTTCGCCGATTGGCTGGCAGGGTTGCGCGATGCGCAGGCACGGGCGCGCATTCTGGTCCGTCTCGATCGCATGGCGCTCGGCAATCCGGGCGATGTGAAACCAGTCGGTGAGGGCGTCAGCGAGCTTCGGATCGCCTATGGACCCGGTTACCGGGTCTATTTTATTCAACGGGGCAAGGCACTTGTGATCCTGTTGTGCGGCGGCGACAAGGGCGGCCAGAGCCGGGATGTTGCGACCGCCAGGGCCATGGCGCGACGTTTGAAGGATGAGGATGACGATGACAACTGAGCCCATCAGGAAATACGACAGCGCCGAATTTCTGAAGACAAAACAGGATGTTGCGGCCTATCTCGAAGCGGTTTTCGAGGATGGCGACCCGGCCCTGATCGCGCATGCGCTTGGCGTGGTGGCGCGCGCCGAGGGCATGACGGAAGTGGCAAAGCAGGCCGGGCTGACAAGAGCCAGTCTTTACAAGGCCTTGTCGGCTGAGGGGCGGCCGGAATTTGCCACCGTGCTCAAGGTGGTGCGGGCCCTCGGCCTCAAGATCACGGTCGCTGCCTAGACGACGCCTGCCTTCAGGAAGTCGTGGATATGGACGATGCCCACCGGCATGCCATCCTCGACCACGAACAGGCTGGTAATCTTCTTTTGATTCAACAGGTTGACCGCTTCGGAGGCGAGCATGTCCGGGCTCACCGTCACCGGCGTGCGGTTCATGATCTCGCCGGCGGTCTTCGCCAACAGGCCCTCGGCCGAGTGGCGGCGGATGTCGCCATCGGTGATCATCCCCGCCAGGCGTCCGCTTTCGTCGGTCAAGCCTATGCAGCCCTTGGACTTTTTCGACATCACCACCAGCGCTTCGCTCATCGGCGTCTCGGG
>JAUXOE010000142.1 GCA_030682415.1 Parvibaculum sp.
GCTGACATCGAGCTTGACGTCGAATCCCGCCAGCCGGAAAAGCTTCAATTGCGCGCCGAACATCCTGCCTCCTTCACGATTGCCGTTCGCGGCCATTCTACACATAAATGCCGCAACCCCGGTGGCGGCAAAGGGTCGCCCGGTCATTCGTGCTTGTCTGAGTGCCGCCGGCGTCCATACTGCCTCGATATGACTGTCGTCGGAAATTTACCGGGAGGATGTCATGGCGCTTTGGACAAGATGGCTGATCACGCTTGCGGCCATGCTGATTGCGAGTGTCGTTGCCGGCTATTTATGGAACTGGATGTTCAACGCCGACATTCCGAGCTATCTGAGCGGGCTGGTCGGCGGCGCGGCAGCGGTGCCGGTCTGGGAATTGCTGAAGCGAATGGACGGCACGCCGGCGTCGTAGGGTTTCGTTGCGGACCGGGAAACAGGTGGCCGGAATTTTCATCGTCAGGAACATCAGCGCATGGGCCGGGCGTTTGCTGGGCGGCGTGATCGCGACGGCGATCGGGGTGCCGGCTGCCACGGCCGAAGAGACATGGACGCTCAGCGGCGATCTGCGCGGCGGCTATTTCGCCAGCGAGAGCAAGGCCCGCAACGGCACGGTCACCGAGGTCGACGCCTTGCGCGGCCGGCTGCGGCTGGCGGCCGAGCGCGATATCGGCGCCGATTTTCATTTTCGCGCCCGTCTGGCGGGCCGCTACGGGCAGCACCAGACCGGCCATGGTTTCCACCTGCATGGTTATGCCTCGACCTCGACCGGCATGGCGCTTGGCGAGACGACGCTTGACGAGTTCTATCTCGATTACGCGGACGAAAGCCGTCCATGGTCGCTCCGTGTCGGTCGCTTCCAGAACCGGTTCGCGCTGGAAGGCGTTGCGTCGAAGGGGCTCGACCGCAATGACAGCCCCAATATCGATGTCACATGGACGGACGGCATTCACTATCGCCATCGGATACAGCCCGGCTGGCGCGCTCATCTCGTTCTGCAACACAACCATCGCAACGGGCCCGGCGCGGCCGTGCGGGCACCGCTCGATTTTTCCGACAATGGCAGCCGCGTTGCGGTTTTCTCCGGCCTGGAGGCGACAGAGTCTCTGGGGCCGATCGTGCAACGGATGATCGGCGTCACCTGGATGCCCGAGGCGCTCGCTTCGGACGGAACGGCGTTTTCGCGTCGCGAGGATTACATCACGCTGGTCGGCCGCATGGCCGCCAGCTGGACACTCACCGATGACGGCCTTCGTCTCGTGCCCGGCTTCGAGATCGGCTATGCGCCCAACCGGCCGCGCGCCACCGTCACCGGCTCGGGCGACGCGGGCGATGCCGGCGGGCTCGCCTGGCAGGCAGCCGTCAGCTTCTACGATATCGCGCCCGGCCATCATCTCGGTCTTGTCTATGCGCGCATCGATGCCGGCTGGCTGCTCTCCGGCGATTTTCGCGGCAATGACGAATTGTCGGAGGTCCGCTACCAGTGGCGCTTTTCGCCGCAATGGTCCTTCGAAGCCCGCTACCGGCTGCGCGAAGAGATCGATGTTCCGGCGGCCGCACCCGGCCGGCGCGAGGATCGCGATTTCTATCTGCGGATATCCGGCCGATTCTGAACGGTGCTTTCCTGGCCTCGGACGATGGTGGGGCGTGTTCCGCGCCCTTGTCGTCCAATTGCGTCATGCGGGTGCGGGCCCTGCTTTCCCGTCTTCCCCTCAAGTGCTCCGGGGCTTTTTGAATCAAACGGCGCAGACCCGCGCGACGCGATGCAAAGCGCGCCGCCGCCAGCGTCTGCATTACGTATATTCCGATTCTGTTCCCGCCCGTCGAATCGCGCGAGTATTATTGAAGTTGGACATCCCGTAAGGGATGGGTGCGACCGAAGTCCTCGCTCAGAGTCCCCGCCCCCCCGAGCTGAGCGAGGGCTTCACCTCGTATCCGGAGATGTCCCTTGGTTCAGATCATCTATTATCAGCGGCCCGAAGCGCATGCCGCGGTTTCCCGGATCATGGTTCCGACCGAGGCCGGGACGGTGAAGCAAATTCGCCGTCTGCAGGCGCTTGGTTACACCATTGTCAGTGTTTCGGCGGGCGCGGATGCAGAGGAACCTCTGCAGCGCATCCCGAAGCTGAGAGCCGTCCGCTGAGCGCCGGCACGTCGGCGCCGGCCGCCTTTTCCGGGTCGGGAAAGAGGCCCTCGATGTCTTCGATGATTTCGATATAGCTGACCGACGGGTCGATCTCGACGCCGAAGCCGAGCGTTGCCTGTTCGATCCCTTCATATTCGAAGGTCAGAACCGCCATGATGATATTGGGCCGTTCGTTGTCCTCGGACAGCGGCAGCAGCAGGCGGTTGACGGTCAGGCTGCTTTCCCGCGATGCGACATATTTTCCCCGCGAGAAAACCGGCAGCCGTTCTTTCCAGGCTGTCTGATAAAGCTTCCGGGTGAATTCGTCCGGCCCGGGCGCCGCCGCGTCTCCCTCATATTCGCCGATATATTTTCCGGTCAGGTCGGCGCCGAAGGCGGTGACGACTGCCGTGCCGACCAGGCGGCAGCGAAAGCGCGTGCCGTCCGCCAGCGCGTCGGCGAGCATGATGCTGGGCAATATCTCCTTGATCTCGCCGGGAACGATGTCGGACCGTTGCGGCATGCGCCGCGTGCCGCGCTTCCCGTTCCAGTAGACGAGCGCCTTGCTCAGTTTCGAGTCGTTCAGATAATCGTATCTGACGAGGCCGGGCTTTGCGGATGCCGGGGCATTGTCGGTCGGCGGTTCCGGGTCGGCGGCGCTCAGGGCTTCGCGGTCATGGACCTTGTCCGACGGGTGCGGCATGAGCGGTTGCGCCTTTCCTGCGGTTCGGGCCGTTCGGATGGGGGGCGCGAGATGCCGACCATCGAACCGTCACCGGCCATCGCCCTGGCGAGGGCCCGTTGTCTGAAACCGGGAGTTTCGAGGCTATGGACTTGTACGATTCGGGGTCAGGTTCGGAAACTACGTAGGGCCGATGACCGGCGGCGCGTCCCGGTCGCGGTCCGGGGTCGGGGGACGATGCCGGATGCGGTCCGGGCGCGCGGTCGGGGGCCGGGGATAAGTTTTTTGCTGCCGGCATTCTCATCGAGGTCGGAGGGGCGTGGCGCGGATTGCAGCGTGACGCTGGATAAGTCGAACTTGTCCCCGCCTCATCCTTGCCCGAGCGGCTTTGCCACTGTGGCAAACCGGGTTGGCGCTCCGGCAACAGGGTCCGGCGGCGAGACGCGCCGGATGCCCGCTTCAGGTTTTGTGACAGTTTTTTGACATTTTTGTGACAGAGGGGGGGTCCGGGATTCGGCGTCGCTGTCACAATTGCCGTTTCCAGCCCCTATCGCCCTGAAATTGCAGGGAGATTCCGGGTCGACCGCGTTTTATGACAGAACGATGACAGCGGCTGTCGTCTCTGCTGTCAAACGACGCCTGCCTTCAGGAAGTCGTGGATATGGACGATGCCGACGGGCATGCCATCCTCGACCACGAACAGGCTGGTAATCTTCTTTTGATTCAACAGGTTGACCGCTTCGGAGGCGAGCATGTCCGGGCTCACCGTCACCGGCGTGCGGTTCATGATCTCGCCGGCGGTCTTCGACAACAGGCCCTCGGCCGAGTGGCGGCGGATGTCGCCATCGGTGATCATCCCCGCCAGGCGTCCGCTTTCGTCGGTCAAGCCTATGCAGCCCTTGGACTTTTTCGACATCACCACCAGCGCTTCGCTCATCGGCGTCTCGGG
>JAUXOE010000147.1 GCA_030682415.1 Parvibaculum sp.
CTCGATCCGTTTTTCGGCACCGGCACCACCGGCGCCGTCGCCAAGAAGCTCGGCCGCAAGTTCATCGGCATCGAGCGCGAGGCGCGCTACATCAAGGTCGCGCGCGAGCGCCTGCGCCTGATCAGGACGGGTGCCGCCGACGATCTGAAAGTCACGACGTCGAAGAAAGCCGAAGTGCGTATTCCCTTCGGCACGCTGGTCGAACGCGGCCTGCTCGAACCCGGCGACGTGCTCACCGATCCCGGCCGCCGCCACGCCGCCCGCGTCCGCGCCGACGGTTCGATCGTCTGCCGCGACGCCTCAGGCTCGATCCACAAGATCGGCGCCCATGTGCAGGGCCTCGACGCCTGCAACGGCTGGACCTTCTGGCACTTCAAGACCGACGGCAAACTGAAGCCCATCGACATCCTGCGCCAGAAAGTGCGGGCGGAGATGGGGGAAGGGTAAGAGGCGGTTCGCGTAGCGAACGAAAAGGTCCGGTGGACCTTTTCGAGCCTCGAACGCCCTGAGCCATGCGAAGGGCCGGGCTATCAATCGTCATTGCGAGCGAAGCGACGAAGCAATGACGGATTTTTAATCCGTCTACGAACCAAACTTCACCGCTTCGCGAACAACGCCCCCGTCTCCGGCATCGCATGCATCGCGACTTTCCGCATCACGGTCGGCAGCGCCTCGCCATGCAGTTCGTCGAGCGGAACCCAGCGCCCGTCACCCCCGGGGACAAGTTTTTTTCGCGTCGCGGCGGCCAGCACGACCAGCTCGAGATCGAAATGGGTGAAGCTGTGGGTCACCAGGCCGGGGATAAGTCGCCATTCGGCGGCCACTGGCGCCCGGGGATAAAGTGCCTCCAGATCCTTTTGTGACAGTTTTTTGACAGTTTTGTGACAGAGGGGGGTTTTCCAGTCTGTGCCCGGTGCCTCCATCATGCCGCCGAGCAACCCCTTTTCGGGCCGGCGGCGCAGCCAGACATGGCCGTTCCGGGTCAGCCAGAAGCAGGCGCCGGTCCGTGTCGGCTTCGCTTTTTTCGGTGCCCGGCCGGGCCGCAAGGCTTCCGTCCCGCGCGCCCGCGCATAGCATAAGTCATTGATCGGACAGCGATTACAGGCCGGAGAACGCGGTGTGCAGAGGGTCGCGCCGAGGTCCATCATGGCTTGCGCGAAGTCGCCGGCGCGCTTCTCGGGCGTCAGCGTTTCGGCGCATTCGCGGATCTCGGACTTCGCTTTCGGCAGCGGCGTTTCGATGTCGAAGAGCCGCGCCACGACGCGTTCGACATTGCCGTCGACCACTGTCGCGCGGCGGCCGAAAGCGATGGCGGCGATCGCGGCGGCCGTGTAGGGGCCGATGCCGGGGAGGCCGATAAGTCCTTCTGTGGTATTGGGAAATTTTCCTCCGTGTTCGGAAGATACCGCGCGGGCGCAGGCATGCATGTTGCGCGCGCGGGCATAGTAGCCGAGCCCCGCCCAGGCCTTCATCACCTCTTCCTGCGGCGCGTTCGCCAGTGCTTCCACCGTCGGCCAACGCCGCAAAAAGCCCGTAAAATAAGGCCCAACCGTCGCCACGGTCGTTTGCTGCAGCATGATTTCCGAAAGCCACACCGCATAGGGATCGGCGCGTTCGCCCTTCCGCGCGCGCCAAGGCAGCACGCGCGCATGCCTGTCGTACCAGGCCAGCAGCTTGCGCGCGGCGGCTGACTTTTCCTTTGTTTCCGGGGCTTTCTTCGCGTTTCGGGCCATCCCTCACTCATCGCGCGAAAGGGCATCGCGCGTCAATTCGCATGACGCGCCGTTTCGAGTCACAATGCCTTGATGAACGGCATTCTCGGAAATCGCGTCGCCTCGCGGCGCTACAGTCCGGCACCCGTCGGCGCGCGGATCAGTGCGGTGGCGCGCGCCGCCTTCGCCAAGCGCGGCTTCACCGAAGCGCATGTGCTGGCGCAGTGGCCGGAGATCGCGGGGGCCCAGCTCGCCGAATATTCATCGCCCGAAAAGCTAATCTTTCCAAGGACTTCCGGTGAGGAGACGGGGCGCGGCCGGCGTGGCGGCGCGACGCTGGTCGTGCGTGTCGACGGCCCCATCGCCGTCGAGATCCGGCATCTCGAGCCGCAGATCATCGAGCGCATCAACACCTGGTACGGGCACAGCGCGGTGGCGCGGCTGAAGCTGGTGCAGGGTCCGTTGCCGGCAAAGCGCCGGCCGCGCCTCCGGCGGCTGCGGCCACTGACCGCCGGGGAGCGCGCGGCGCTGGCGCAAGAGCTTGAAAAGATTGAGGAACCGGCGCTGAAAGAGGCGCTGCGGAAGCTCGGCGAACGTGTCGTCGGGGCGCGCGCGGCCCGGTAAGCCTTCCGAGTCGCGATTCTCGCCTCGAGGCAACAGAAAGGATTGGTTGAGGGCGCAGGCGCCCGCAGCCATAATGACCCAACATCTAGTGGGGACCAGTCATCGTGAATCAAAATAGAGCCATTCTGGCCGGCGCCGTTGCACTTATCCTCGTGCTGGCAATTGGCGGTTATTATCTCTTCGGCGCCTCGAACGGCAGGGGCGCGGGCGGGTCCGTCGAACGCTCGGACTTCGAACAGGAACTGATGGTGCCGGGTCCGCTCGGCGACATGTCGATGGGCGACCCCAACGCGCCGGTCACTGTCATCGACTATGCCTCGCTGACCTGCGCGCATTGCGCCAGCTTCGAAGTCAACACGATGCCGCTCCTCAAGGAGAACTACATCGAAACCGGAAAGGTCTATTACATCCTGCGCGACTTCCCCTTCGATCCGATCGCAACCGCCGCCTTCATGCTGGCGCATTGCGCGGGGCCGGAGCGCTATTTCGGATTTGTCGGTGTGTTGTTCCGCCAGCAATCGCGCTGGGCCTTCACACAGACACCGATGGACGACCTGAAGGCGCTGGCGCGGCAGGGTGGTTTTTCCGACGAGAGCTTCGACGCCTGCATGAAAGACCAGAAGATTTTCGACCATGTGAAGGAAGTCGCGCTGCGCGGCGCCAAGACATTCAACGTCCGCTCGACGCCGACATTCTTCATCAACGGCGAGAAAGTCGAGGGCGCGCTACCCTGGAGCGAGTTCGAACCGCTGATCCAGAAGGCGCTGGCGGGTCAGGACATCACTTCGTCGGGGCCCGCTCCCGGCCTGTCGACACCGGTGGAAGAATAGGCGCCGCAGCTACACTTTTCGAAGATACGTGACAACGCCAGAGATCGAGACACACAGTGCAATTCAATCGCCTCCGCCTTTCGGGTTTCAAATCCTTCGTCGATCCGACCGATCTCATCATCGAACCGGGATTGACCGGCGTTGTCGGGCCGAATGGCTGCGGCAAGTCGAACCTGCTCGAGGCGATGCGCTGGGTCATGGGCGAGAACTCGTTCAAGAACATGCGCGGCTCGGGCATGGAAGATGTGATCTTTGCCGGCACCGCCGGCCGGCCGGCGCGCAACCATGCCGAAGTCGTCCTTTATATCGACAATGGCGACCGCTCGGCGCCGCCCGCCTATAACGACAGCGATGCCATCGAAGTTTCGCGCCGGATCGAGCGCGACCAGGGCTCGACCTATCGCATCAATGGCCGCGAAGTGCGCGCCCGCGATGTGCAGCTTCTGTTCGCCGACGCCTCGACCGGCGCGCATTCGCCGGCGCTGGTGCGTCAAGGCCAGATCGCACAACTGATCTCGTCGAAGCCGATCAATCGCCGCCGCATTCTCGAAGAGGCGGCCGGTATCACCGGCCTCTATACGCGCCGGCACGAGGCCGAGCTTCGGCTGAAGGCGGCCGAAACCAATCTCACCCGTCTCGACGACGTGGTGGCGCAGCTTGAATCGCAGCTTGCGAGCCTCAAGCGGCAGGCGCGGCAGGCCGTTCGTTATCGCAATATTTCGGGCCAGGTGCGCGAAACGGAAGCGATTCTGCTGCATCTCAAATGGACGCATGCCGTCGACCTTCTGGCGCATGAGGAGGAGCGGCTGGCCGCGACCGATATCCGCGTCACCGAGTTGACGCGTGAAGCGGCGGCGGCTTCGACCATGGAAGCACAGGCGGCCGAGGCGCTGCCGCCACTGCGCGAAGCCGAGGCGGTTGCCGCCGCGCGGCTGCACCGCCTGACCGTCGAGCGCGACAGCTTGGACGCCGAGGAAGCGCGCGCCCGTGAGCAGGCCGAGCGCCTGACGGCGCGGCTGCAGCAGATTGCGCAGGATCTCGCGCGCGAACGCGATCTGATCGCAGATACGCAAGCCGCCATCGCCCGGCTCGACGAGGAAGCGGCCGCGCTTCGCGCCGCCGAAGAAGGCCAGACCGCGGCGCAAGATGAAGCCGGTGCCCGTGTCGAGGAAACACGTGGCCGCCTTGAAGCGCATGAACACGAACTCGACCAACTCAATCAGGAAATCGCGCGGCTCTCCGCCGAGCGCAACAGCCTGGTGCGCACCATCGATACCGGCCGCCAGCGCATCGAAAAGCTGGAGCGCCAGCTTGCCGAAATCGTCCGCGAACGCGAGACGCTGGCCGATGCCGAGGAGAAGAAAGCGCAGATTGCGCTGCAATCGGTGGAGCTTGACGGCGCAGCCACACGCATGGCCGACGCCGAGCGGCTGGCGCTTGACGCCGAAGAGGCGCGGCGCCTTGCGCAGGATGCCGAAAAGACGGCGCGCGAACCGTTGCAGATTGCCGAACGCATGGCCGGCGACCTCACGGCCGAAGCAAAGACGCTGACCGACCTTCTGTCCGTCGGCGAAAGCGATCTCTGGCCGCCGATGATCGACGCCGTAACGGTTGAGCATGGTTATGAAACCGCACTCGGTGCGGCGATGGGCGACGATCTGGCTGTGCCCGGCGACCAGGCGGCGCCCATTCACTGGGACGCGCTGCCGCCCTTCGAGATGGCGCCCGAGTTGCCGCAAGGCGCGACGCCACTTTCCTATTTCGTGCAAGGCCCGGCGGCACTTTCCCGCCGCCTGTCGCAAATCGGCATTGTCGTTTCGGCGGAGGACGGCAAGCGCCTTCAGGCGCTGCTGAAGCCGGGTCAGCGCGTCGTGACGCGCGAAGGTGCGCTGTGGCGCTGGGATGGCTACACGGCGGCAGCCGATGCGCCGACAGCCTCGGCGCGCCGGCTCGAACAGCGCAACCGGCTTGCCGATCTCGAGGCCGAACTCGGCGCGGCGCGGGAAACCGCCCGGGCGGCGCGTGCCGCTTTCGATGCCGCGCATGTTGCGGCGGAAGAGGCGATGGCCCGCGAACAGCAGCAGCGGCAAACGCTGCGCGATGCGCAAGCCGAACACAATCGCATCCGCGAAACGCTGACGGCGGCCGAGCGGGCGGCCTCGGCGCAGCTTTCGCGCCTGGCCTCGCTCACCGAATCCGAAGAGCGTCTGACCGGCGACCGGATCGAAGCCACCCGCGCCCTGGAAGAAGCCGAGGTGGCGCTCCAGAACCTGAAGCCCGACGAAGAATTGCGGCAACGCGCCAGTGCGTTGCGCGATCTCGTGGCCTCGCTGCGGCTCGAACTTTCCGAGGCCCGCGCCCAGCATGAAGGGCTCCGCCGCGATGCCGAGGCGCGCGTGCGCCGGCTCGATGTCATTGCCGAAGAGAGTGCCGCATGGCAGGCGCGTGCGGCCAATGCCGGCAGACAGATCGAGACGCTGGAGACACGGCAAGGCGAAGCCGAGGCCGAGTTGAAGGCGCTGGAAAGCGTGCCGGCGCAGATCGAAGAAAAGCGCCACGCGTTGATGAGCCATATCAGCGATGCCGAGACGGCGCGTGGGCAGGCGGCCGATGCACTGGCGAGTGCCGAAAAGCTGCTCTCCGAAACAACCAAACACGCCCGGGACGTACAGTCCCATCTCGGCGAGACGCGCGAGGAGCGGGCCCGCATCGACGGTCGGGTCGATGGCGCGCGGGAGCGGCGGCGCGAGGCCGAGGAGCGGGTGCGCGAAGTCCTCGAATGCGCGCCGGAAGAAGCGCTGGCACAGGCCAATCTCGCCGAAGGCGCGGTCTTGCCGGACCTCGAACAGATCGACGCCAAGCTCGAACGGCTGAAGCGCGAGCGCGAAAGCCTGGGCGGCGTCAATCTGCGGGCCGAGGAAGAGGCTCGCGAGCTTTCGGAACAACTCGAAACGATGACCGGCGAGCGCGAAGACCTCGTCAGCGCGATCGCCAAGCTGCGGCAGGGCATCGGCAGCCTCAACCGCGAAGGTCGCGAGCGGATGCTGGAGGCCTTCGAGAAGGTCAACGCCAATTTCTCGCGCCTCTTCACGCATCTCTTTGGCGGCGGTGAAGCGCATTTGAAGCTGACCGAATCCGACGATCCGCTGGAAGCGGGGCTCGAGATTTTTGCCCGCCCGCCGGGCAAACGGCTGCAGGTGATGTCGCTGCTGTCGGGCGGCGAGCAGGCACTGACGGCGATGTCGCTGATCTTTGCCGTGTTCCTCACCAACCCGTCCCCGATCTGCGTGCTGGACGAAGTGGACGCGCCGCTGGACGACGCCAATGTCGAGCGGTTCTGCGATTTGATGGATGAGATGACGCGCACGACCGATACGCGCTTCCTGATCATCACCCACCACGCGTTGACCATGGCGCGTATGAACCGGCTGTTCGGCGTCACCATGCAGGAACGCGGCGTCTCGACACTGGTCTCGGTCGATCTCGACGTTGCGGAGCAGATTCGCGAAGCTTCCTGACGGCATCGACCCTGCCGCTGCCGCAACGGAAAGGCCCCTTTCAAGGGGCCTTTTTCATCTCGCCGCGAGACTCGGTTCGCAGCTCTACCGAGGCCGAATGCCGCAGTCGCGAATTGTTCCGAATTTCTCTTTTGTTACAATGACTTATATGCCTCCTGGCGGTTCTTGACAGTGCCAGACCCTGCAAGTAGGGTGCGCGCGGCTTGAGGCAGGGCTCTGCAGTTGTGGCGGCGCTTTTTCGCGGGGAGCACGGAGTTTTGGCGGATCCTCAGGACGGCAAATCTCCCGACGCTTCCGGCGCGGAAACGGGACGCAATTCCGATCTCGCGGATTTCGACGCCAGGCTGCGGAAGACGCAGCAGGCCCGCCAAAAGCCCGCGTCCGGCAGAAGCCGGAGCACAGCCATGGGCGTCGCGTTCCGGCTGGTTACCGAACTGGTGGCCGGCGTTTTCGTCGGAGCGGCGATCGGCTGGGTTCTGGATAGCTGGCTCGGCACACGGCCCTGGTTCTTGCTGGTGTTTTTCTTCATCGGCGCGGCAGCGGGCATCTTGAATGTGTACCGGGCGGCTCGGCAGATTGCCGCTTCAACCGAACGGGACGCAGGCGGCGATCAACAGGGCTGAGGCCCATCCGACACAGGGGCGGCGAGCGTGGCGACAGAAAACGCAGAACATGGTGGCGGCGGCTTTGCCATCGACCCCATGCATCAGTTCGAGATCAAGACGCTTTTCCCGATGCAATTCGGGAATATCGATGCCTCCTTCACAAATTCCTCGCTTTTCATGGTGCTCGCCGCGGCAGCGGTGATCGGCCTGATGCTCACCGGCATCAACCGTCGCGCCATGGTGCCGGGCCGGCTGCAATCGATTGTCGAGTTGTCCTACGAGTTCATCGCCAACATGCTGCGTGACAACGTCGGCACAGCAGGTCTGCGCTTCTTCCCCTTCGTGTTCACGCTCTTCACGTTCATCCTGGCGTGCAACCTTCTGGGAATGATCCCCTACTCCTTCACTGTGACGAGCCACATCATCGTCACCTTCGCGCTGGCCTTTTTTATCTTTATCGGCGTGACGATCCTCGGTTTCGCCGTCCATGGCGTCGGCTTCATGAAGTTCTTCGTCCCGCATGGCGTGCCGGTCTATCTGCTGCCGCTGGTGGTGCCGATCGAAGTCGTGTCGTATCTGACGCGCCCCATCAGCCTGTCGGTTCGTCTTTTCGCCAACATGATGGCCGGCCACACGGTTTTGAAAGTGTTTGCGGGCTTTGTCATCGCGCTCGGATCCTTCGGCATCGCGCCGGGCATTGTGCCGCTGGTGTTCATGGTCGGCCTGACCGGTCTTGAAGTGCTGGTTGCCGCGCTTCAGGCCTATGTGTTCGCAATCCTGACCTGCATCTATCTCAACGACGCCTTGCATATGCACTGAGGCGCCGGCCCAAACGGGGCGAAAACCCCATCGATCAACCGCAACGGGGCGCGACCCGCACCCCTTACGACAACGGAGACTGAAGACCATGGAAGCAGAAGCTGCAAAGCTCATCGGTGCGGGTATCGCCTGTATCGCTCTTGCCGGCGCCGGCGTCGGCATTGGCACCATTTTCGGCAACTATCTCGCGGGCGCGCTGCGCAATCCCGCCGCGGCACAGGGCCAGTTCGGCAATGCGCTGCTCGGCTTCGCGCTTGCCGAAGCGACGGGCCTGTTTGGTCTCGCCGTCGCGTTCCTGATCCTCTTCGCGTTCTGATCAGCGCAAACGCACAGATGTTCCGGCGTCGCGTGACAAGAGCGCGACGCCGGCAATCGCTTTCGGGAGAAGCGGCATGCCGCAGCTAGCATTCGAAACCTTCGTTCCGCAGCTTGTCTGGCTGACGATCGTTTTCGGCTTTCTATATCTGGTGTTGGCCCGTGTGGCGCTGCCGCGCGTTGCCACTGTCCTTGAGGAACGCCGCGACCGCATCGCCGACGATCTCGACCAGGCCGAGCAGTTCAAGCGGCAGACGGACGAGGCCATCGCCGCTTACGAGCGGGCGCTGGCGGAAGCCCGTGCCCATGCGCATGAGATTGCGCAAGCGACACGCGACCGCCTGAATGAGGAAACCGAGCGTCAGCGGAAATCGATCGAGGCGCGGCTGGCCGAGAAAATCGGCATCGCCGAAAAGCAGATCGCCGCGACCAAGGAAAAAGCTCTCGGCAATGTGCGTGACGTTGCCATTGAGGTCGCTAACGCTGTCGTGACCGAACTTCTCGGCAATGCCGACCGCGCCGCCGCCGAGCGCGCCGTCGATAACGAACTCAAGTAAGAGAAGGACCGGAACCCATGTTCGCGTCTCCCGATTTCTGGGTACTGATCTCCTTCCTGATGTTCATCGGGCTGCTTGTTTACTACAAGGTTCCCGGCATGATCGGGGCCCTGCTCGACAAGCGTGCCGCCGATATTGCGGCTGAACTCGACGAGGCACGCCGGCTCCGCGAGGAGGCGCAACAGCTTCTTGCCTCCTATCAGCGCAAGCAGCGCGAAGCGATGAAAGAAGCCGAAGACATCGTCGCCCAGGCCAAGACCGAGGCCGAAAACCTCGCCAAGGAGATTCGCGCCAATATGGAAGCGCAAGTCGACCGGCGCACGAAACTCGCCGAAGACAAGATCGCCCA
>JAUXOE010000150.1 GCA_030682415.1 Parvibaculum sp.
AAGCGGTCTTCGTAGGTCTTGGTATGGGCCGCGATCTTGTCGGGATCGCCGATATCGGCGCGGTGGATGATCTCGACCGCGCCCTTGGCGCCCATCACCGCGATCTCGGCGGTCGGCCTGGCATAGTAGAGGTCGCCGCGGATATGGGTGCAGGCCATCACGTCATAGGCGCGGCCAAAGGCCGTGCGGGTGATGTCGGTGACTTTCGGCACGGTCGCTTCGGTATAGGCAAACAAGAGCTTGGCGCCATGCTTGATCAACCCGCCATATTCCTGCGCCGTGCCCGGCAGGAAGCCCGGCACATCGACAAAGGTGACGATGGGGATGGAGAAGCAATCGCAGAAGCGGACGAAACGCGCCGCCTTGCGGCTGGCATCGGAATCGAGCACGCCCGCCAGCACCATCGGCTGGTTGGCGACGACGCCGACCGTGCGGCCCTCGATGCGGGCAAAGCCGGTGATGATGTTCCTGGCGAAGCTTTCCTGAATTTCGAAGAAGTCGCTTTCATCCACGACCTTCAGGATCAGTTCCTTCATGTCGTAGGGCATGTTGGGATTGGCCGGGATCAGCGTGTCGAGCGACGCTTCGATGCGGTTCGGCTCGTCGAAGAAGGGGCGCTCCGGCACTTCGTCCTTGTTGGAGGACGGCAGGAAATCGACAAGGCGGCGGATCTGCGTCATCGCGATCACGTCATTGTCGAAGGCGCCGTCGGCGACCGAGGATTTGGCGGTGTGGATCGAGGCGCCGCCGAGCTGTTCGGAGGTCACGGTTTCGTTGGTCACCGTCTTCACGACATCGGGGCCGGTGACGAACATATAGGAGGTGTCGCGGACCATGAAGCTGAAGTCGGTCATGGCCGGCGAATAGACATCGCCGCCAGCGCAGGGGCCCATGATCACCGAGATTTGCGGGATGACGCCCGACGCCATCACATTGCGCGTGAAGACATCGCCATAGCCGCCCAGCGCATCGACGCCTTCCTGGATGCGGGCGCCGCCGGCATCGAACAGTCCGATGATCGGGGCGCCGGTTTTCAGCGCCATGTCCTGGACCTTGGTCATCTTCTTGGCGTGATTGCGCGACAGCGAACCGCCGAAGACGGTGAAGTCCTTGACGAAGAGATAGACCGGACGGCCATTGACCGTGCCCCAGCCGGTGACGACACCGTCGCCGGGGATCTTCTGCTTCTCCATGCCGAAATCATTGCAGTCATGTTCGACGAACATGTCGAACTCCTCGAAGGAGCCTTCGTCGAGCAGGAGCTCGATGCGCTCGCGCGCCGTCAGCTTGCCCTTGGCGTGCTGCGCATCGATGCGCTTCTGCCCGCCGCCCAGCCGCGCCACCGCGCGCCGCTCCTCAAGCCGACGAAGAATGTCCTTCATACCGCCCCCTGAAACCGGAGAATCCGCGCACTTGCGCGGCCTGAAACCGTTGCCAAAAAATATCCCGCAAACCGGCTGTTGCGGGCTTTGAATAGCACCGAAATCTGCTTTTTGCCAATGGCTTGGCCGCCATTCCGATGGGTGGGGCTTACGTTGCGTCAGCAAGAAGATCGAGAAACCGGGCGGTTTCGAGAAGCTCGGCGCGGCGGCGCGCCAGACGGGCTTCCTCCTCCTCGTCGCGGCCCGAAATCTCCATCTGCCAGGCCTCGTCGAGATAGGCCGCCTCGAAGGCGGCGGCGGCATCGATCCGGCGTTCGGTCAAGGCAAGGCCGATGACCGCCGAACCGGCCAGCGTGACCGCATTGTGGAGCGCGGCGAGGCGGAAATGATCGAGCGCGGCCAGCGCCCGGCCATAGGCCACCAGCGCCGCCTCGTCCTGCGCGACATGGACGATGCCGGTCGTGACCTTCATCCGGATGCCATGTGCCGCCGCCGCCCATTCGAGCAGCGGATCGAAGACCGCCGCCTGGCGCGCGACAAGCGCCGCCGGCGCCTCGGCGCGGTAGCACAGCAGATCGCTGCCGGCGAAGGTGACGATTTCGGCAATGACCGTATCGCGGCGCGGCGCCACAAGATCGAGCGCGGTGTTGGCGAGCTTGGTCAGCCACATCGAGCGCGGGTCGATATATTCGCCCTGCGCGTTCCACTCCGCCGCCATCGCCCGCGCCAGCGCCGGATGCGGCACGGCCAGCACCTGTTTCGACGGCGTCTTGACCGAGCGCCCGTCGAGCAGGATCGCATGGCCGGTTTCGACCGCTCCCGCTTCGGCGTGCTTGTAGAAACGTTTCGGCAGACGGGGGCCTTCGCGGCCCGGATGCGGCGGCTGTTCGTCGAGCGTGCGGTTGCGCGCCAGATCGAACAGGATACCCGATGCCGTGTCGGCGCCCTTGTCGCTCACCGTCCGAAAATCCCGCGCACCGCATCGCCGACGCCCTTGGCGGCATCTTCGGCCGCGCCACCGATGGCGCCGCCGACATCGCGGACGGTGCCGGTGACGCCGCCGGATTCCTGCTGTGCCGCGGCCGCCGCCGCGCCGCAATCGCCGCTGCCGGCAACCGAGTCCGCACCGGTGCTCATCAGCGGCAGCAACAGGCCGACGCCGCCGGTCAACGCCGCGCCGCCGAACGCCGTGGCAACGCCGGTCGCAACCCCCATCCGGTCGAGCCCGGCCGTCGGCGCCGAGAGCGGACCCGACAGGCGGACCGGAAAGGCGACGCTCAGCAGGCTGGCGTTTTTCGGCTTCGGCTTGAACAAGAGGTCGATGCGCTCGCGGCCAAGATCGACCGTGCCGGCGCCGGTCGTGACCAGGCTGTCGGTTTCAAGCGCCAGCGCCTTCGAGGTGCCGACGCCGCCGGAAAAGTCGAAGCGGCTGATGGCGCAGGTCAGGCGCGCCGTGTCGCCGGTCTTGCCGCCGGGGATCAGCACGTTGACGAGATCGTCGGAGACGACCGCGAAGGCGCGCGAATTGATGGTGCCCTTCCCGATCGCCAGATTGGTCTGACCGCCCAGCGACGATGCAATCGCATGAAGCGAATTGCCGCGGCCCGAAAGCTTCGCCCCGAAATCGGCGCGCGCCACCAGCATGGTGGTGAGATCGAGATCGGTGAGGAGGCTGCCAAGATCGAAATTCAGCGCCCCGGCATCGACCGCGACCGACTTCGCCTTGCCATCGGCGGTGACGGCCAGCGTCAGCGGCGTACCGCGATAGGCGGCCGCGAGCGGCGCCGAGAGCTTGCCACCCTTGATCGTCAGCGGCAGCTTCATGTCGGTCAGAACCAGTTTGCCGTAGCGAAGTTCGCCCAGCGCAAAGGCGAGATCGGCATCGAACGCCTCAAGCGCGTCGAGCGGCAGCGGATCGCGGCTGAAGACCGGCCCGCCCTTCGCGCCCGAAGAACCGCCACCGAGAAAGGGCGTCACGTCGAAATTCGGGCTCGCGAGTGCGCCGGTCAGTGTCGGCCGGCCGGTCAGATCGAGGATGAGATCGCCGCCGACACTGGTGCCGGCCACCGTCAGCGCCGCATCGGCCAGCGCGATCCTGGTCGCATCGCCGGCGATATCGGCCGCAAAGGCGACCGCCGAACCATTGACGTCGCCCTCGATGACGGCATGGACACCGGCGCCTTTCGGCCGCGCGGTGATTTCACGGAAAGCGGCTTCCGTTACCTGCCCCGTCGTGCCGTCGCGATAGGCAATGCGGATGTCGGAGATTTCGATCTGGGGAATGCCGGCCAGCGCCATGCCGCTGCCGGCCGGGGCTTCGGCGGGCGTTGCCGCGGCATCGCCGAACACCCAGTTGCCACGGCCGCGGCGATCCGTCTCGAGATAAATGTCGGCACCCGACAGCGCCACCTCGCGCAGATCGACATTGCCCGAGAAAAGCGGCAGCAGCGCCAGCTGCAATGACAGCTTTTCGGCCGTCAGCATTTGCGGCTTCGTGCCCCAATCGGCGTTGCTGAAACGGATCTGCTCGGCAACCACCGTCGGCACCAGCGAATAGCCGATGTGAATGCCGCCCTCGATTTTCAGCGTGCGGCCGGTGGCCTCTTTCGCCGCCGCCTCGATCTGCGGGGCGAAGCGGCCGAGATCGACAAAGGTCAGCGCGTAAAGCGCGCCGGCGAGCAGCAGCGCGACAACGACAATGAACCGCAGCAACTTCCTCATGGCTTCTGCCTCCCCTGAACGGCCATCCGGGCGGTCTCCGGCGCCCCGGCTTCGTTCCAGAGCGTGTCGAGCGCGGGCGCCAGCGCGGCAAAACTGGACAGAACCTGATGCGCGCCGCACTGCCGGAGCATTTCGGCTGGATGATAACCCCAATCGACGCCGAATGCATGGGTCCCCGCCGCCCGCGCCATCTCGATGTCGTAGCTGGTATCGCCGATCAGCACCGTGTCGGCGGCCCCGGCGCCCGCGGCCCGCATCGCGCGATGGAGCATTTCGGGATGGGGCTTGGACGGTGCATCGTCGGCGGTCTGCAGCGTCACGAAATATTCGCGAAGGCCGTGCGTTTCGAGCGCATGGGCCAGACCGCGCTGCGACTTGCCGGTGGCAATGCCGAGCAGCACGTCGCCACGCGCATGCAGCGCATCGATCGCCTCGCGCGCGCCGGGGAAAAGCGGTTCGGCGAGATCGGCGCGCTGGCGGACTTCGAAAAAGGCGTCCCGGTAGCTGTCGGTGACACGGCGACGAAAGCCCGCCTCCGCTTGCGGCAGCAGCGCTGCCAGCGCCTCGTCGAGCGAGAGGCCGACAATCGAGAGCACCCGCTCGCGCGGCAGTTCGGCCAGCCCGTGCGCCGCAAAGGCATGCGCCATCGCCGCCACGATCATGTGCTGACTGTCGATCAGCGTACCGTCGCAATCGAAGACGATGAGGCGGAGGGGCGCGGTCAAGCGGCAATCACGGTAATGCGTCCCGCCTGTCGTGATTTTGGTTTTTTCCTGACGACGATCTCGACGTCGCGGTCGAGCTGCGTCAGGAACGCCATCAGGCGCTCCACCGAAAAGCCGTCAAGCTTGTAGTTGACGAGCGCGGAGACCTTCGGCTGGTTGATCCCGAGCAGATCGGCAGTCGTCGCCTGCACAAGTCCACGCTCGCCGATCACGCGATTGAGTTCGAAGGCAAGGCGGAGCTTCGTCTGCCGTTCATCCGCGTCTGCATAGCCAAGGTCGGTAAAGACGTTGTCACTCCCGCGGATAATTTTTTCAGCTTTTGCTTTTGCCATGACGAACCTCATAGTCCTGTCGTGCAGCCTTCAACCGCCGCTCGATCAAATCCACATCGACTTGCGCCGTCCTGATGCCTTTCGGCGATTTCTTCTGGAAGGCGTGAAGCACGTACACAACTTCCTTGAAACTGACCGTGTAGACAGCGCGGTAAGTGTCGCCGTCATAGCTTTCGACGATCTCGAGAACGCCCGGGCCCAACCCCTTCCACGGTTTCGCTTTCGGATGCTTGCCGCCAAATTGCGCCAGCCCCAGCGCGTTGCCCATCTCGTCCTTGACGGGTGCCGGGAACGCCAGAAAGTCCTTCTTGGACGATCCGACCCAGTCGAGCGGCTTTTCGCCGTCTACGGGATTGCGGACCATTGATATCCCATTTCAAGGATATTGTCAAACATTGGCTACCCTTCCAGCCCGTCAAACGCGCCTTCGGCGTCGCGTTCCTCAAGGCCGAGCAGCTTCCAGCTCTTCTTCATATGCGGCGGCAATTCGGCCTCGATGAAGAAGCGGCCCCCTTCGGGATGGGCGATGTCGATCGAACGGGCATGGAGGTGAAGCTGGCGCGGGATTTCGCCGCCCGGATGCGCGGTAATGCCGCCATACTTGCCGTCGCCGACAATCGGCGCCTCGATGGCGCGCGCATGTGCCCTGATCTGATGCGTGCGGCCCGTCAGCGGCATGAAGGCGACCCAGGCGAATTTGGTCGAGACGCTGGTGACGACCGAATAATGCGTGACGGCATGCTGCGCGCCCTCGTCGCCGCGTTCGGCCGGCGAAACGCGCTCGGCACGCGGCCCGCCCTGCTTGGCCAGCGCAAGGTCGATCGTGCCCTGCAGCGGGCTGGGCGTGCCGATGACCAGCGCCCAGTAGATCTTGCGCGCGTCCTTCTGCTGGAAGGCACGGCCAAGCGCGGCGGCAGCCTTGGCGCTGCGCGCCAGCACGATGACGCCCGAGGTGTCGCGATCGAGACGATGGACAAGGCGCGGGCGCTCCTTCGCCTCGAA
>JAUXOE010000140.1 GCA_030682415.1 Parvibaculum sp.
GCTTTCAGATGCTGCGAGACGGCGGGGGCGCTCATTTCGAAGCGGCGCGCGATCTCGCCGGCCGGCATTTCGCCGGCACCGAGCATTTCGACGATCTGGCGGCGTGTGGGGTCGGCGAGGGCGGTGAAACTTTCCATGAAACATCATTTGCTTATAAGCTTAATTAAGTCAAATACAAAATGAAGATGCCTCGGCCGATGGCGCAAATTCGCCGGTTTTTCTGACAGATTGAGGGCCATATGGTTAAACTCTGTGGCGGGGTGCTGAATTGGATGCCGGTGGAGCCTCCTGAATGAGTTTTCGGACATGGATGTCGGGCGCGTTGGTCGCGTTCGGGCTGGCCTTCGGCGCAAACGGGGCGGGTGCGGAGATTCACGCCTCGGTCGACACGGCCACCATGGCGCCGGTTGCGAGCGGTGGTGAGCATGTCGACCCGGCATTGACGCGCACGCCGGAAGGGTTTCGCTGGCGCATCACCAGGCTCGCCTGGACCGAGAGCGACGAGCGGGCCTTCGGTGAATTCGTGACGGCGATCGGCAACAGCAATTGCCGCACCTATGACGAGTGCCTCAAGGGGCCGTGGAACATCTACCGGGCAAGCGATCCGAAGGGCATGTTCTTCTATGCCGATTGCGCCGACCTGCCTTATGCGCTGCGCGCCTATTTCGCCTGGAAGAACGGCTTGCCGTTTTCCTATGTCAGCGGTGTCGCGCCGGTCGGTCAATCGCGCGATCTGCGCTATTCGCGCTACGGAAACTACGCGACGCGGCGCACCGATGTCGTACCGCAGGCGGAAGGCGCCTTTCCGAACGCGCGGACCGTTCTCACCACCGTCAACAACATTGTCTCGAGCGCCATGTTCCGGTTTGCGCCGGAGCCGTCGCGCGGTGAGTTGTTCGACTTCTATCCGGTGAAGCTGCAAAAGGGTTCGATCCGTCCCGGCACCGTGATCTACGATCCGAACGGCCATGTGGCGGTCGTCTACAATGTCGACGATGAGGGCCGCATCCGCTTCATCGACACGCATCCCGACAATTCGCTGACGCGCGGCTCCTACGGCAAACGTTTTGTGCGCGCCTCGCCGCCGATGGGCGCCGGCTTCAAGAACTGGCGTCCGATGCGGCTGGTCGGGGCGAAGCAGGGCGCCGACGGCACGTGGTATGGCGGGCGCGTGGTGCTGGCGGGCGACGCCGCGCTTGCCGACTGGTCGGACGAGCAGTTCTACGGCACCGAAAGCCCACGGCCGAAGGGCTGGTCGTCGGCGGCTTTCGCCTATCAGGGCGAAAGGCTCGACTATTACGATTATGTGCGGCGGGCGGTCGCCGGGCGCGACGTCGCCTACGACCCGCTCGTCGAAACACGGGCAATGGTGCGCGAGCTTTGCGACGATCTCTATTATCGCGCGATCTCGGTCGACATCGCGGTCAAGGCCGGACTTCACCGGCTAGCGCAGCCGCAACGTCTGCCCGACAATATTTATGGCACGCATGGCGACTGGGAGACCTATTCGACGCCGTCGCGCGATGCGCGGCTGAAAGCGTCATTCGCCGAGTTGCGCGACCAGGTTGTGCGTTTCGTCGCGATGGCCGAGGCGGACGATCCGAAACTCGACTATGCCGGCGCCGATCTCGCCCGCGACCTGAAACTCGCTTACACGGAGGAAGCGGCGGCGTGCAAGGTCGTCTATTCGGCCAGCGATGGATCGGAGCGCGAACTGAGCTTCGATGAAGCCCGGCAGCGCGCTTTCGATTTTTCCTTCGACCCCTATCATTGTCCCGAGCTGCGCTGGGGCGCGCGTTCGGAAGCGGAGCTTGCGACCTGTCCCGATGGCGGCGTCAAACGCGCTTGGTACGAGGCGCAGCAGCGGCTTCGCAATCAGACCGAACGTACCTATGACACGCGCATGGGGTTTTCGCTGGCCGATCTCCAGCGTGGTGCTGCGGGCAGCGGCTGGGACGCGCCACCGGATACCGATGTGATGGGCGCACTGCGCATGACGGCCAGCCTGGCGGACAATGCCGTGCAGGCGCCGGAAAGCGCACCGCCGGAAGCGCCGTAGTCTAGAAACGGTACCATACGGCGAGCCGCAGACCTTCCTCGACGATGGCGTTGCGTCCAAAGACGGAGCGTTCAATCCCGGCCTCAAGCGCGCAGTCGGGCGTGATGTCGTAGACAAGCGACAGCGCGACCTTGCCCGACTGGAATGATTGTCCGGCAGCCGTCGGCCTGGTGGCAACGGTGTTGAGGCTTTTGGCCAGCAGCATGATGCCCGGCCACGGTTTCAGGCCGAGTGTGATGTCGGCGCGGACCTCGTCGGGCCGGTCGCGATCGCGGTAGCGATAGCCGACCTCCTGAACCGTGAAGATGTCGATCCCGAGCAAGGTGTCGTTTTGTGCGACGATCAATGCGAGTTCGGCGTCGATGTCGCCGCTTCTGGTTGCGGCCGGATCGTTGGTGTCGCCTGCCAGATGCAGCGTCGCCAGCGGTTGCACTGAGAAATGGGCGTCGTTCCATGTTCCAAGTGCCATACGGCCGCCGGCCTTGAGGCGCGTCAGCCCGCGGTCCTCGAATTCGATGCCGAAGAAGTCGGTCTTCTCACTGGCCCATGCGACTTCGCCGACAAGCGTCAGCCATTCGGTCAGCCCGTATTCGGCATAGGGCGCGACTTCGTATTTGGTGTAGCGCGGCTTCCATTGTTTCTTGCCATCGGCGTCGTAGCGCTCATCGGCGATCGTGCGGGTCACGGGCACAATCAACTCGCCGGCACCGGGCGCAAGCGGCCAACCGCCCGCGCAGGTCTCGTCCGCGATGGACGGGAAAGCGACGACGAGCGCTGCAAGGATCGAATTTCGTTGTCTTCGCGGGTGCCCCGGCCGCAATCTTTGCCCTCCATCAGCCAGCCTGATGGTGATGGAGGGCCTTGTCTGTGTAAAGCGCAGGTTCTAACTAGTGGGCCTGATTGCGCTATTCTCGCCGTTCCGTACAGGAGAAGGACCCGTCTTGCCCCGTTCCCAGGAAACCATCGATCTGTTGTTGATGCGCCGGTCGACCAAGGCGCTGACCATGGTTGAGCCCGGTCCCGACGCGGCGGAACTCCAGACCATTCTGCGCATCGGTGCGCGCGTACCCGATCACGGCAAGCTTGCACCCTGGCGCTTTGTCGTTTTTCAGGGAGAGGCGCGGCGTTTATTCGGTGCGATCCTCAGCACCGTCTACGCGAAAGTGCAGGCGAATGCCGGCGACGATCAACTCGAATTCGAGGCCGGTCGCTTCATGCGCGCGCCCACCGTTGTTGCCGTGATCTCGCGGGTGACGCCGGGGATCAAGATACCCGAATGGGAGCAATTGTTGTCGGCCGGTGCGGTCTGCCAGAACATGCTGGTCGCGGCGACGGCGCTGGGCTATGGCGCACAATGGCTGACCGAATGGTATGCGTTCGATCCGGAAATCGGGCGGGCGCTGGGCCTCAAGGAAAACGAGCGCGTTGCCGGGTTCATCTATCTCGGCAGCGAGAGCGTGGCGAAAGATGAGCGTCCGCGGCCGGAGCTTTCCGAGATCGTCTCGGTGTGGCCGGGGAAGATGGAATGAGCGCGGCGGATGGCTTGCGCGGCGTGCTGTTCGACAAGGACGGGACACTCTTCGAATATCACGGAACATGGGCCCCGATCCTCGTCGAAGCGGCCGGCGCCGCAGCGCGCGGGCAGCCGGCGCTTGTGCCCGAAATGCTCGAAGCGATCGGCTATGACACGTCATGCGACAGGATCAGGCCCGGCAGCATCGCTGGCGGCGGCGACACGTTCGGTCTTGTCGATGCATGGCTGACGATTGTGGACGGATGGGAGCGAGCGGCGCTGATTGCGGAAATGGACGCCTTGTTCACGCGGCTCGGGCCCGAACGGTCACTGCCGGTGACGGACCTGCCGACGTTTTTCGCCGACATGAAGGGCAGGAGCTTCGCGCTCGGCATTGCGACGAACGACACTGAAGCGTCGGCGCGCGCAACGCTCACGCGCTTCGGTATTGAACCCTTCGTGGATTTTTCGGCGGGCTACAACAGCGGCCACGGCGCGAAGCCCGGGCCGGGTATGGCGCTGGCGTTCTGCGCCGCGACGGGGCTCGCCCCGCATCAGATCGCCGTTGTCGGCGACAACAGTCACGACCTTGAGATGGGCCGCAGCGCCGGCGCCGGCCTCAATGTCGGCGTGTTGACCGGCACCAGCGCGCATGAGGATCTCGCACCCTTCGCCGACCACGTCATCGAAAGCATCGTCGCGCTGCCGGCGCTTCTCGATGGCCTCAGGGGCTAGGCAAGATCCCAGATCGATTTGAAGTCGCGCTCGGCGCCGAGCAGGCGTTGCTGCGGCGTCTTCTTGTCGATATGTCCGATCAGGTTCTGATAGGTGCCGAAACCGCAAAGGTCCTGCAGGCGCGGTTCAAACGATTTGACGAGTTCGAGCGGGATGCCGAGCTGCTGGTTTTCCTGCTGGCGGATATATCCGGCGCAATAATTCATCGCGATGCCGACACGGCGTGCGTTGGATTTGTTGGCGCCGCCGCCATGCCACAAGCTGCCATGCCAGATCAGCACCGAGCCTTTCGGCATTTCGGCGGGGATGCTGTCGTAATGCTGGCCGTATGTGGGCGAGTGATCCCATTTATGCGTATTTGGAATGATCCGCGTCGCGCCGTTCTCCTCGGTGAAGTCGGTCAGTGCCCACATCGAATTGCAGACGAAGGGGGCATGCGGTTTCGCCACCGGCATCACCTGGTCGTCGGCATGGATCGGTTGCCCCTTTTCGCCGGGGTCGATGGAAATCGACGAGAGCGAGGATACGAGACATCCCTCATCCAGCACGCCTTCGATGACCGGCAGCACGCTTGCATGCACCGGAATGCGTTGGAAGACGGGGGCAAGGGCCAGCAGGTTGTAGATGCGGACGGTCTTGTGACCCTCGAAGCTGTTTTTGGCCGGCACGACATTCATGTCGTGCTCGAGCCGCAGCAGGGTTTCATTCAGCTCGTCGATCAGCGCCGGCTCGATGGCGTTTTCGACAATCGTATACCCTTGCGCCTCGACCGCCGCGACGTGGCGGGACTTTTCTTCCTGGTTCATTCACCGCTCCTTGCGTCTCTTCCCGGCTTTTGGGGCATGATACGCTTCCCGTTCCCGCCGTCCATATACCGGAGCGTTCAGCCCCATGTTTTACGACGCCACGACAAACGATCACGGCCTGAAGCACGATCCGTTCAAGGCGCTGATCGTGCCCCGGCCTATTGGCTGGATATCGACCGTCAGCACGGCGGGTGTGCTGAACCTCGCGCCCTACAGTTTCTTCAACGGTGTCTCGACCGATCCCCATATCGTGATGTTCGCCAGCGCTGGCCGCAAGGACAGCCAGCGCAACGCCGAGGAGACCGGCCAGTTCGTCTGCAATCTGGCGAGCTGGGATCAGCGCGAGGCGATGAACATGAGTTCGGCGACCGTCGGGCCCGAAATCGACGAATTCGCGCTGGCGGGGCTTGAAACGGAGCCGTCGCGATTGGTGAAGCCGCCGCGCGTCAAGGGCGCGCCGGCGCATTTCGAATGCGTCTGGCTCAAGACCGTGCCGCTCTCTGCGCGGGACGGTCGCCACGCCTACGATCTGGTGCTGGGGGAAGTGATCGGCATTCATATCGACGACCGTTTTGTCGCCGACGGGATGGTCGACACCGCTGCCATGAAACCCGTCGCGCGGCTCGGCTATCACGACTATTCCGTCGTCGACGAAGTCTTCACGCTGAAGCGCCCGCGCTAAGCCTAGTCGCGCCAGCTTGTCGGCTTGACGTCGAAAGCGAGGCTGATGCGTGGCGCATCGCCCGAGAAGGGCAGGGTGCGATGAAACAGGTATGACGGAAAGAAGAACGCGTCGCCCTCGCGCGGTTCGTAGGCGATCGTCTGGGGTTCGAATTTTGCGTCGAACTCCGGCGGCGGATGGCCGAACTCGATCCAGCCGTCATGTGCCTCGTCTTTTCCCATCGTCGGCGGAAGCGCGACGTAGTAGACGCCGCTCATCCAGCCGCCGACATGGATGTGCGAATGCTGATGGCCGCCTTCCGACAGCAGCGTTCCCCAGAGATCGAGCTGATAGGTTTGCGGTATCTGGTTGCGATAGGGGTGGCGGGGTTCGCGTTTGATGCTGTCGAAATGCGCGTCGATAGCAACGCGCAGGGCCTTTTCAAAAGCGATGAAGGGTTCACGTGGGCTGTCGAGCAGCAGTCCGGTCTGCCCGCCCTTTCGCGTTGCTTTGCCCTGCGGTTCCCAAACCAGCGACGGGTCTGCCTGCAGCGCGGCGGTCAGCGCCGCGTTCAATGCTTTCATGCCGTCGAAACCTTCGGGCGGCGTCAGCGTGGCACGGGTGACCAGATTACCGATTTCGGCCCGATAGCCTGCCGGCATTTCACCGAATTCCTGGGCGCGCGCAAAGGGCAGCCAGGCTGCAGCGCGACGATCCGGCTCCATACGCGCTAGCGTGCGCTCGAAAATTTCGACCGCTTCCCGTGCCCGGCCGAGGCGCAGTTGCGCCAGGCCGAGGCTGACATAAGACATGCTGTCTTTCGGATTGAGCGCAACCGCCTGCTCGTAGGCGGCGGCGGCCGCTTCGATGTTGCCGCGCTTCTGTTCGGCATTACCAAGATTGCCATAGGCCGACGATAGGTTCGGATTGCGGGCGATAGCCGTCTGGAAGGTTTCGACCGCCTCTTCAACGCGCTCCTGCCTGAGCAGCACCATGCCAAGCGACACGAGGTGGACGGGTCTTGGATCGGATTCCAGCGTCCGGCGGTACTGTGTTTCGGCGTCGGCAAACCGGTTGGCGCGCTGGTAGAGCTGACCAAGCGTCGCCGACACGCGCGCATTGGCCGGGAAGAGCGCGGCGGCGCGCTCATAGTGATCGAGAGCGTCGCCCCAACGCCGCATTTGCTGAAGCAGGCGGCCGAGATTGAGCCATGTGGTGGGGTTGTCGGGCACCAGGTCGGTGGCGGCGATCAACAGCCGTTCGGCTTCCTCGAAAGCGCCGCGTTCGACGATCACCGAGGCGAGCAGCGCCATCGTGTCGGCGTCTTCGGGCGTCTCGGCCAGCATGTCGCGGGCCCGCTTTTCGGCGATCCCGCGCTTGCCCTGCTCCATCAGTTCGAGCACCTGCCGGTAGCGTTCGGGAACCGTGGGCGCGGCTGGTCGTTCGTTGGCCAATTTTCTGTCCGGTTTCTTCTGATGGCTGTCAAAATGCGGGCCTCAACCTGCACAGCCGAGGTCCGCGCGTCAATGATGTAGCTTGAGCTTTAGCCCGGGGCCGCCAAGGTGGCATAGTCGGACGACCCTTCCCAACCGCGATTCGCAGGCGCAATTAACGATATGGCCGACTTGCCCGCCGCCACCTTTGCCGAGGCCTTTCGCGTCTGGACGAGAATCGGCTTTCTGAGTTTCGGCGGCCCAGCCGGGCAGATCGCGCTGATGCACCGCATTCTGGTTGAGGAAAAGAAGTGGCTTTCGGAGCCGCAATTTCTCCATGCGCTCAATTTCTGCATGTTGTTGCCGGGGCCGGAGGCGCAGCAGCTTGCGACCTACGCGGGCTGGCTGCTGCACGGCATCAGAGGTGGGCTGGCGGCTGGTCTGATGTTCATTCTGCCCGGCGTCGCCGTGATGCTGGGCTTGAGCGTTCTCTATGCGGCCTATGCCGATCTGGGGCTTGTTGAGGCCTTGTTCTTCGGCATCAAGGCGGCTGTCTTTGCCGTCGTCATCGAAGCGCTGATCCGGATATCGAAGCGGATGCTGAAATCGGTGGCGCTTTACGCGCTGGCGGGCGCCGCCTTCGCGGCGATCTTCTTTTTCGATGTGCCGTTTCCGCTGGTCGTCGGCGCCGCCGCCGCTTTCGGGCTGATTGCGGCACGGTCGGCGCCCGGCGTTTTCGGCTCGCTGCTGGCGGCGAAGGACGACAATGAGTCGGAGGCTGAAGCGCCGGCGCATACGCGCACCACGGCCGGGCGCACCATTGCGGTTGCTCTTGTTGGAGGGTTCGTCTGGCTCGGGCCAGTCGTTGCGTTGCTGCTGGCGCTTGGGACAGGCCATGTGTTCGCGCAGGAAGCGGTCTTCTTCAGCAAGATGGCCGTCGTCACTTTTGGCGGCGCCTATGCGGTGCTTGCCTATGTGGCGCAGGAGGCGGTTCAGTTTTATGGCTGGCTCAATCCCGGCGAGATGCTGGACGGGCTCGGGCTGGCCGAGACGACGCCAGGACCGCTCATTCTGGTGCTACAGTTTGTCGGCTATCTGGCCGCCTACCGCGATGCGGGCGGTCTCGACCCGGTGCTTGCCGGCATCATCGGCGCGCTCATCACCGTGTGGGTTACCTTCGCGCCGTGCTTCCTGTGGATTTTCCTCGGCGCGCCTTATGTCGAGCGGTTGCGCAAGGTAGCACTGCTCAATGCGGCTTTCGCCGCCATCACGGCGGCCGTGGTCGGCGTAATCCTCAATCTGGCGCTCTGGTTCGGTCTCCATGTGCTGTTCGGCACGGTGGAGGAACTGCGCGTGTCGGTGTTCCGGCTCTGGGTGCCGGAGCTTGCGACGCTCGACCCCTGGGCGCTGGCGCTGAGCGCGGGAGCGCTTGTCGCCATGCTCAGGTTTCATATCGGCATGCTGCCGGTGCTCGGCGTTTCCGCCGCGCTCGGCCTTGCGATCAAGCTTCTCTGACGTTCACGCCGCGGTCACCGGGTTCGGCAGCGGTTTGCCGTCGAAAAAGGCGTCGATATTGGCAATCACCGCATCGCCCATGGCCTTGAGCGCCTCGGATGTGCCGCCGCCGATGTGGGGCGTCATGACGAGGTTCGGGAGGGCGGCGAAGTCGGGGCGGATGTCGGGTTCGTCTTCGAACACGTCGAGGCCGGCGCCGGCGATGGTGCCGTCTTTCAGGGCGGCGATCAGCGCGTCTTCGTCGATGGCCGAGCCGCGTGAGATATTGACGATGTGACCGGTGGGGCCGAGTGCCTTCATCACCGCCGCATTGACGATGTGACGGTTCGTTTCGTCGGCGCGGTGGGCGACCATCAGAACGTCCGCCCATTCGGCGAGGGCGGGCAGCGTTTCGAAATAGCGCCAGGGCGCGTCCGGCTTTTTCGAGCGGTTGAAATAGCCGACTTCCGTTTCGAAGGTGGCGCAGCGTTCGGCGATCTTGCAGCCGATGGCGCCGAGGCCGAGAACGCCGACCTTGCGGCCGGTGAGGCCGCGCGCGAAGAGAAGCGGTGCCGGGTTCTTGCCGCGCCATTCGCCGGCGCGGGCCAGCCTGTCGCCGGTGACCACATGGCGAATGGAGGCAAGCAGCAAGGCGAGCGCCATGTCGGCGACGGTCGAGGCGTTTGCACCGACGGTGTTGGCGACCGCTATGCCGCGCGCCGCCGCGGCGGCGACGTCGATGCCCTCATAGCCCGAGCCGAGGCAGCAGATGATGCCGAGTTCCGGCATCGTGTCCATATAAGGGCCATCCGCGCGATGCGTGCCGACGGTGATGACCGCCTGCGCGTCTTTGCAGAGGGCGGGATCGGTAATCACCTCGTAGCGCTCGGCAAGCTTCTGGTGAAAGGCCTTGCCGAGCGGCAGGGCGAGGAACACGGGCGGCTTCATGGAAACTCCGGAGATTCAGTTCGACGGCGCGGCACGTGCGATGAGTGCCCTGGCCTGTTTCAGATGCGGAATGTCGAGCATGACACCATCGAGCGCGACGACGCCGACATCGCCGGCTTTCTCGAAAGCGTCGATGATGGCGCGGGCATGGGCAAGGTCGGCCTCGCTCGGCGTGAAGACCTCGTTGATGATCGCAACCTGCGCCGGATGGATCGCCATCTTGCCGGTGAATCCATCGCGTGCGGCCGCGCGTGCCTCGCGCTCGAGGCCCTTCTCGTCGCGGAAGTCCTTCCAGATGCCGTCAATGGGCGCGACACCCGCCGCGGCGGCGCCGAGCAGGGTCAGCGTGCGGGCGAGCTGATAGGGACCAGTATAGTTGCCCTGTTCGTCCTTGTTGTCGCGTGCGCCGAGCGCGGCGGCGAGGTCCTCGGCGCCCCAGGTCAGGAAGGCGAGGCGGGGATGCGATCCGGCATAGGTCGAAAGCATGAAAAGCGAGGCTGCCGTCTCGGTGGCGACGCAGCCAAGGCCGATGCCGTTCGGGGGCATGCCGCCGGCATCATGCTCAACCTCGTCAATGGCATGTCCCACCTTGCGCACGCAATCGCCCGAAATTGTCTTTGGAATCACGATGATGTCGGGATTTTGCGGCACCACGGCCTTGATGTCGGCATGCCAGAAAGGCGTGTCGAGCGCGTTGATGCGCACGACAAGCTTCGGGCCGTTGCGGTCGGCGCTTTTCAGGTATTCGACGGCGGATTTCCGCGCGTTTTCCTTGTTCGACAAGGCGACCGAGTCTTCCAGATCGACAATCAGCGCGTCGGCGCCCGCGCCCGCGCCCTTGGCCAGTTTCTTCTCGCTGTCGGCCGGCACGAAGAGAAAAGACCTCATGATTTCAGGCCTCTTCCGTGCCATGCGCATGCATATAGGCCTGCCGCGTACATGAGGCGACTTCCTCGTCGCGCTGGTTGTAGGCCTTGTGCAAAAAGGTCACGATTCCCGCGGTCGGCCGCGATTTCGAGCGCCGTTTTGCGACGACCGTTGTCTCGATGCGCAGCGTATCGCCCTGAAAAACCGGCTTGGGAAAGGTGATGTCCGTCATGCCCAGATTGGCGATGGTCGTGCCATGCGTCGTGTCGTGGACCGAGATGCCGATCATCAGCCCCACTGTGAAAAGGCTGTTGACCAGCGGCTTGCCGAACTCGGTTTCGGTCTCGGCATAGTGGTGGTCGAGATGAAGTGCCGCAGGGTTCATGGTCATGGTCGAAAAGAGCACGTTGTCGGTCTCGGTGACGGTGCGCCTTATCGCATGCTTGAAGACCTGACCTTCCTTGAATTCCTCGAAATAAAGTCCCGGCATTCCTCACCCTTGCCATTGTTGCGCGGGCTGTCTCGCCCCCCATGCTTCGGCTAGGTTATAGCGCCGTCGATCCAAAAAACGAAAAGCGCAAAAGGGTTAGGGATGGATTTCAGGTTCAGCGAGGAACAGCAGGCGATCCGCCATGCGGTGGGGCGGGTCTGTGCGCGCTACGACGATGCCTATTGGCTGAAACGCGACAAGGAGGGCGGCTTTCCGGACGATTTCGTGCGCGATATCGCATCGGGCGGCTGGCTCGGCATCGCGATGCCGGAAGCTTATGGCGGTTCGGGACTCGGCGTGACGGAAGCGGCCATCGTCGCGCAGGCGATCGCCGAATCGGGCGCCTGCCTGTCGGGCGCGTCGGCCATTCACATCAATCTTTTCGGGCCGATGCCCGTGGTGGTGTTCGGCACCGACGAACAGAAGCACAAGAACCTGCCGCCGCTGATCAGGGGCGAGGATCGCTGCTGTTTCGGCGTGACCGAGCCCGATGCCGGGCTCAACACGACGGCAATCTCGACCAAGGCCGAGTGGGACGGCAAAGCCTATGTGGTACATGGGCGCAAGATGTGGACCTCGACGGCGCAGACGGCCAACAAGATCCTGCTGCTGGCGCGGACGACGCCGAAGGAGAAGTGCAGGAAGGCAACCGAGGGCCTGTCGCTCTTCTACACCGATCTCAACCGGGGCGGCGCGACGGAGGTGCGCGAGATCGAGAAGATGGGCCGCAAGGCGGTCGACTCCAACGCGGTGTTCTTCGACGGGTTGCGCGTGCCGAAGGAGGATCTGATCGGCGAGGAAGGCAAGGGGTTCCATTATCTGCTGCACGGGCTCAACCCCGAACGCGTGCTGATCGGCGCGGAGGCGGTCGGCGTCGGCCGGATCGCGCTGAAGAAGGCGACCGATTATGCGCGGGAGCGCGAAGTGTTCGGGCGGCCGATCGGACAGAACCAGGCGATCCAGCACCCGCTGGCGCGTTGCTGGGCCGAGCTCGAGGCGGCCAATCTGATGGTTTTCAAGGCGGCGGCGCTGTACGACGCCGGCGAGAATTGCGGGGCGGAGGCCAATGCCGGCAAGTATCTGGCGGCGGAGGCCGGCTTCCGGGCTTGCGAGACCGCGGTGATGACGCATGGCGGGATGGGCTATGCCAAGGAGTTCCACGTCGAGCGCTATATGCGCGAAATCATGATTGCCCGCATCGCGCCGGTCAGCCGGGAGCTGATCCTGAGCTTCATCGCCGAGCGGGTGCTCGATCTGCCGAAATCCTACTGAGGTACAGATGTCCTTTGAACTCCATGAGCGGCTGGCGGCCGACACATTCCGGGTCGTGGACCTGACGCTTTGCCGGGTGCTGCTGATGAACGACCGGCGGTTTCCGTGGCTGATCCTGGTGCCGCGGCGCGAGGGTCTGCGCGACTTCGACGATGTGGCGGCAGCCGAGAAGGCCGATTTCCATGCCGAGATCGATCTTGCCTCGGCGGTGCTGCGGGCAGCGACTTCGGCTCACAAGATGAACGTCGCGGCACTCGGCAACATGGTGCCGCAACTCCATGTGCATGTGATTGCCCGGTTTCCGGCCGATGCGGCATGGCCGGGGCCTGTCTGGGGTGTCGGGACGGCCGAGCCATATGCGGCGTCCGAAGCGGCAGCGCTGGCCGAAAGACTGGCGAGCGCGCTTCACGGTTAACGATTGGTTTAAGACTCGGGTCCTAGTCTTGCCGGCGAAGGTGATCGATTCACGCCGGAGCTGGGACCTTGACCACCGCCCTTGTTGCCGATCCATCAGCCGCCATGCGGCTGGCCGCCGCGCAAATGCTTGAAAGCCTTGGTTTTCGGGTCGTAACCGCGTGCGATGCGCGGGAGGCGCTTGCCCTGACCCGAGAGCACGGGCCCGATCTGGTGCTCGTCGATGCAAGTCTCGAAACGGCGGAGGGCATCCTGGCGGTTACTGCCATCCGCAAAATCTCCAATACCTGCCTCGTCCATGTCAGCGCCGACGGTGGTGCAGCCGGCGTGCGCGCCGCCATGGAGGCGGGCGCCGACGACTATCTGGTGAAGCCGTTCGACGTCGCTCTGCTGCGCTTCAAGCTGGGGCAGGCACGGACGCGGCGCCGGCTGAGGCCAACTGGCGCAAGGCCGATGCTGGTTCAGGACAATGCGGCCGCCGGAGCGGATTCCTGGCGACTTCGGTCATTTGGCAAGGCGGTCTGAAGTATATCTTGTGCCTGGTGCCATAAGCCTTTGATGCCACTATATATTGGGTGTCCATCCCGTATATAGGCCGCAGTCGCAGACATCACCCCATATATTGATGTTTCACGTTGAACAATTAACACAATCCATTGATTTTGTTAATTATTTCTCGTTTTTGGCGCTCCAGACCTTCAGGTAATCGAGGCTGCCGATATAGGGCCGCAGACCCAGCAGACCTGCGGTGATTGCCAGTGTCAGCACAATGGCCGGCACGACGGCCAGCGAGTAGCGCAGCATCATTTCGTCGCCATAGACATAGTCCGTCACCAACGCGATCGAGGTCGGCCCCAGGCCGAGGCCGATGATGGTGACGACGAAAATCAGCACGGCCGAGGCGAAACCGCGCATCTGGTTCGGCATCAATTCCTGCAGGGCCGACGGACCGGCGCCGGTCGTGAAAGTGGCAAAAAAGGTCGACGGGCAGAGCAGCAGCAGGGCCATCCACGGGTCGTCGAGCAGCGGATAGGCGACGGTGAAGGGGAAAGCGGCAAGACCGGTGAAGGCGCAGACCATCATGCGGCCGTTGCGGATGCCCTTGCCGGTCAGGAAATCGCCCATCCAGCCGCCGGCGATGACGCCGCTGGTGCCGAAAATCACGATGACCAGACCGTACCAGAGGCCGGCTTCCGGATAGGACCAACCATGGGTGCGGACGAAGAGGGTCGGAATCCATGCGGCGACGCCATAGGCCATCATGGCCGAGAGGGCGTAGCAGAGGTTGAGCGGCACCATGGTGCGCCAGTTTTTGCCCATATATCCAAAGACTTCGGCGACCGGGACTTCGACGCGGCGGCTGACGCCATCGGCACCGACCTCCTGCCGGATGTGGCCGCGGCGCGCGGGCTCGCGCAGGGTCCAGACCCAGAGCGCCACGAGGATGCCGGGCAGGCCGACAACGAAGAAGGTGATCTGCCAGGCATAGACCTCGCCAACCAGCGGGATGGTGGCGCTGCCGCCTTCCGAGACGAGGGCGATGACGGCGGCACCGATGATGAGGGCGAGACCCGCGCCGATATAGACACCCATGCCATAGACGCCGAGTGCAAAACCCAAGCGTTTCGGCGGAAAATAGTCGGCGATGATCGAATAGGCCGCCGGTGAGAGCGCCGCCTCGCCAACGCCGACGCCGGCGCGGAAGATGAAGAGCGCCAGGAAGGAGCGGGCAGTGCCGCAGAGCGCCGTCATCACACTCCAGACGAAAACGCCGAGGGCGATGATGTTGACGCGGTGATAGCGGTCGACCAGACGGCCGATGGGGAGGCCAGCGATACAATAAAAGGCAGCAAAAGCAAAACCTTGCAGCAGGCTCATCTGGGTGTCGGAGATGCCAAGATCGCGTTTGATCGGGCCGACCAGCAGGCTCAGGATCTGGCGGTCGATGAAAGAGAAGGTGTAGGCAAGGACCAGCACCGCGACGACATACCAAGCGTAAATGGCTCTGGGGTAAGGCTTTTCGACCAAATCCTTTTTCGGATGATGAAGCTCTTCCTCGACTTCCGCCGCGACGTCGACCTCGGCCATTCAGCAATCCCTCCCACTGGAACTTCCCCTGCGCCTTTGGCGCTTTTGAACAAGCTTAACGCTATTACCGCGATCTGCGCGCGTGAAAAAAGCCGGAGTTCTGCCAAAACCGGCATGGCACGGTGCTTGCGACCTCTTTTGCGAACGCAGAGAGGAATGGCCTTATGAGCCTTGTCGAAACCATTGGCGGACCGCAGACGATCCATGCCGCGCTTGCCCAGGCGAGCGAGCGGACGGGCGCCGATTTCGACTATCTGCTGAAGACGGCGATGCGCGAGTCGAGTCTGGATCATCAAGCGAAATCAAGTACTTCCAGTGCTTCTGGTTTGTTCCAGTTCACCGAACAGAGCTGGCTCGGCACGCTCAAGAAATACGGCGCGGAGCTTGGCCTTGGACATCATGCGGAGGCCATTAGCCGCACACCAAGTGGCCGCTATGTCGTGGAAAATACTGCCGAAAGGCAGGAAATTCTTGCCCTGCGGTTCGATGCCAGCGCTTCGGCGCTGATGGCGGGCGCCTATACGCAGGAAAGCGCCGGTTTGCTTGAAAATCGCCTCGGGCGATCGACCAGCGAGGGCGAGCTTTACATTGCGCATTTCCTCGGCGCCGGCGGAGCGGGGAAGCTGATCTCGGCCGCCGAAAATACGCCAAGTGCCCGTGCTGACAGTCTTTTTCCGGCTGCGGCCGCGGCCAACCAATCGATTTTCTATGACCGCGCCGGACGGGCGCGGACGGCTGCCGAGGTCTATCAAAACCTTGTCAGCAAACACGAAAATGCCGACGCCTCACAGCAGCACGCGGCAGCCAAAACACCCCCTCTGTCACAAAACAGTCATAAAACTGTCACAAATGGCCGCGACGGGCATTTCGAGGGTCCGGCGAAGCCCGCGCAGAGGGGCTATGCGACACGCGGCGCGACCATGTTGTCCCCGGGTTTATCCCCGACCTACACCCCGGCGATGTCGTCGGGCGCCAATAGCGGCCCAGCGACTCGCTATGGCGCCGCTTTGAAGCTGACGCCGGGCATCGTCGAAGTGCTGGCCGCCCTCGATCCGATCCCGCAGGGCAGCGCATCGCTGCGCCAGAGCGAGCGCAGCGACGAGCGGCGCGAGGAAGCCCGTGCCGAAGAGCGGCGCGAGCGGGCACGGCTGCTGCCGCGTTCGGGATTCAGCTTCGGCTGAACGCGATTTTCCTAAGTAGACAGTTCCAGCAGACGGCGCAGCGGCTTTGGTCGCTCGACCAGGTCGGCCAGTGTCGCCTTGTCCAGGACCGCCAGCCACGCGTCGAGCGCCTCATGCAGCAAATGCTTCAGGCGGCATGACGGGCCGATGCGGCAACGATCCGTCTGCGGATCGAAACATTCGACCAGATTGAGATCTTCTTCCATCGCACGCACGACCGCGCCGATGCCGATGGCATGCGCCGGACGGGCGAGACGCAGGCCGCCGCCGCGGCCGCGCTGGGTGTCGACGAAGCCGGCATGGCGAAGCCCGTCGGCGATCTTGACCAGATGATTGCGGGAAATGCCGTATGTCTCGGCCACATCGCGAATGGTGGCGACGTCGTTGGGCTTCAGCGCCAGATAAGTCAGCAGGCGCAACGCATAATCGGTGTGAAGGGTGAGGCGCATCGCGATCTCCGATGTCCCGCCGACGATATGCCGCAGGTCAAGATGGATCGGCAGTATTGCTTTCGGGGCCGCGGCTGTCCAGATTTAAGATGTATTTATTATGCATCTTATGGAGGCGGCGATGACGGTGGTGGATATCCGGTTGCGCAAGGGCGATGACAGCCGGCCGGCGACCGACGAAGCCGAGATCGATCGTCTCGTGCGGGCTTTCTATACGCGCATTCGCGCCGATGCGGTTCTCGGACCGATCTTCGACGGCGTTATCGGCGACAATTGGGAACCGCATCTTCTGAAGATGATCGACTTCTGGTCGAGCGTGATGCTGACGACCGGCCGCTACAAGGGGCAG
>JAUXOE010000159.1 GCA_030682415.1 Parvibaculum sp.
CAGGCCACCAGAGCACCGGCCCAAGCCCTTGATTTCGCAACGATTTCCGACAAGCGCCGCGCCCCGGTTGCCTCTTCCGGGGGCAGAATAGCATGGCTGCGGGGGACGGCGCGGCGGCGATTGTGACAGTTCCGTGACAGCGGAAATCACGGCGGACCCCCCCTCTGTCACAAAACTGTCAAAAAACTGTCACAAACGGGTTTCGGGGCGTTCCGTGTACGGATGATCGGCGCGCGGACGGGCGGGGATAAACGAGGTTATCCCCGGGGGGCGCGGGCGGCGCGAGGGCGGATTCGGACGTGTGCGGATGAGGGCTCGGGTGTGTGCGGCGTTTGGAGACGGGATGAGAGACGAAGCGAGAGACGAGATGGGAGACGAATTGGGAGACGAGATGGGAGACGAGATGAGAGACAAATTCGGCTCCGGTTTCGGGGCTCAGGCGGGAATGCGGGCGATCACCTTGATCTCGAAGTCGAAGCCCGCGAGCCAGTTGACGCCGACCGCCGTCCATGCGGGATAAGGCGGCGCGCTGAAGATTTCCTGCTTCACCGCCATCAGCGTTGCGAACTGGTTTTCGGGATCGGTGTGAAAGCTGGTCACGTCGATAATGTCGTCGAAGCCGCAACCCGCCGCCTTGAGCGTCGCCTCGAGATTGGCGAAGGCGAGGCGGACCTGGCTTTCGAAATCCGGCTCGGGCGTGCCGTCGGGGCGGCTGCCCACCTGCCCGGAAACGAAGAGAAGATCGCCGGACCGGATGGCCGCCGAATAGCCGTGCGCCTCGTAGAGGGCGTGGCGGCCTTCCGGAAATACCGGGTCGCGTTTCGCCATGGGGGATTCCTTTTTGTGGTGGCGGGGTATCGCGGCGGCGTCGGGCGCCGCCCGGTGAGCGGGCGCCTCGCCTGAGGAAGCTGCTGGCTTTTAACATAGGAACGGCGCGGACGGAGGACAAGATGCGTGGTGGGCGCGCGTGCAGCGGGCGCGAAGAGCGCTGCGGGGCGGCGGAACTGCGGCGCGCGTTTCGGACGGTGGTGTGAGGTGGTGGGGGGATTATAATCCGTGTACGTTGTGTTTTAGGGTGGTGCGCGGATCTGTTGAGAATGACATCTATGCGCCACAACCTGCCATTGGATCGGGTGCTATTGGGCAAGTGCGCGCTTCCAACGTCTGGCGCATTCGCCCACCCCAAACATGGCATTGAGGGTCGACAAGAACTGGAAATGAAACTGACCCTTCTCCTCGCTTGCGCCCAAAACTGACAGATTCGCTCGGAACTTGAGAGTTTCAGTGGCGTCGGTCAGCATGCCGGATGCCGCTTTGCGCTTGCTACCATGCGCATACTGACGGATATTCATTTGGCCTCGGGGGGACAAAATGAGGAAAATCAGCCTATTTAGCGCTGCTGTTCTCGCTCCGCTCAGTACGGCTGTTTGGGCCGGCAGTGCGGGCGAACAGCAAGCATTGGATTTTCTCAGCAGAAATATTCTAAGCATTGCCGAAGACGAACTTATAGGCGCGTTCGATGGCACCCTGCCGAGACGCTTCCAAAGCTTTGAAGTCGAAGTGATCAGCTTGGACCCCGGCAAACCTCAGTACAGTGTCACAACTGTGATGTCGGTTTATGACAACCCGCGCGACGGTCTCGCTGCCTTTTTCCAGGGGCGATATTCCACTCAGTCCAACAGAGACACGATCAATCTGGGATTTGGCCAACGCCTTCTTTTGCGCGAAAACACCGTGATTGTTGGGGCGAACGCATTTTATGATTACGAATTCAACGCTGCACATAGCCGCATGGGATTGGGCGGAGAGCTTCTGACCGGCGTCGGCGATGTCAGGGTCAACGGTTATTGGGCGCTCTCCGGCGATCGCTTCCGAAACGATGGCTCGATGGAGACGGCACTGGATGGCTATGACGCGGAACTGGCCGTTCCGTTGCCCTACCTCCCGACGACGAGGGTCCATGCCAAGACTTTTAAATGGTACGGCGTCTACGGACACCATGACCTGAAGGGGCAATCTTACAGCCTCCGATCGGAATTACCGTGGGGTATTATCGTGGAAGTCGGAACGACCGACTACAACAGCCTTCGCGACCAAAGATTTTTTTCGTTGAGCTTCAATTTGCTCGAGTTTAACAAGCCGGGCGACTCCAACAGAGATCTGTTTGTTTCACCGGAGATGTTCGCCTTCCGCGATGTTTCCGACCGGCGCTTTGAAAAGGTGAGGCGCGAAAACAGAATTATCAAACAGGTGGCGAGGCCAGCTGGTGGCGGTGGCACCATTGTCGTGGTCTTTGAGGGAGTTTGACCCGCATGAGAATTTCTCTTTGCATTCTCGGATTGGTACTGGGTTTGTCTTTCATGCCGCTTGAAACGGCAAATGCTTCTTGTGTGGAGGGCCCCGACGGTTTGATTCCGGGTCCGGGATTGTCCATTTGCAAAGCTGATGCGAGCCGTCTTGTGATCTCGGTAGTGGAATTGGGCTTTTGCGAAAATTTTCCCGACGTCTCATCCGACCCCCATGCCCTCAGCAGCTGCAACAGTATTCTGGAGTCACCGGTGGATGTCGATTTGCAGATCGGAACAGCTCAATCAGTGCCTATCTCTCCGCCACAGTTTGGCTCCTATCCCTACAATTACCGATTGATCAAATCGGCAGTGAGATTCGCGGCTTTATTCAAATTCGGCAATGATGTGATCGGCGGAACTGGCGCCAGTGTAACGTGGAGCCCTGGTGATCCATCCAGCTACAATCTCGGCAAGCACTGTCAGCCGCCGTCATTTAGCTACGATCTGAGGACATACAGCAGCGGCGTGCTGCCGAACAAATGTACAGACGAAGCACCGATTGGCCTGACGCTTGCTGAGCTTCATATAAACAACGTGGGACTGCTTTCCTGGGAACCGATCTCCTCCACCGACACGCCCGGTGAAGTCGGTACCGACTATTTCGTCAATCCCAACGCCTTCCAAAATGCCTTTATTCTGGATTCTGGAAGAAACGTCGCATCGAACCAGGATAGCGCCGAGTATATACTTATCGTTCAGAAAAGCACCGGATCGGCGGTCATCGACGACTCCACGTCGGAGATACGTGTCAAGTTTCAACTCACCAACGCTGTACGCGCAACCGTCAGCTGCGGTCACGGCTTTGCGGCCGATTGCGTATTCATCACGCCATTTGTCTCCGCACAGGCATCAGCAATTGAAATTAGGTGACTGAAGATTGCACGAAAGAAAGACGCGGATGGCCCGCCTGCGCGGGCCATGACGGTTTTTGGGGTTGGAGTTGATGGCCCGCGCTGGCGCTTCCGCCTTCGCCAAGGCTACGGCGGACGGGACGGCAAGAGGCGCTGCGAGTGGGTCGCGGTGATCCCGGCCTTCGCCGGGACAGGCAAATCCCGCGATGACAATTGTGGTTGTGGCGATGCCGGGGCAAAAGCGAGGTGCGATGCGAACGGGACGCGGCGATTGCATCGCCGGAAGCGGATGTGCATCCTGATCTTCACATCGCGACGCGGATGCTTGTGCGTTTGCGCATTCGACACGGAAGCCGGAGGCCAGATCATGCGCAAACCGACAAGCGTCGCCACGCTGGCCGAGTTCGGACGCAACCGCCTCTCCAGATCGTTCTTCATGCGCGACTTCCTGTTTTCGGATATTGCCGCCATTCACGGGCTGGCCAATGTGCCGGACGATCCGGCGCTGGCCATCGCCGCCGGAACGCGGCTTTGCGAAGAGCTGCTGGAGCCGCTGCAGGACAGGTTCGGCCGGATCGCGATCCGCTCCGCCTACCGCTCGAAGGAAGTCAACGCGCTCGGCAACGCGATGCAGCGGCAGGGAAAGGCCGGCTATGCCTGCGCATCAAACGAGGCGAATTACGCCGCGCATATCTGGGATGAAAGGGACGCCGGCGGCCATATGGGCGCGACGGCCTGCATCGTCGTCCCCTCCTTCCTCGATCGCTTCGCGCAGGACGGCGACTGGCAGAAGCTCGCCTGGTGGATTCACGACCACCTGCCCTATTCGTCGCTGTACTTCTTCAAGGAACTCTGGGCGTTCAACATCCAGTGGCACGAACAGCCGGAGCGCCGCATCGACAGCTATGCCGAGCCGAGGGGATGCCTGACAAAGCCCGGGATGGCGAACCATGCCGGCAGCCATGAAGCCGAATGGCGGATGATCGTGTCCGGCGCGTAGCGGGGTTGAGGATTGGCCGGCGAGAAGACGTGGATGGCGGCGGCGGCGGGCGCGGCGATTTTGGCGTTGCCGCGGGGGGCGGCGGGGTTCGATGATGGGCGCGGGATCAGCGCCCGCCGGCGGCAGGGGCCAGAGCGGGGGCCAGAGCGGGGAACAGCCGGGCGATGAACGAAGAGGAACTCGAAAAGGCGCGGCGCCGGCTCGCCGCACTGGCCGGCGCGGCCGGGCAGCCGACGACGCTCGACCAGCTGGCCTCGCTCGACAGCATGGAAGGGATCGCGCAGGCCGAGAAATCGCCGGTGCCGGCGCTGCTGCGCCGGCTGCCCGGCGGGGCGCTGGTGCATGCGGTCTATCCCGGGCTGCTGGTGGCGCTGACCATCGGCATCGCCTCGGCCTGGCTGTCGACGCGCTATGGCGCGCCGGTGATGCTGTTCGCGCTGCTGCTGGGCATGGCGTTCCACTTCCTGCATGAGGAAGGACGCTGCGTGGCCGGGATCGAATTCGCGGCGCGCAATGTGCTGCGGCTCGGCGTGGCGCTGCTGGGGGTGCGGATCACGATCGAGCAGATTGCCGGGCTCGGGCCCGGGCCGGTGCTGATGGTGGTGGCTGGCGTCGCCAGCACGATCCTGGCCGGCTGGGGCCTGGCGCGGCTCATGGGGCTGCGGCCGACGCTCGGCATCGTGTCGGGCGGTTCGGTCGCGATCTGCGGCGCCTCGGCGGCGCTGGCGATTTCCTCGGTGCTGCCGCGCAACCCGGCGCTGGAGCGCGACACGATCCTGACCGTGGTGGCGGTGACGACGCTGTCGACCGTGGCGATGGTGCTCTATCCGCCCATCGCCACGATGCTGGGATTCAGCGACACGCAGGCCGGCATCTTTCTCGGCGGCACGATCCACGACGTGGCGCAGGTGGTGGGCGCCGGCTACATGATTTCGGCCGAGGCCGGCGACGTGTCGACCTATGTCAAGCTGCTGCGGGTGGCGATGCTGCTGCCGGTCGTCTTCATCATCGCGCTGATCGTGGCGCGCGGCGCCGGCGGGACGGCGGGCGCGCGGCTGCCGCTGCCGCTGTTCCTGTTCGGCTTCGCCTTTCTGGTCGGCCTCAACAGCACGGGCCTGCTGCCGGCCGCGCTGGCAAGCGTCGGTGCCGATCTGTCGCGCTGGTGCCTTGTCACCGCGATCGCGGCGCTCGGCATGAAGACCTCGTTCCGGGAACTGGCCGCTGTCGGCTGGCGGCCGGTGGCGCTGATCGTGGCGGAAACGGGCTGGCTGTTCGCGCTGGTGCTGGCGGCGCTGTTCCTGGTGCTGTGAGGCGGCGGCTTGAAGGAAGAGAAGGAAGGAAGGTTTGGCACGCGGAGACGCGGAGGCGCGGAGAAGGGAAGGAAGAAGGGGTTCACGCAGAGGCGCAGAGACGCAGAGAAGAGAAGGATTTGCACGCGAAGGCGCGAAGACGCGAAGGAAGAGAAAGGATTGCGCCTTCCTCCTACGCTGCTTCGCAGCTTCGGCGGACGGGTCGGCGCGAAGAGTCTTCCAGCGCGAAGCGCTAACAAACCTTTTCTTCTCTGCGTCTCTGCGCCTCTGCGTGCACATTCTTCTTCGCGTCTTCGCGTCTTCGCGCCTTCGCGTGCAAAAATCTGTTCTTCTCCGCGCCTCCGCGTCTCCGCGTGCATAAAACAGCGGTCGCGGCGGATTTCCGAACCCGCGGGTGACAGCGGCGGAAAGAAAAAGCCCGGGTCTTTCGACCCGGGCTTTTTGTCGATGGGTGGCGCGCCCCCTCACCCTTCCACGGCCGCCTTGCGGCCGCGTTCGAGGACGAAAAGGTCCACTGGACCTTTTCTTGTGTCCTCTCACCCCACTCCCCGAGGGGGAGAGGGAAAGGAGGCGATTGCGCAGAAGATTATTTTCCCTTCGGGGCCTGGTTGAAGGGGAGGTCCTTGTCGACGCGGATGTCCTGGGGCAGGCCCAGCACGCGTTCGGCGACGATGTTGCGCAGGATTTCGTCGGTGCCGCCAGCGATGCGGTAGCCGGCCGCGCCGATCCATTGTTCGGTATAGGCACCCTCTTCCGGCGAGATCTTGCGGTCGCGGATGACGCCGCCCATGTCCTGCAGGTCCATGCCGAAGGAGCCGAGATCCTGCATCTTCTTGGCGGCGACGATCTTCGAGATCGATGATTCCGGTCCGGGGGTTTCGCCCTTCGACAAGGCCGTCAGTGTACGGAACCTCGTGAACTTCAGCCCTTGCGCCTGGACATACCA
>JAUXOE010000164.1 GCA_030682415.1 Parvibaculum sp.
GCGGGCGTTGTCGGCCGAGCGACAAAAGGCCGCCGCGAAACTCGACAAGGAAGTGGCGAAGGAGCTGAAGCCGCTGAAACTCGACAAGGCACAGTTCAAGACGCAACTCGATGTGCTGCCGGAAGCGCAGGGCGGGCCGGAAGGCATCGACCGCGTGTCGTTCCTGATTTCGACCAATCCCGGCGCGCCGTTCGGGCCGCTGATCAAGATTGCCTCGGGCGGCGAGTTGTCACGTTTCGTGCTGGCGCTGAAGGTCGCGCTCGCCTCGCGCGGCAGCGCGCCGACACTGATTTTCGACGAGGTCGATTCCGGTGTCGGCGGCGCGGTGGCCGAAGCGGTGGGCCGGCGTCTCGCCGAACTGGCCAAGGCCGCGCAGGTCATCGTCGTCACCCATTCGCCGCAGGTGGCGGCGCTGGCCCGGCATCATTTTCGGATCTCGAAAAGCGCCACCAATGGCGCGGCCAAGTCGGCGCGGCTGGCGACGCGCATCGAAACGCTCGATGCCGGCGAACGCCGCGAGGAGATCGCCCGCATGCTGGCCGGCGCCACCGTTACCGACGAGGCGCGTGCCGCCGCCGACCGGTTGATCGGGAGCCATCCGTGACACGCGGCGCCGAAAAGGCCGGTACGGGCGCCGAACTGAAGCCCGTCGCGCAGCTCACCATGGAAGAGGCGGTGGAGGAGCTGGCGCGGCTGGCGGCCGAGATCGCCGCGCATGACGAGCTCTATCATCGCAAGGATGCGCCGAAAATTTCGGATGCCGATTACGACGCGCTGCGGCGGCGCAACGAGGAAATCGAGCAGCGCTATCCCGAGCTGGTGCGCGAGGACAGTCCCTCGCAGCGCGTCGGCGCGGCGCCGGCCGAAGGTTTCGGCAAGGTCCTCCACAAGGTGCCGATGCTGTCCCTGTCGAATGCCTTTAACGACGACGACGTGCGCGATTTCTGTGCTCGTGTGCGCCGCTTTCTCAATCTGAAGGAAGACGAGACACTCGCCGTCACCGCCGAACCGAAAATCGACGGGCTGTCGGCGGCGCTGCGCTATGAAAAGGGAAAATTCGTACTCGGCGCGACGCGCGGCGACGGCCGCGAAGGCGAGAACGTCACCGAGAACCTCAAGACCATCGTCGACGTGCCGAAGGCGCTGAAGGGAAAGAACATCCCCGATATCGTCGAAATCCGCGGCGAAGTCTATATGAGCCATCAGGACTTTGCGGCGCTCAACGAACGGCAGAAGGAGGCGGGAAAGCCGGTTTTCGCCAATCCGCGCAACGCGGCGGCGGGCTCGCTGCGCCAGCTCGATGCGAAAATCACTGCCAGCCGGCCCTTGCGTTTCTTCGCCTATACTTGGGGCGAGGTGTCGGCGCTGCCGGCCGATACGCAGTCGGGCGTCATCGACACTTTCGACAAATGGGGCTTTGCGGTCAATCCGCTGTTCCGGCGCTGCGACAGCGTCGAGGAGCTGATCGGCTTCTATCGCGAGGTCGAGGAAAGCCGCGCGCGCCTTGGCTACGACATTGACGGCGTCGTCTACAAGGTCGACCGCCTCGATTGGCAGAACCGGCTCGGCTTCGTTTCGCGCTCGCCCCGCTGGGCGATTGCGCACAAGTTTCCGGCCGAGCAGGCGATGACGGTGCTGGAGAAGATCGAAATCCAGGTCGGCCGCACCGGCAAGCTGACGCCGGTGGCGCGGCTCGCGCCGGTGACGGTGGGCGGCGTCGTCGTTTCCAATGCAACGCTGCACAACCAGGACGAGATCGAACGTCTCGGCGTCCGCCCCGGCGACACGGTGGTGGTGCAGCGGGCGGGCGACGTCATTCCGCAGATCGTGCGCGTGGTCGAGGACAGGCCGCGCGGCAAGAAGAAGTTTGTCTTTCCCGAAACCTGCCCCGAATGCGGCAGCCATGCGGTGCGCGAGGTCAATCCGAAGACCGGCAAGATCGATGTCGACCGGCGCTGCACCGGCGGTCTGGTCTGTCCGGCCCAGGCGGTCGAGCGGCTGCGGCATTTCGTGTCGCGCAATGCCTTCGACATCGAGGGCCTTGGCGAAAAGCAGATCGCGGCTTTTTATGCCGACGGGTTGATCGCGCGGCCTGACGATATTTTCACACTCGAGGCGCGCGACAGAAAGAGCCTCAAGAAGCTGAAGGACCGCGAAGGCTGGGGCGACACCTCGGCGCGCAACCTGTTCGAGGCGATCGAGGCGCGGCGGAAGGTCGATCTCGACCGTTTGATTTTCGCACTCGGCATCCGCCATGTCGGCGAAACCAATGCGCGATTGCTGGCCCGCAGCTACGGCACGCTCGACAATTTCGAGACCCAGATGCGCGCCGCCGCAAGCCGCGACGGCGACGCCTGGAGCGAGCTTCTGTCCATCGACGGCATCGGCGAGGTGCTGGCCGAGGCGCTCACCGACTTCTTCGACGAACCGCATAATCGCGAAGTGCTGGCGGGCTTGCGCAAGGCCGGCGTCGAGGGTGTGCCGCTGCCGGAGCGGGAGGCCGGCTCCCCCATCGCCGGCAAGACCGTCGTCTTCACCGGCTCGCTCGAGCGGATGACCCGCTCGGAGGCCAAGGCGCGGGCCGAGCAGATGGGGGCCAAGGTCGCCGGCAGTGTCTCGGCCAAGACCGACCTCGTGGTCCATGGGCCGGGGGCGGGGTCCAAGCTCGCCAGGGCGGCCGAACTCGGGATCGAGACGATCACCGAGGATGAATGGATGGAAATGGCCGGCGCCTGAGCCCTTTTCCGCGCCCCGCGGTCAGCCGTT
>JAUXOE010000190.1 GCA_030682415.1 Parvibaculum sp.
TCGCCGGTGCTCCAGTCGCGCATCTCGTTTTCGCCCAGCGTCAGATAGGGAAAGCCCGCATCGTCGGGCGGATTGTCGTAAATGCGCGCGGCGACCAGCGCCGCCAGCACGGTGTCGGCGGAAAGCGCCGCATAGACGGCCTTCTGCAACGCGAGGTCGGCGCTCATGTGCCGCCCTCCTCGCAATCGATCAGCAGCGTGTGCCGCTTGCCGTCGATATCGCTGACGCTGCGAATGTCGAGCGCCCGCCCTTGCCACAAGAGCCGCATGTCGGCGCTCACGCCGCTGCGATAGCGGATCATCACCTGCAAGGCGCGCCGCGCCTCCATGCGCTCGCCGGCCGGGCGCTCGCCGCCGCCCCGCGTCATCACATGCGCCCAGACGGTCGCGACATCGCTCCAGGTCACGACGGCACCGCCGGCGCCATCGGACGTCCGCAGCGGTGCCTGCAGCGTCACGCGTTCGCGCATCGCGCCCGCGCTCACAGCCGCACCCGCCGCCAGGGCGCGACCAGCGCCGTGACCATGCGCGGCAGCTCGGTCCCGGCGCCCATGGGTTCGCGATGCTCGAACCAATGCGCGACCAGCAGCAACAGCGCCTGTTTCAGCGGCGGCGGCACGTCGGCGGCCGCGCCATAGCCGGCGGTGAAATCGATCTCGATGCCGGCCAGCCTTGTTGCCGGTTGCGGCCAGGCCTCAGTCGGCGCGAGGCGCGGCGCATCGCCGGCCAGCGCCGTTTCATAAAGCGCCGCATCGAGGGTCGCCATCGCGACCGCCGCGTCCGCAACCGCCACCGACGTCACATCCTGCACCGGCGCCAGCGGCAGCATCACCGCGCCTGGCGGCCAGGCGTCGAGCGTCAGCCGCCAGCTCTGCGTCACGAAAGCGCGCCGCGTCTCGGCCTCGAGTGCGGCGCGCGCCGCCGCGATCAGCGCCTCGACCAGCGCATTCTCCTCGGTCCCGTCGAGACGCAACTGCGCACGCGCTTCCGCCAGCGTCACCGGCTCTTCGGCCGGGCCTGAGAGAAGGATCAGGGGCATGGGGATTTCTTTCCGGGAGATCAGAAAAATTCAGTGTCATCCCGGCGCAAGCCGGGACATGGACCATTGCGGCCCGTGGCAAGGTGAAGATTTTGCACGCGGAGGCGCGGAGACGCGGAGAAGGAAGCAGGAAAATTTCAAGCAGCGGTACAGGGAATGTTTCCTGGCGCTTCGCGCCGAAGGCGCAATAATCTTTCTTCTCTCCGCGGCTCCGCGCCTCCGCGTGAACCCTTCTTCTTCCCTTCACCTCACCCTTTGAGAGCGGAAGAAGAAAAACCCCGCCCTCACACCGGCTTCAGCTGCGCATGGGCGAGCAGCGCCAGCGCGGCGATCGGCGTGCCCTCTTCATGCGTGCCGGTCAGCACCACCGCCACGCGGCTGTAGCGCGCCGGGCCGACATAGCCGATGCGGTAGTCGCGCTGGTCGCCCGCCACATCGTCGATGGTGGCAAAGACGCCGCCCGCGCCGACAGGCCCGCCCAGCACCTCATGCGCCGCCGTCACCGGCTGCCAGTCGCCGCCATTCTCCGACTGTTCGAGGACGCAGGCGATCGAAAGCGACGGCGACAGCGTCTCGGCGCTGGCGCCGATACAGACGATGTGTTCGACCGCCGCAAAACCGCGGCGGTCGATGGGGGCGCCGAAGCGCGATGCGGTGGTGACGGCCGGATCGAGCGTCTGCACCGTGGCGATATTGTTGTGAATGTCGTGCATCGTTCCCTCCTCAGGCCGCGAATTTCAGCAGCTTGATCGCCTCGAAATTCTGCACCCCGCCGCCGACGCGCTTCGTTGTATAGAACAGCACATAGGGCTTGGCGCTGTAGGGATCGCGCAGCACGCGCACGCCAAGCCGGTCGACGATCAGATAGCCGCGGCGGAAATCGCCGAAGGCGATCGCGGTTTCACCGGCGCCGATCGAGGGCATCTCTTCGGCTTCCGTCACCGGATAGTTGAGCAGCGTCGGCGGCTGGCCGGCCGCCAGCGCCGGCTGCCAGAGATAATTGCCCTCGGCATCCTTGAACTTGCGGATCGTCGCCTGCGTCGTGCGGTTCATCACGAAGCGGCCGCCGGCGCGATAGCCGGATTTCAGCGCATAGACGAGATCGATCAGCTTGTCGGCCGGGTTGGAGGCCGGGAAGGCGCCGGCGCTCCCCGTCGCGATGAAGCCGAGCTTGCCCCATTCCCAGGCGCCGTCGGCCACCTGATCGTAATCGAGAAAGCCGCGCGGTTTCTTGACGCCGTCGCCATGGATGAAGGCCGCACCCTCCTGTTCGACAAAGGCCGTCTGCACTTCTTCGGCCAGCCACTGATCGATATTGACCGCCGCGTCGTCGAGCAGCGTCGGCGTCGCCGCCGGCATCGCATAAAGCTCCATCGCCGGAAACTCGATTTCGGCAAGGGTCGGCGTCGCGGTCTGCGGCCGCGCTTCCGTTTCGCCAACCCAGCCCGTCTGCGCGCCGCCGGTCGCAAACGGCTTCTTGAAGCTTGCCGCGCCGATCTTGCGGATACCGGCAATGGCGCGGATCGGCGAGGCTTCCGACACCAGCCGTTCGATCGCGCGTTCGGTTTCGGCCGGCACCAGATAGCCGCCATCGGGATCGGATTGCGCCGACAAGGCCTTGGCCTCGAGCCCGCGCAGCTGATGCGCCTCACCCTTGCGGACGTAAGTCTCGAAGGCGGCCTTGTGTTCGCGCGCCGCCGCCGGCCCGGCGCGTTCGCCGCCCAGTTCGGGGCGTTGGGCGGCCAGCGCCAGCGCCTCGAGTTTTTTGGTCTGCCGGTCGAGCGCGCTGTCGAGGCGGGCAAGCTTTTCTTCCGTCAGCGGATCGGCGGCCAGCTTGCGCTCGATATCGCCCAGGCGTTCGTCATTGGTCTCCTTGAAGGCCTCGAAGGACGACATCAGCTCGTCCATCGCCTCGCGCACTTCCGCCGCGGCCGGCGCCGCCGGCGCTTCGGCGCTTTTGCTTTCGGCTTCCTTCAGCGCCGCGCCGATGCGCGGCAGATCGTCGTTCCAGTGGGACATGGATCGTCTCCGTTCGGGGGGTGAAACTTCAGCTTCGAAAAAGTCGCGCCGCCGCGCGCAAGGCGCGGACCAGCGCCGCATCGGGCGGCGGCAGGCGCTTGACGGCGCTGATCCGCGCCGCCGGCAGCATCGGAAAGGTCACGACCGAGATTTCCCAGAGGTCGAGCTCGATCAGCCGG
>JAUXOE010000193.1 GCA_030682415.1 Parvibaculum sp.
ATGCGGCTTGGCGCCTGGCAAAGCGCCGGACACCCGCGGCGCGTCCCAATGCGACAGACCCACCTGTGTGCTCTCCACGAGCTTGTCGCCGAAATGATTGTGAACGGCGGCCAGCACCTCGCCATTGCCGGCAAAGTCGACCACCAGCGCCGGTTTGCTTGCATCCAGGGTCGCGATCTTGTCGTAGGTCAGCGCGCGGTCGTAGCAACCGAGGCTTTCGACAAAGGCAAGGTTTCCGGCGGAAGTCAGCCCGACCACCTCCGGTCCCTGCGGCCGCCGCTGCGAAAGTCCGAAGGCGAGCCCGAACCCGGTCTTGGACGATGCGCTCAGCAGCACCGCTTGTTTGGCGCCGAAGAAATCATTGTCGGCAAGCCAGTCGTCGATCAGGAATGATGTCGTATAGAGCGGATTGAGGATCGGCCGGAGGTCGTCGAAGGCCGGCGGCGCGGCCTTGTCCGTCTTCAGCCGCGTATAGGTGTTGTAGACGGGATGCAATTCGCGCCGCTGCTTGTAGAGATCGAGGAACGACCCGGGCGTCACCTTCTCGGGCTGCATCACGAGATGCGACGACATCGGGAAATAGCCATAGAGGCGCTCGCCCTCGACGATCTCCTTCGACCGCGAACGCACCACCGTCGCATAGCCCCAAACGGGAATCCGTCCCCAGCCGGCTTCGGCCGGAAAGAACGACCAGTAGTTCAGCATGTCGCCAGCCACCGCATAGGTGATGTTGTTGGCGGTGAAGGCGAATTTTTCGATTTCGGCCAGCACCTGACCTTCATCGAGGGCAACCTCGGCCGGTGCGGGGCCGCTGACCCATTTGGTCTGGGCAAGGTCGGCACGGTTGACGATGAAATCCTGTGTCGCTGCAGTCATTTGCTGTCCTTTCGGCGTCGAACGTGGCGATAACGCAGATGATGTCACTTGCGCCGCAGGGCTTCCAGCACCGTCCGCGCACACATGGCCGCGCAAAAATGTCCATGTGGCGACGCGCCAGCATGGCGAAAACCTATATATTGGCAATTATAGTGTCAATATATGGTGCCGCGACGGCTGCTCGGCCAGCTAGATGCGGCGCGCGAGCCCGAGGACTCGGGCGGTTCGATTGGCAGCACGGCGCAGTCGCCCACCGACGCTTCGGCGCTTCGCTGCAGATTGCTTGGCGATCAGATCGACGATGACTTTCGTCGTGTCCTCGATCGTCAGGCTCTCGCGTTGTGTTTCGGGCCCTTGCAGCAACTGCTCGGGCGTGAATTTGTTTTCGGATGCAAAGAATTCGCGGAACAATTTCTCGTTCGAGCTCCTGAAGAATTCGAGGATCGCGCGGCGGTCCGCCGTGGAAAGCAGCTTCGCCGCGGGGCGGCCGTTCTCCAGATGCTTGGAGAGAAGCTTGAACGCCATGCGACGCTGGTCGTGGTCTTCGCATTGCATCTTGAACAGGCGCGTCATTTCCGTCGCCTCCAGCGACGGGCTGAGATTGTAGCTCTTGTCGGTCGTGAACTGGTGCATCGCAGAGGTCAGGACCGGGCCCTTGCCCCGGCGTTCGTCAATGCAGTGCAAAAAGTCTTCCGGTACATTGATGTTCTTGCTGTAAAGCCGCGCCACGACATTCTCTTTGCCAAACACCCTGGCCCAACTCGCCGCGTGCCCGTGAATGTCGAGGTCGTGACCCATTTTGACCGGATTGCCAAGATGGACGTGGATCGGATGCGTGTGGCGATTGGTTGAGCTCTTCGAGCGTTGTGTGTAGCTCGATATGTACCCTTCGTCCTGCCGTCGTGCGTAGAACACGACAACCGTGTCGAATTCACGTACGCAGCTATGCAGAATCCGGATTTCCGCCTCGCCGGTCGCGAAAAACGCCTCGCTCGACAGGATCGCTGTGTCGGCGCCGGATGATCGGATGTCCGCGAAAAGAGGCTCGAGTTCTGCTTCGCGCGTGGGCACGGTCCGGTCCTTCGGATCGAGTTTACCCCGGATCGAGAAGGCAAATCGGTGTTGCGCGTGCCGCGCGCCGAGACCTGCGATCGGATAGAAGACGCCGCGCTTCAGCAGCTCTTTCTGGTTGTTGAAGAGAAATCTCTGCAACGACGAAGTGCCTGTTTTATGCGGGCCGATATGAATGAACAGTTTCTGGCGCATCGTATGTCTCTTGACGGTAGCAGGTGGTCCGCGGCGCTCGGTTTGAGCGCCGTCGGTCAAACGGCATTCAGGGGCGTCTTCTGCCACGACCCTTTTTTGGATTTTTTCTCCACTGGTACACGCCGAGGACGATGGCGACGAGGAAACCCAATTGCTGACGTAACATCGTCTTCGCGTCGGGCAGGAAATAGGCATCGTCCTTGATCGGTGCGAACAAGCCGTCTTTCTTGCCTGCAAAATAGACTTTCTTCACCCAGAGATTGGACGAAGCGTACTTTGCGACAATCGCCCGGCGTTGCGCCGATGTCAGCATCGATTCCTTGCTGTTCTTGACATACCGGTTTCCGGTGATGTCATGCACGAATTCCTGAAACCGGTTGTCATGGGCGTCTCTGAAAATCCGCTTGTTGCCCTTGACCATTTCCATGATGGCATCCGCGAAGCTCGGATTGGCTTGCCGTTCCGGATAGGCGAAGGAGTCGAATGGGGCGGCAAGACCCAGCAGACCGAAGAAATCGGCAATGACGTCGCCGTCCTTGAGCTGCGCACGGTCGAATATCCGTACCCTGATACTGGCGCGCGGAATGACTTTCTCCCAGTTGACCAGATAGGCCTGCCAGTTGCCGAGTATGCCGACCACAGCGATGAGCCACGCCAGAAAATCTTCCTGCACCTTGGCGTTCCATTGTTGCCAGGCCGACAGGATGAATTCGTCCTGCCGCCGGATATAGAGGATCGCTTCGATATCGTGATCTTTGACCAATCCCTCGAACAGCGAGGGACCTGCGCCATAGGAGGCCAGGTTCTCGGCGCTGATCACTATCGTCGAGGCATCGCCCGCCTTCTCGAACAGCGCCGCGATGGCGGCCTCGAGCGCTTGGCGGCCGGCGGCCGGATCGTCGTTCCACTCGCGAAACACCCGGACGTGATTGCCATATATGCGCCCGCTGAGATTGAGATCGTTGTCCGGAACGACAATGCCTTCCCGGCGCAGGGCATCGACATTGAGATTGAGGAAATCCTGGATCGCCGAACTGCCGGTCTTGCCGGCGCCGATGTGAAGAATGATTTTCCGTCGTCTGTCCACACCGTGCCCCTGCATTGCAACATACGCGCTTGGCGCCGCCCGCATCGCACGACCGTTCGGACGTCGGGAGAATACGAAAATTCGCCGATTCAGGCCATCGGTCCTGCGATGAACCCCTTGCCGCGCCTTCTTCGGCGGCGCATCATATCTCGCTGTTGCGCATGCGCAACGGGAATGCCTGCCCAATAAGGCGCCTTCCGGGGAGGGAAGGCGGGTAGGCCAGAAACGTCAGCTGGGGAGGAGGACGCATGTCGAAGCGTCGCGACGATATTGGTGCGGGCATCGGCGAGGAAGCCGCCGAAACGCCGAATGTTCTGAGTCCGATTGTCGGCATAAGCCGCGAGGATGTGTTCGCGGCCATCGGTTCGATCCTGGGCGGCGCGGCGCGTCAGCCCTTCACCGTCATGCAGCATATAGGCTCCTTCGGCCGCAACGTGGTCGACATTGTGGCCGGCGAGGGCAAATTCGCGCCCCAGCCCAAGGATCGCCGCTTCGTCGATCAGGCCTGGCAGAAGAGTCCGGTCTATCGCCGCATGATGCAGGGCTGGCTGGCCTTCCAGACGGAAGTGCATGGTTTCATCCGCTCGCTCGATCTCGATCCGATCGAACATGGCCGCGCCATGCTGGTTGCCGACATCATGATTGATGCCGTCGCGCCGACGAATACGCTGGTCGGCAATCCTTCCGCCGTGAAACTCGCCCTCGACACCGGCGGTTCGTCGCTGGTCCAGGGCTTCCGCAACGCCATCGACGATCTGCGCAACAATCACGGCATGCCCTCGCAGGTCGACAAGTCGCCGTTCAAGGTCGGCGGCAATCTGGCCACCACCGAAGGCGCGGTCGTCTATCGCACCGAAATGCTGGAACTGCTGCAATACACGCCGAAAACCGACACCGTCCATGCGGTGCCGCTGCTCTTCGTGCCGCCGCAGATCAACAAGTATTATGTGCTCGATCTGACGCCCGAAAAGAGCATGTCGCAATATCTGGTGCATCAGGGCTATCAGGTTTTCGTCGTCAGCTGGCGCAATCCGGGCCCGGAGCATCGCGACTGGGGCCTGGCGGATTACGTCTCGGCGCTGGTCGACGTCATCGGCGTCGTCTGCTCGATCACCGACAGCGAAAAGCTCAACATCTCCGGCGGTTGCTCCGGCGGCATCACCACGGCGACGCTCTTGAGCCATCTTTCGGCCACCGGCGACACGCGCGTCAACTCGGTCACCTTCTGGGTCTGCGTCCTCGATCCGCGCATGGAAGACAGCGATGTCGGTGTGCTGGTCACCAAGCGCGGCATCGAAATGGCGCGAAAACGATCGGCGAAAAAAGGCGTGCTGGCGGGCTCCGACCTGTCGCGCGTCTTTGCCTGGTTGCGGCCCAACGATCTGATCTGGAACTACGTCGTCAACAACTACCTCCATGGCCAGAAGCCGCCGGCCTTCGACGTGCTCTTCTGGAACAACGATTCGACCAACCTCACCGCCGGCCTGCATTCGGACTATCTGTCGCTCTATGAAACACAGCCCTTCGCCAATCCGGGCAAGGAGGAAATTCTCGGCCATCCGATCGACCTCGGAAAGGTCGACATCGACGCCTTCATCGTCGGCGGCGTCACCGATCACATCACGCCCTGGAAGGCCTGTTACCGCACGACGAAAATGCTGGGCGGCAAGAGAGAGTTCGTGCTGTCGAACAGCGGCCACATCCAGGCGATCCTCAATCCGCCCGGCAACCCGAAGGCGAAATACTTCGTTAACGATAAACTGCCGGACACCGCCGACGAATGGGCGGCCGGCGCCTCGGAAGTCATGGGATCCTGGTGGGAACGCTGGGCAACCTGGCTCGGTCAACGTTCGGGCGAGACGATTCCGGCGCCGAAAAAACTCGGGAATCGCAAATACAAGCCTATGGAAGCCGCGCCGGGTACCTATGTATTGGGCTAGGCGTACACACTTTGTATTAGACTGAGCGCTCATTGTTGAGTCGCTGTTGAGTCGCCCGCAAGCGGGCAATGGGCATGGTGCCCTTCAGTCGGAGCTGTGATGACAGAAAGAAAGCCCCGTTACCGTGACATCAGAGCGGGATCGAACATCCTGCGCACCGCGGTTTGGCACGGCGAGGGAAAGGGCAAGGCAACGAGCCGCCCGCTTCTCTTCTTCAACGGCATCGGCGCCAATATCGAGCTGATCGCGCCATTGGCGGAAGCGTTGACCGACCGCGACATCATTGCCTTCGACGCGCCCGGCGTCGGTGGTTCGGCGGCGGCGGGCATTCCTTATCGTCCCTGGCATCTGGCGCGCATGGTGGCGGCCATTCTCGATGAGCTCGGCTACGACGAAGTCGACGTGATGGGCGTCTCCTGGGGCGGCGCGATGGCGCAGCAATTCGCCTTTCAGTTCGGCGCGCGTGTCCACCGGCTTATTCTCTGTGCGACCTCCGCCGGTTCCTTGATGGTGCCGGGAAATCCGAAAGCGCTGATGAAACTCGCCCATCCGCGCCGCTATATGGATCCCGCCTATCTGATGAAGCATTTCGAAATGCTCTATGGCGACGAAAGCGCCGAGGCGCCGGATCATTCGAGCCGCCTGCGCGCGCCGACGATCCGCGGCTATTTCTACCAGCTGCTGGCCGGCATCGGCTGGACCAGCGTTCCCTTCCTGCCTTTCCTGAAACAACCGACGCTGGTGCTGGCCGGCGACAACGACCAGATCGTGCCGCTGATCAATGGCCGCTTTCTGGCCCAGATCATTCCCGGCGCCCGCCTCGAAATCGTCAAGGGCGGTCATCTCTTCCTGGTCTCGCGCGCCAGCGAAGTCATCCCGCTGATCCGCGATTTCCTGGATGAGGCGCCACAACCGCGCCCTTTCGCCGCAAAGCGGCGGTGGCCGGCGGCTAAAGCGCCGGCGGCGCCTTTCGGCGTCAAAATGGCCGATTGAGTTCATCGACTCACAACGGCGGATCGACAATGGCGGGCCCTGCGGGGCCCGCTTGCCTTTCGGCGTGTTCACCGATATATTAATTAATGGCATGCATTAAAAGTACGCCGGGCACAAGCCGGGCGGGGGGAACTCAACATGAAAATCGGAAAACGCGGCATCGGCGTTCTGGCCGGGCTGGCGGTTGTCGTCATCGTTGCGGGCGTGCTGCTGAGCCGCTACAGGATCTACATTCCGGGTCTGATCGACGCTTGGCGCAGCCCGATCGGACCGAACGTTGAAATTGCCTGGCAGGAAGGCCCGGCCGAACCCGCGCAAGCCCCGTCGGAGCGCGCCCCCAACATCGTCGTCATTCTGGTCGACGACATGGGCTTCAATGAATTGTCGCTCCATGGCGGCCTGGCCGGCGGCACCGTGCCGACGCCGCATATCGATGCCATCGCAAAGAACGGCGTTACCTTCACCAACGGCTATGCCGGCAACGCCACTTGCGCGCCGTCGCGCGCCGCCATCATGACCGGGCGCTTCGCCACCCGCTTCGGCTTCGAATTCACGCCCGCCCCCAAGGCCTTCGCCAAAAACATTGCGCGCTTCAATCGCGATGCCGGCGCGGTCTATTTCGCCGACCGCGAGCCGCAGGTCCCCGAACCCGATGCGATGACCTTGCCGGCCGACGAAATCACCATCGCCGAAGCCTTGCAGAGCGCGGGCTACCGCACCTTGATGCTCGGCAAATGGCATCTGGGTGGCACCGAAACCTCGCGGCCCGACAAGCGCGGCTTCGACGAGGCGCTGGGCTTCATGCCCGGCGCGGCCTTGTTCCTGCCGGTCAACGATCCCAACGTCGTCAACTCGAAGCAGGACTTCGACCCGATCGACCAGTTCCTCTGGGCCAATCTGCCCTTCGCCGTGCAGTTCAACGGTTCGCAGCGCTTCGCGCCGTCGCACTACATGACCGACTACCTGACCGACGAGGCGGTCAAGGCGATCCATGCCAACCGCAACCGCCCCTTCTTCATGTATCTCTCCTACAACGCGCCGCACACGCCGCTGCAGGCGCTGAAGTCCGACTACGACGCGCTGTCCCACATCGAAAACCACACTGAGCGCGTCTATGCCGCCATGATCGTCGCCCTCGACCGCGGCGTGAAGAAAGTCATGGAAGCCCTGCGCGAGAATGGGCTGGAGGAAAACACCATCGTGATCTTCACCAGCGACAATGGCGGCGCCAACTATGTCGGCCTGCCGGACCTGAACAAGCCCTATCGCGGCTGGAAGATCACCTTCTTCGAGGGTGGCATTCACGTACCCTATTTCATGCAATGGCCGGCGCGCATCCCGGCCGGCAGCACCTATGACGGCCCGGCCGCGCATGTCGACATCTTCACCACGGCCGCCGCCGCCGCGGGCGTCAGCCCGCGCACCGACCGCATTGTCGATGGCGTCGATCTGGTGCCGCTGGTGCGCGGCGAAGCGCCGCCGCCGGACCGTCCGCTCTTCTGGCGCTCGGGCCACTACAAGGCCGTGCTGAAGGACGGCTGGAAGCTGCAGCTCTCCGAGCGGCCGCAGCGCATATGGCTTTTCAACCTCGCCGTCGATCCGACCGAGAAAAACGATCTTTCGGAATCCGAACCCGCTAAACTCGCTGAAATGATCGCGTTGCTGAACGAAATCGACGGCGAGCAATCCGAGCCGATCTGGCCCTCGCTGATCGAGGCGCCGGTGATGATCGACCGGCCGCTGGGCGGCGCGCCGCGCGGACCGGACGACGAATATGTTTACTGGGCGAACTAGAACCGTCGCACTGTCCTTGCTGGCGGCCGTGCTTGTCGCGGCCGCCGCGGCGACGGCGCTGTGGTTGCTGGGCGGCACGAAGTCCGCGCGCATGGCCGCCGCCGAGCCGTCGCGCTGCCTCGCATCGTTGCCTGGCAAGGGCCCGCATCCCGGCATGGTCTGGGTGCGCCCCGGAACCTTTGCGATGGGCGATACGGTCTATCCCGAAGAAGGACCGCTGCGCACCGTCGCGGTCGATGGCTTCTGGATCGACCGCACCGAGGTCACCAATCGCGACTTTGCGACTTTCATCGCCGCGACCGGCTATGTGACGGTCGCCGAGCGTCCGGTCGACGCAGCGCTGCATCCGCACCTGCCGCCTGAAATGCAGAAGCCCGGCGCCGTCGTCTTCATCATGCCCAACAATGTCGACGGCATGGGCGATATTTCGCAATGGTGGCAATACATCCCCGGCGCCAACTGGCGCCATCCCGGCGGTCCGTCGACATCGATCGAGGGCCGTGACGATTTTCCGGTCACCGCCGTCGCGCTCGAGGA